>NZ_JBFBNR010000016.1:0-182166 GCF_040687675.1 Kitasatospora sp. NPDC056731
AAGTCGACGCTGACGTTGTCGAGGGCCACGACGCGGGTCTCCCCGTCCCCGTAGACCTTGTTGAGGCCGGTGGCGCGGGCGGCCGCCAGGCCGGTCCGGACGGCGGTTGCGGTCGACGTGGTCACGGGGGTGCTCCTTGGTGGTCGCGGGCTGCGGGAGACGCGCTGGGCGCCTGGACGGCCGGGCCGCCAGGGGCGCCCGGCCGTACCTCCATGCTCCGCCGTGTGATCATGAGTTCTCGTCGCTCCGCCGGACGGTTGGCCTGACCGCCGCTGGGCGTACGGCCAGGTGACGCCCTCCTCCTGGGGTATGACGCCGACCCTGAGCGCGAGTCGGTGGCCGGAACTCGTGCACTTCGTGGCCGAATTGCGGACTGTTCGTCAGATCGCAAGGAAACATGACAACTTCCCTGGCTGGGAACATGCGAAAGGGTGAGGCGGGCGACTAGGCTCTGGGGTGGCCCGCACCGGGGGCGGAGCGTTTCTTCTCCGGCCGATGGAGCGGCCCGTCCACAGGACGCCCGGATGGTGGAACGCAGACACGGGCAGCTTAAAACTGCTTGGCCGCGAGGCCGTGCCGGTTCGAGTCCGGCTCCGGGCACCGCTCGACTCGCGGGGGCGCCGACGGCGTCCCCGCCGGGAGTCGTTCAGTGATCCTCCTCGCGGCGTATCCCGATATTTTTGCCAAGCCATTACCCTGGTGGCTGGGCGGTGCAGTGCCGCCACGGAGGGAATGTGCAATGAGAAGCAGCAACCCGGTCTTCTCGCGGGAGGGGTCCTTCACCCGCGAGCCCGGCTACGCGGGGTTCGGTACCACCACGCAGGCCGGGGGCCAGTACGGCAACAACCCCTACGCGGGGACCCCTTACGCCCAGCAGCCGCAGGCACAGGGCCCGCTGACCGACGAGCAGCTGTACGAGATGTACAACGGGCCGTCGGCCGGCCCCGCCGCCACCGGGCGGATGACGCTCGACGACGTGGTCGCGCGCACGGCCATGACGCTGCTGACCCTGGTCGCCGCCGGCGCGGTGGCCTGGTTCGTGCTGCCGTTCGAGAACTTCGGCTTCGCGATCGGCGCCAGCCTGGTGGCCATGGTCGTCGGCCTGGTGGTCTCCTTCAAGCGCAGCGTCAGCCCGCCGCTGATCCTGACCTACGCGGCTCTTGAGGGTTTCGCGCTCGGCGCGGTCACGCACGTGCTCAACACCGTCGTCGAGGGCATCGCGATCCAGGCGGTGCTGGGTACGGCGGCGGTCTTCGCGGCGATGCTGTTCGCCTACAAGAGCGGCCGGATCCGGGTCACCGCGCGCTACACCCGGATCGGCATCGCGATCGCCATGGGCTTCGTGCTGCTGATGCTGGTCAACATGATCGCGATGGCGTTCGGCGCCGACCTCGGTCTGCGCTCCGGCCCGCTGGGCATCGTGGTCGGCCTGATCGGCATCGCCCTCGGCGCCTTCTTCCTGTCGCTGGACTTCGCGGCGATCGAGGAGGGCATCGCCCAGGGCGCGCCGCAGAAGGAGGCCTGGCGGGCCGCCTTCGGGCTCACCCTGTCGCTGGTCTGGATCTACGTCGAGATGCTGCGTCTGATCGCGATCCTGCGCGGCGACGACTAATCGCGGTCCCGCCGTACCCACTGCCGCCGGGCCCCCGGAGCGAAACGCTCCGGGGGCCCGGCGGCGTTTAGGCTCCCTGTCATGCATGACGTACAGCTCCTGGTCGAAGCCGTCGACTCCCTGGCGGATCGTTTCCGCTCGCTGCCGCAGAGCAAACTGCTGGGCGCCGTGCCCGGGTACGAGTCCCGGGCGGCGGCCGCACTGGCGTTGGCCCGGCGGCTGGCGGCCCTCGCGCTGGCGGCGGAGGGCGGGTCGGAGCGGGAGTTCCCGGAGGCCGGGGCGTTCGCGGTGGGCGACCAACTGGCCGTCGCCGGGCACGACCTGGCGGCCGCGCTGACGGCCCTGCCGGAGGGCGCCGCGGTCGCCCTGGCGGACGGGCCGGTGGCGGCCGCGGAGGTGCTGGCCGAAGCGGTGGCCGCGGTGCGCGCGACGGCGGCGCTCTGCGGCTAGACGTCCGGACACGCCGAAGGCCGGCCGGGTCGGTAACCCCTTGACCCGGCCGGCCTTCGGTGTGCTGCGCTGTGTGTGCCGTGCTGCCGCGCTGCTGGGGCGGCGTCAGATGCTGGCGACCACCCGGTCGGCGAGGACGTAGACGGCCTCCTCGTCGGTGGAGAAGGTCAGCGAGTACGAGCCGGAGAAGCGCGAGCCGCCGAGCAGTCGGACGTGCTCACCGGCACGGACCGCGTCGATCAGCCGGTAGGCGGCCTCCCGGTCGCCCGGGGCCACGCAGAGCGTGGTGCCGTCGGCGAAGGCGTACACGTCCAGGGTGCCCAGCGGGCCCGGGCGGACGTCGATCAGGGCGACGGCCTCGTCGGCGAGGGTGGCCAGCCGGGTGTCGGTCCACTCGCGGGACGGCGCCTGGCTGGGCACGAAGTCGGGGTGGGAGGGGTGGCGGCGCGGGTCGGGCGCGGCGACCGGGGCGTCCTCGACGGCCTGGTCGGCGTCCAGCAGCCCGGCCTCCAGGCCGGTGGCCAGCAGGTCGGCCTCGCGGCGGGCGCGGGCGTCCCCGGTGGGCTCGGCGGAGCCGGTGGAGGCGGAGGCGGTGCCGGCGGAGGCGCCGGAGCCCTGGCCGGGGAACGGCGACGAGCCGCCCTCGGGGCCGGGCTCGGCGGGGCCCTCGTTGATCAGGTCCTCCAGCGCGGAGCGCAGCGCCTCGCCGAACTCCGGGTCCATGGTGCCGGCGTTGTCGACGGCGTCCTGCGGGCCGGTGGGGCGGGGGAAGAACAGCGGCCACTCGTCGGTGCTGGCGAACGCGCCGGTGTACGGGGAGTCGAACAGCGGCGCGTCCTCGGCCGCGCGGGCCTCCTGCTCGGCCCAGAACGCCCGGGCCTCGGTGATCTCCCGCTCGCGGTCGACGGCGAGTGCCTCGGTGACGGCCTGGCGTATCGCGGCCTGGTCCACCGGGGCGGGTGCGGCCTGGGCCGCGGCCTGCGCGTCCAGCCGGCGGGAGAGTCCCCGGAGGTGGAGCAGCACGGCGGTCGACACGGTGATCAGGATCAGCAGCAGGATGGTGTAGACGGCGCTCACGGAACGTACTCCTAGCGAGGAGCGGAACGGGGTTACGTGTCCACACTGCCGCATCCGGGGCTGTTGCCGCAGTGGCGAATGTCTAATTTGTGGGGGACTTTCGCTCTTGTCCCCAAATTGTTAGGTAACACCGTTCTACGCAGTGGAGTTGATCCGCTCCGCAGTGTCGATTTCCGGGCCGAAAACGAGCGAAAAGAGGGCCGGATCGACCTCGCGATGTGATCCGGCCCTCAATTACTCACGGTCACTCCAAATGGGTGGTCCAGACCCTTTCGGGGCGGCTCGGCGGGGTCAGCTGAGGCGCTCGATCACCATCGCCATGCCCTGGCCGCCGCCGACGCACATGGTCTCCAGGCCGAACTGCTTGTCGTGCCACTGCAGGGAGTTGATCAGGGTGGTGGTGATCCGGGCGCCGGTCATGCCGAACGGGTGGCCGACGGCGATCGCGCCGCCGTTGACGTTCAGCTTGTCCAGGTCGATGCCGAGATCCCGGTAGGACGGGATCACCTGGGCGGCGAAGGCCTCGTTGATCTCGACCAGGTCGATGTCGTCGATGGTCAGGCCGGCCCGCCGCAGCGCCTGCCGGGAGGCCTCGACCGGGCCGTAGCCCATGATCTCGGGGGAGAGCGCGCTGACGCCGGTGGAGACCACCCGGGCGAGCGGGGTGATGCCCAGCTCCCGGGCCTTGGTGTCGGACATGATGACCAGCGCGGCGGCGCCGTCGTTCAGCGGGCAGCAGTTACCGGCGGTCACGGTGCCGTCCGGTCGGAACACCGGCTTCAGGCCGGAGACGCCCTCCAGCGTGACGCCGGCGCGCGGGCCGTCGTCCTTGCTCACCACGGTGCCGTCCGGGAGCGTCACCGGGGTGATCTCGCGCTCCCAGAAGCCGGCCTTGATGGCGGCCTCGGCGAGGTTCTGCGAGCGGACGCCGAACTCGTCCTGCTCGGCACGGGTGATCCCCTTGAGCGCGGCCAGGTTCTCGGCGGTCTGGCCCATCGCGATGTAGGCGTCCGGCAGCAGGCCGTCCTCGCGCGGGTCGTGCCACTCCCCGCCGCCCTCCTCGGCGCGCTTGGCGGTGCGGGCCTGGGCCTCGTCGAAGACCGGGTTCGTGGTGCCCGGCATGCCGTCCGAGGTCCCGTTCACGCTGCGCGAGACGGTCTCCACGCCGGCCGAGAGGAAGACGTCGCCCTCGCCGGCCCTGATCGCGTGCAGTGCCATCCGCGTGGTCTGCAGCGAGGACGAGCAGTAGCGGGTGATGGTGGCGCCGGGCAGGTAGTCCATGCCCATCTGGACGGCCACGATGCGGGCCAGGTTGTGGCCCTGCTCGCCGCCGGGCAGGCCGCAGCCGAGCATCAGGTCGTCGATCTCGCGCGGGTCGAGCTGCGGGACCTTGGCCAGCGCGGCCTGGATGACGTGGGCGGTCAGGTCGTCGGGGCGGACGTCCTTGAGCGAGCCCTTGAAGGCCCGGCCGATCGGCGAACGGGTGGCGCTGACGATGACGGCTTCGGGCATGGCGGGCTCCTCGCTGGGTGACGGCGGACTGGCGTCCGGGAGGAAAGTTACCGCCTGGTAGATCAGGCGTCACCCGTCCCGGCGTGTGAGCTGGCCGACGTGTCGCCGGCCTCTGGAACGGCTCCTTCCCGGACCTCCTCGGGCGCCCACGAGCCGGGCAGCCCGACCCGCAGCCGGTGGCGCAGCAACGCCCAGCGGCGGCCGGCGCCCTCCGTCTCGACGGCCGCGACCTCGGTGCCCGAACGCCCGGCCGCGGCGGCGGCGGCCATCGCCACCGGCAGCACCGTCCCGCCCGGCACGGGTGCGGCCGGGCGCTCCTCCTCCGGCCAGAGGCCGAGCGCGGCGCACACCGAGGGCAGCACGGCCATCGCGGCCGTCGCGTAGCCCTGGGCGGACGGGTGGTAGCGGTCGGCGGCGAACATCTCCGGGCGCGCCGCGAACTCCGGGCCCAGCAGCGAGCCCAGCGAGACCGTCCGGCCGCCGGCCTCCACGACCGCGATGGTCTGCGCGGCCGCCAGCTGGCGGCTCAGCCGGCGGGCCACCCAGCGCAGCGGCGGGTGCACCGGCTTGATCGTCCCGAGGTCCGGGCAGGTGCCGACCACCACCTCGCAGCCGTTCGCCCGCAGCGCCGCGACGGCCTCGCCGAGCTGGCGGACGGCCAGCTGGGCCGGGCTGTGCCTGGTCACGTCGTTGGCGCCGATCATGAGCACGGCGACGTCCGGGTGGTGCGGCAGTGCCTGCTCCAGCTGGCCCGAGAGGTGGGCGGAACGGCCGCCGGAGCGGGCCACGTTGACCAGCCGGACCGGGCGCTCGGCCACCGAGGCCAGGCCCGCGGCGAGCAGCGCGCCCGGGGTCTCCCGGGCCCGCAGCACGCCGAGGCCGGCGCCGGTGGAGTCGCCGAGGACGGCCAGCACCAGCGGTGGCTGCGTGGCGGCGGAGCTGTCGGCGAAGGCCTCGCCGTAGACGCCGTCGGCCTTGGGCGGATCGCCCTCCAGCACGCCGATGGCCTGGATCGCCAGCTTGCTCTCGGTGAGCAGCACGCCCACCAGTCCCACGCCCAGCAGGCCGAGCCCGCCGCCGCCGTACGCCGCCGCGGTGGCGATCCGGCGGGCCACCCGGGCCCGCGAGTCCTGTGCCCCTGGCATCCGATGCCCCCTTCGCGTCCTGGTGCCGCCCCCTCCGGGGCCATGGCGATGCCTGCACCCCCCTCCTACCCGCGCGGGGGCCGGGGCTACCTGCGGGGCTGGGCCATTGGAGGAGGAGGGCGGGTGGCGGGGCCGCCGCGCGGGGCCGGGGCGGGGCGAGGGGCGGGTGGGGCGGAAGGGCGGGCTGGGGCGGGCGGCACGGCCTAGGCTTTGCAGTACCGAAAGCACTCGCATGCCCACAACCGGGAGGACCCCCGTGCGGTACCACAACTCGATCATCGACCTCGTCGGCAACACGCCGCTGGTCAAGCTGAACAAGGTCACCGAGGGCATCAGCGCGACAGTGCTGGCGAAGGTCGAGTACTTCAACCCCGGCGGCTCGGTGAAGGACCGCATCGCGATGCGCATGATCGAGGCCGCCGAGGCCTCGGGCGCCCTGAAGCCGGGCGGCACCATCGTCGAGCCGACCTCCGGCAACACCGGTGTCGGCCTGGCGATCGTGGCCCAGCAGAAGGGCTACAAGTGCATCTTCGTCTGTCCGGACAAGGTGTCCACCGACAAGATCAACACCCTGCGCGCGTACGGCGCCGAGGTGGTCGTCTGTCCCACCGCCGTGGCCCCCGAGCACCCGGACTCGTACTACAACGTCTCCGACCGGCTCGTCCGGGAGACCCCGAACGCCTGGAAGCCGGACCAGTACTCCAACCCGGACAACCCGGCCTCGCACTACCACTCCACCGGTCCGGAGCTGTGGGAGCAGACCGAGGGCCGGATCACCCACTTCGTGGCGGGCGTCGGCACCGGCGGCACCATCTCCGGCACCGGCAACTACCTGAAGGAGGTCTCGGGCGGCAAGGTCAAGGTGATCGGCGCCGACCCGGAGGGCTCGGTCTACTCGGGCGGCACCGGCCGGCCGTACCTGGTCGAGGGCGTGGGCGAGGACTTCTGGCCGACCGCCTACGACCGTGACGTCGCCGACGGCATCGTCGCCGTCTCCGACAAGGACTCCTTCCAGATGACCCGCCGCCTGGCCAAGGAGGAGGGCCTGCTGGTCGGCGGCTCCTGCGGCATGGCCGTGGTGGCCGCGCTGGAGGTGGCCAAGGGTCTGGGCCCGGACGACGTCGTGGTGGTGCTGCTGCCGGACGGCGGCCGCGGCTACCTGTCCAAGATCTTCAACGACGACTGGATGGCCGACTACGGCTTCCTGCCCTCGGCCACCGACGAGGCGCACATCGGCGAGGTGCTGGCCCGCAAGGACGCCATCGAGCACGAGGGCATCCCGCAGTTCGTCCACATGCACCCGAACGAGACGGTCGCCGAGGCGGTCCGAGTGCTGCGCGAGTACGGCGTCTCGCAGATGCCGGTGGTCTCCCCGGGTGCCGGGCACCCCGACATCATGGCCGGCGAGGTGATCGGCTCGGTGGCGGAGAAGCTCCTGCTGGAGGGCGTCTTCGCGAAGGAGATCGAGCTGACCGACACGCTGGACCGGGTGATGTCCAAGCCGCTGCCGGTCGTCGGTGCGGGCGAGACGGTCACCAACCTGATGACCGTGCTGGAGAAGGCCGACGCCGCGGTGGTGCTGGTGGACGGCAAGCCGCAGGGCATCGTCACCCGCCAGGACCTGCTGGGCTTCCTCGCCGGCCGCGCCGCGCACTGACCCGTCGGCCCCGGCCTGACCGGCCCTGACCGACCCCGACCCCGCCACCGGCTCCGGTCGGCGGGGCGGCCGAGGTTTCGCCCACGTTTTGCCCGCGGTTCGCCCACGGGCGAAGTGGTACACCGGCGTCACCTGCCCGCAGCACGCGGTTAACAACCGTCCGGCATCGTGGTGGTCAACGGCAAGACGCCGAGCGAGACGACGGCAACCGTCCGGGAGCGGCTCCCCGGTGGACGCGGTCGGCTCCGGACACGTCGGGCGGTCCTGACCCGGCCCGCCGTGTCCGCCCTCCAGCCCGGCAACGGGGGAGAGGGGCCTCCGCGGGAGGTGCCGTCGTCCCGCCCCTGTCCGGCTTCGGCCGGTCGACAGGGTGCGGCGGCTCCCGCGGTACCGCGCGCCGCACGGCGCGTCTCCGCGGTTCCCGGGTGGGGGAACCGAGGCGGAGAACGGCAGGGCCGGTCCTTCTCCGAGGGACCGGCCCTTCCCGTACGCTCACACGCATGACCAGCACTGAAACCACCCAGGACGAGCCGCGCTACGTCCGGCTCAAGATCGAGCTCATCGCGGAGATCACCGACGAGGGCGCGCTCAAGGCGGCCGCCCTGAAGCAGGTGACCGAGGACGAGTACCTCGACGACGACGAGCGCGCCCAGTCCGTCGACGCCATCGAGGTGGACCCGTCGGGTTCGCTCGCCCACTTCATCGACCCGGTGGCGCTGCTCGGCGACGTGCCGGGTGTCGAACTGGCCTCGGCGACCTGGGAGTCGGCGCAGACCGAGTTCGACCCCGAGAACGAGGGTTGGGACGAGTACGTGGTGGACGAGTCCGCCGAGTAGCGGCCTCGCCCCGCGAGCTCGTCACCGCTCGTGAACGCCCGGTCTGCCCCGCAGGCCGGGCGTTTTTTCCCTGTTCACCGGGAAGTTGGGTCATCTCATACGATCGCTTACCCTTCGGAGGTGGAACCGTGCACGGGCGGATTGCGTTTCTGTATCCGTAAATGCCCGGGATGATCAGCAGGGAGACGCGACGTGACGGCACGGGACGGTCAGGGGCGGGCAGGCGGAGGCAACTGGAGCCGGCGCGGAGTGCTCGCGGGCCTGATCGGGGCGCCGGTCCTGCTGCTCGCGGCCTGCAACGACACCAAGAGCGCCGACGCCAACGGCTCCGGCGGCTCGGGCGGTTCCGCTGGAACCCCGGGTGCCGGCAGCGGCTCCGGCGGGACCAGCAGCGCGCCGAAGACCTCGACCGCCGTCATCACCGTCACGCCTGCGGACGGTGCCGCCTCCGCCAGCTTCAGCGAGCCGGTCAAGGTCACCGTCAGCAACGGCACCCTGGGCACCGTCAAGGTCACCGACTCCACGGGCAAGGAACTGGCCGGCCAGCTCGCCTCCGACGGCGCCAGCTGGACCTCGGCCGCCGCCCCCGCCAGCGGCACCAAGTACACCGTGGCCGCCACCGCCCTCGACAAGGACAAGCTGGAGGCGGACGCCAACGCCACCTTCACCACGGCCACCCCGGCCAACACCTTCGTCGGCTACTTCACGCCCGAGGACGGCTCGGTCGTCGGCGTCGGTATGCCCGTCTCGATCACCTTCAGCAAGCCGATCACGGACCGCAAGGCCGTCCAGCAGGCGATCACCGTGATAGCCGAGCCGGGTGTCGAGATCGTCGGGTACTGGTTCTCCAGCACCCGCCTCGACTTCCGGCCGCAGGAGTACTGGGCCAAGGGCACCAAGGTCACCCTCAAGCTCCGGCTCAAGGACGTCGAGGGCGCCAAGGGCGTCTACGGCACCCAGTCCAAGGACGTCCGCTTCACCATCGGCCGCGCCCAGACCAGCGTCGCCGACCTCGCCGCCAAGAAGCTCACCGTCACCACCGACGGCCAGGTCAGCGCCGTCTACAAGATCTCCGGCGGCTCGCCCGAGCACCGCACCTGGGGCGGCAAGATGGTGATCTCCGAGCAGTTCCAGCAGACCCGGATGAACTCGCAGACCGTCAACCTCGGCAGCGAGTACGACATCGCGGACGTGCCGCACGCCCAGCGGCTCACCACCTCGGGCACCTTCATCCACGGAAACTACTGGTCTCCGTCGTCGATCTTCGGCGGCCAGAACACCAGCCACGGCTGCATCGGCCTCCAGGACGCCAAGGGCGCGCAGGACGGCAGCACGGACGGCTACAAGTTCTACAAGAGCTCCATGGTCGGCGACGTGGTCGAGGTCGTGAACTCCGGTGACAAGACCGTCGCGCCGGACAACGGCCTGAACGGTTGGAACCTCGGCTGGGCCGCCTGGAAGGCCGGCAGCGCGGTCTGACGCCGGGAGCCGCCGGTCAGCGCCGGTCAGCGCTTGGCGTAGTCGGCGAAACCCTGCCAGTCGACGATCACGCACGGCTCGTCGCCGACGATCCAGGCATCGTGCCCGGGCGGGCAGATCATCAGGTCGCCCGGGCCGAACTCGGTCTCCTGACCGTCGTCCATGACGATCCTCATCCGGCCCGAGACCACGTACCCCGTGTGGGCGGCCAGGCAGCTGTCGGTCTTGGCGATCGGCTTCACGTGCTTGGACCACTGCCAACCCGGGTGGAACACGGCCCGGCCCACCGGGCCGGCGTCCAGGTTGACCAGACGCAGTTCCCCCGTGCCCTCCTCGAAGGGGCGGACCTCCTCGGGGGCGTCGAAGTTCATGCGGACGAGACCGGACATGGCGCGCTCCTCTCCACGCGGACGGCCCGGCCGCCCGCGTGGAGAGGAGGCAGGCCCGCCTGCTGGCCCTTCCAGTCTGCGCCCCGACCGGCGGGCGGTCACCTCGGGTGGCCGGCCCGCCGGAACGGTCACGGACGGTCAGCCCTGCGTGCGGGCCACGCCGATCGGGCAGGAGGCGCCGGTGCCGCCGAGGCCGCAGTAGCCGTTCGGGTTCTTGGCGTCGGACAGGTACTGCTGGTGGTACGGCTCGGCCGGGTAGAACGGGCCCGCCGGGGCGATCTCGGTGGTGATCGGGCCGTAGCCGAGCGCGGTCAGGGCCGGCTGGAAGGCGTCCCGGCCGGCGGCCGCGGCGGCGGCCTGGGCGGGGGAGTGGGTGTAGACGGCGGAGCGGTACTGGGTGCCGACGTCGTTGCCCTGGCGGTTGCCCTGGGTCGGGTCGTGCGCCTCCCAGAAGGTCTTCAGCAGCCGCTCGTAGGAGACCAGCGAGGGGTCGAACACCACCCGGACCGCCTCGGTGTGCCCGGTCAGCCCGCTGCACACCTCCTCGTACGTCGGGTGGGGGGTGTAGCCGCCCTGGTAACCGACCAGCGTCGTCCAGACGCCGGGCAGGCGCCAGAACGTCCGCTCGGCGCCCCAGAAGCAGCCCAGCCCGAAGTCGGCCACTTCCAGGCCGTCCGGGTACGGCCCGGTGAGCGGGTGGCCGAGCACGGTGTGCGGCTCGCGCAGCGCGAAGCCCGGCGACTCCCGGCCGGGCAGCGCCTGGTCGGCGGGAACGAGCGAGGTCTTGTGGCGGTTGAACAGCACGGCCTGCTCCAGCTGGGTAGGGAGGGTTGCGCAGGATTCAACGCGGCGGGCCGCCCCCGGATTCCGGCGCCGCCCGGATTCCGCCGCCGGCCCGGTTCGCGGCCGGCCCGGTTCACGGCCGGCCCGGTTCACGGCGGGCTGGGACGTTCCGGAGGGCACCGGCCCGTACGGCCACTAGGCTCGACCCATGACCGAGCACCAGCTTCCCCAGGGCTTCGAGACCCTCGCCATCCACGCGGGTCAGGAAGCAGACCCCCAGACCGGGGCCGTCGTCACGCCGATCTACCAGGTGTCCACCTACAAGCAGGACGGGGTGGGCGGCCTGCGGGGCGGCTACGAGTACAGCCGCAGCGCCAACCCGACCCGCACCGCGCTGGAGGAGTGCCTC
The DNA here is from genome assembly GCF_040687675.1 of Kitasatospora sp. NPDC056731. Classification (NCBI taxonomy): domain Bacteria; kingdom Bacillati; phylum Actinomycetota; class Actinomycetes; order Kitasatosporales; family Streptomycetaceae; genus Kitasatospora; species Kitasatospora sp. NPDC056731. The sequence goes on from NZ_JBFBNR010000016.1 coordinate 11,350, forward strand.
GCGGCACTGGAAGGCGGCGCCCGCGGCCTCGCCTTCGCCTCCGGCCTGGCCGCCGAGGACACCCTGCTGCGCACCATCCTCAAGCCGGGCGACCACATCGTGATCCCCAACGACGCCTACGGCGGCACCTTCCGGCTGTTCGCCAAGGTGCTGACCCGCTGGGGCGTCGAGTTCTCCGTCGCCAACACCCAGGACCTGGCGACCGTCCGGGCCGCGCTGCGCCCCAACACCCGCGCGGTCTGGGTGGAGACCCCGTCCAACCCGCTGCTGGGCATCACCGACCTGGCCGCGCTCGCCGAGGTCGCGCACGGCGCCGGCGCGCTGCTGGTGGTCGACAACACCTTCGCCAGCCCGTACCTGCAGCAGCCGATCGCGCTCGGCGCGGACGCGGTCGTGCACTCCACCACCAAGTACATGGGCGGCCACTCGGACGTGGTCGGCGGTGCGCTGGTGCTGGCCGACGCGAGCCTGGGCGAGGAGGTGGCGTACCACCAGAACGCGATGGGCGCCGTCTCCGGGCCGTTCGACGCCTGGCTGGTGCTGCGCGGCATCAAGACGCTGGGCGTCCGGATGGACCGGCACAGCGCCAACGCGGAGAAGGTCGCCGAGCTGCTGGCGAGCCACCCGAAGGTCAGCCAGGTGCTGTACCCGGGCCTGCCCGAGCACCCCGGCCACGAGATCGCCGCCAAGCAGATGAAGGCCTTCGGCGGCATGGTCTCGTTCCGGGTCCAGGGCGGCGAGGAGGCGGCGGTCGAGGTCTGCAACCGCGCGCAGCTGTTCACCCTCGGCGAGTCGCTCGGCGGCGTGGAGTCGCTGATCGAACACCCGGGCCGGATGACCCACGCCTCGGTGGCCGGTTCGGCGCTGGAGGTGCCCGCCGACCTGGTGCGCGTCTCGGTCGGCATCGAGTCGATCGACGACCTGCTCGCCGACCTCAAGCAGGCGCTGGGCTAGGACGCGCCCAGAAGTCCGGAGTCTGTCGAAGATCTCCGGCCTCGGTGAGCGGGCTGGGGACCGCGATGGTCACCTGACGCGCTGTCGGCGCACTCGGCCGGAGGAGCCCCTGCGGGCTCCTCCGGCCGGTTCATTGCGTCATGCCCTCACGCGCTCGCGCCGGGGCGGTCCTTCAGGAGCGCTTCCAGGAGGTGGGGGACGCGGACGTGCAATCCTCCTTCGGGCCGGGCTCGCCGCGCACCAGGTCCCAGAGGTTCCATTCGCCCCACGTGGTCCATGAGTCCGCCGAGGCCCATGAGCGTGGCGGGTGAGGCGGGCGCGGACACGGCTTCGGCGGGCACTTCTTGTCCTCGACCGTGATCGTCACACACGGGCAGTCCGCGGTCAGTTCGACCGTGGTCACCGCGGTCTGGGGCAGTTCGTAGCCGGGGGGAGCGGTGGTCTCCTGCCAGTAGTAGGTGCCGAACGGAAGGTTGTCCGCGGAGCAGACGCCGTCCGTCCCGGTGGTGCAGGGGGAGCCGACGGGGGTGTCGGGGTTGGTTCCGGTGGTTTGGAGGCCGGGGACGCCGTTGGTCTCGTGCCAGAGCTGGAAGGTGGCGCCGGCCAGTGGTTGTCCGGTGGCGGAGTCGACCTTGGTGACCGTGGTGGAGCCGGTCGGGGTGGTGGTCTTGGTGTCCTGGACGGTGACGGGGATGCTCTGTCCGTCGGTGTCGAGGACCACGGTCGTCACCGCGGGCTGCGGCAGGTCGTAACCGGGGGGAGCGGCGGTTTCCTGCCAGTAGTAGGTGCCCAGCGGGAGGCCGGTTGCGGAGCAGGTGCCGTTCGCTCCGGTGGTGCAGGGGGAGCCGACGGGGGTGTCGGGGTTGGTTCCGGTGGTTTGGAGGCCGGGGGTGCCGTTGGTCTCGTGCCAGAGCTGGAAGGTGGCGCCGGCCAGTGGTTGTCCGGTGGCGGAGTCGACCTTGGTGACCGTGGTGGAGCCGGTCGGGGCGATGGTCTTGGTGTCCTGGACGGTGATCGGGACGTTCTGTCCGTTGGTGTTGAGGACGATGGTGGTGACGTTGAGTTCCGGCAGGTCGTAGCCGTTGGGCGCCGATACTTCTTGCCAGTAGTAGGTGCCCAGCGGGAGGCCGGTTGCGGAGCAGGTGCCGTTCGCTCCGGTGGTGCAGGGGGAGCCGACGGGGGTGTCGGGGTTGGTTCCGGTGGTTTGGAGGCCGGGGACGCCGTTGGTCTCGTGCCACAGCTGGAAGGTCGCGCCGGCCAGAGGCTGCCCGGTGGCGGAGTCGACCTTGGTCACGCTGGTGGACGCGGTCGGGGCGGTGGCTTTGGTGTCCTGGACGGTGATCGGGACGTTCTGTCCGTTGGTGTTGAGGACGACGGTGGTGACGTTGAGCTGCGGCAGGTCGTAGCCGGGGGGTGCGGCGGTTTCCTGCCAGTAGTAGGTGCCGAGGGGGAGGCCGGTTGCGGAGCAGGTGCCGTTCGCTCCGGTGGTGCAGGGGGAGCCGACGGGGGTGTCGGGGTTGGTTCCGGTGGTTTGGAGGCCGGGGACGCCGTTGGTCTCGTGCCAGAGCTGGAAGGTCGCGCCGGCCAGAGGCTGCCCGGTGGCGGAGTCGACCTTGGTCACGCTGGTGGACCCGGTCTCGACGATCGGGGACTTGGTGTCCTGGACGGTGACCGGGACGTTCTGCCCGTTCGTGTCGAGGACCACGGTCGTCACCGCGGGTTGCGGCAGGTCGTAGCCGGGGGGTGCGGCGGTTTCCTGCCAGTAGTAGGTGCCGAGCGGGAGACCGGCCGTGGAGCAGACGCCGTTAGCCCCGGTGGTGCAGGGGGCGCCCACCTCGGTGTCCGGGGTGGCCCCCGAGGTCTGGAGGCCGGGGACGCCGTTGGTCTCACGCCACAGCTGGAAGGTGGCCCCCGCCAGGGGCTGCCCCGTGACGGAGTCGACCTTCGTCACGCTGGTCGAGGCGGTGGGAGTGGGACTTCCGCACGCCGGAAGATCGCCGTTGAAGGGGTAGGCGTGGAACTCGGTCCCGGTCATCCCCGAGCCGGAGTTCTGCAGCAGCGAACCGGTGGTGAAGAACCGTCCGTTCAGACCGGGCAGGCTCATGGTGGCGGTGCTGGCCGGGTTGCCGACCAGCACACTGCCCTGGAACTGCCCCGATCCCTTGAGCGTGACGGACGTCGCGGCGGGGAAGTTCCACAGGAGGCGCTCGCGCAGCCGGTTCCAGGGGTCGGTGTCCTGGAGGCTCCCGCTGTAGGTGTTGATGGTGCGGGCGCCGCCCACGAGGTTGACGAGTACCGTCGCGTTCGCGGGGATGCCGGCGAACGCGATGCCCTGGGTGGAGCCTCCGTTCCCGGCGATGTCGAAGTCGACGTTGAAGACCTGGAGTGCGGAGGTGCCGTCACCGGTGAACAGGGTCTGGAACCCCTGGTTGACCGCGGTTCCGGTGGCGGGGCGGGGTGTGCCGACCCCGGCGTAGCACTCGCTCGCCGTCTGCAGCTGGCCGCGCAGTGGCGTGTAGGCGGCCACGGCCTGTGCTTCCTGGACCTTCGTACCGACGATGGTGCCCGTGGCCGTGCCCGCGTAGCGGACGACGCCGCCCTCCGCCAGGAGCCTCTGCCCCGGGGCCACCGTGACGTTGCCTCCGGCGGTGAGGAAGTCGGCGCCGTCCGGCGGGGGGACCCGTGAGCCGACGCCGACGATGCCGATGTTGTAGACGGAGCTGGCTCCCGGGGCTTTGTTCAGGTCGAAGTTGCCGAGGGTCACCACGTGCCCCTCGGCCTCCGCGGCGGAACCGCCGACGTTGAAGTCGCCGCCGACGAAGATGTTGATTCCGGCGTCGCGGCCTGCGAAGGGACCGTTGTTGACCGGGGGGAACGTCGCGGGACAGTCCGCACCCAGGCACGGCCCGAGGCCGCCCGGGAGACCGGCCGCGTACGCGGCCGGTGGTGCGACGAGTGACATGCCGAAGGGCACGAGCGTCAGGGCCAGGACGGAACCCACCGTCCTGCCGAGTCGGCGTCTCCAGGTGACGGTGGTCACCGGGTTCTGACTGGGCTTCACCTCAGTCCTCTCACCATGTGGACCCAATGGGGCCCTCGGAGTGTTCCGGGCTGGAGGGCCGAGCATCGCGACTCACTGGTGTTGTCATCTGAAAATCGTGTTAATGCACCCGTTCGGCTGTGTGTCGACGGCCGATCGGTCCGGGCGCGAGGGACGGCCTCCGGCCGTCGGCGGTCACTGGCCCTGCTGGTCCGCCGTGTACGACTCCATCGCGTGGTTGAAGCGGGCCAGCAGGGCGCAGAACGCCTGCTGCTCCTCGGGCGGCCAGTCGGCCGTCAGGCGGCGGGTCAACTCGGCCCGCCCGTCGCGGACTTCGGCCAGTCGGCCGGAGCCGACCGGGGTCAGCGCGAGGCGTACGGCGCGGCGGTCGGCCGGGTCCTGGACCCGGCCGACCAGCCCGCCCGCGACCAGCGGGGCGACCTGCCGGGTCACCGTGGAGGAGTCGACGCCGAGCGACTCGGCCAGCGCCTTGACGTTGGCGGGCCCGTGCCGCTCCAGGCGGTCGAGCAGCAGGTAGGCGGCCCGGTCCAGCGCGCCGAGACCGCCGCCGGTGGTCCGGACCTGGTCCATCCGGCGGGCGAACACCGCCAGCTGGTACTGGAGTCGGGCGTGCACGGGGTCGGTGCGGTCGGTGGCCTGGGGCGAGGTCGTCGTCATCGCGGCTCACGATCGTCGTGCGGTGAGGGAGGCTCAGAAGCAGCAGCGTACGCGGGCGGAGCGGGCCCGGGAACAGCCCCGGCATCCCGGATTGCCGGTGTCGACCACCGTAGGCTGGCGTTATGCACAACTGGCCGGTCACCCTCGACGACGTCCGCGGCGCCCAGAAGATGCTCGCCGGAATCGCCCGGGTGACGCCGATGGAGGGCAGCCGGTACCTGTCCGGGCTGATCGGCGCGCCGGTCCACCTGAAGTGCGAGAACCTCCAGCGCACCGGTTCGTTCAAGCTGCGCGGCGCGTACGTGCGGATCGCCGGGCTCTCGCCGGTGCAGCGGGCCGGCGGGGTGGTGGCGGCGAGCGCGGGCAACCACGCGCAGGGGGTGGCGCTGGCGGCCGCGCTGCTGGGGGTGCACTCGACCGTGTTCATGCCGGTCGCGGCGCCGCTGCCCAAGGTCGCGGCGACCCGGGAGTACGGCGCGCAGGTGCGGCTGCACGGCGCCACGGTGGACGAGGCGCTGCAGGCCGCGCAGCGGTACTCGGAGGCGACCGGCGCGGTGTTCATCCACCCCTTCGACCACTGGGACGTGGTCACCGGCCAGGCGACCGTCGGGCTGGAGATCCTGGAGCAGTGCCCCGAGGTGCGGACCATCCTGGTCGGGGTGGGCGGCGGTGGCCTGCTGGCCGGGATCGCGGCGGCGGTCAAGCCGTTGCGGCCGGACGTCCGGGTGGTGGGGGTGCAGGCGGCGGGCGCGGCCGCGTACCCGCCCTCGCTGGCGGCCGGGCGGCCGGTGTCACTGGAGCACTACGCCACGATGGCCGACGGGATCATGGTCGGTCGGCCCGGGGACATCCCGTTCGAGGTGATCAACTCGCTGGCGGACGGCGTCCGGACGGTCTCCGAGGACGCGCTGTCGCGGGCCCTGCTGCTCGGCCTGGAGCGGCTGAAACTGGTGGTCGAACCGGCCGGGGCGGCCCCGATCGCGGCGCTGCTGGAGCAGCCGGACTCCTTCGAGGGGCCGGTGGTGGCCGTGCTGTCCGGCGGCAACATCGACCCGCAGCTGATGCAGCGGGTGCTGCGGCACGGGCTGGCGGCGGCTGGCCGGTACCTGTCGCTGCGGGTGCGGCTGGCGGACAAGCCGGGCTCGCTGGCCGACCTGCTGGGGGTGCTGACCAGGCTGGACGCCAACGTGCTGGACGTCGCGCACGTGCGGATCGACCCGCGGCTGGGGCTGACCGAGGTCGAGGTGGACCTGCACCTGGAGACCAAGGGGCCGGAGCACTGCGCGGCCGTGGTCGGCGAGCTGCGGGACGCGGGGTACGTCGTTTCCAGCTGAGTTCGGAAGGCGCCTGAGGCGCTTGGGGGGCTGGGTGTCTCGGGCGCCGGACGGTGCGGGGCGGGCCTCGGTGGATGTCAGTGGTCCCTGTCACGATGGCGGAGCCCTATGCCTTGACGCGATATATCGCGTGCTGCCAGACTCGCGATACATCGCGTTCTGTGCCCTGGTAGGCGAAAACCGAGTCGCCCGCATGCCCGAAAAAGGGGCAGAGTGTGACAGATCGCCCATATTCGTCCGAGGAGATGAGGCAGGCCATGGCGCCAGCCATCCAAGCCGAGAACCTGGTCAAGACCTTCGGCGACGTACGAGCCCTGGACGGCGTCAGCCTCGACGTCCCCGAGGGCACGGTGCTCGGGCTGCTCGGCCCGAACGGCGCCGGCAAGACCACCACCGTGCGGGTCCTCACCACCCTGCTGCGCCCCGACTCGGGCCGCGCGGTGGTCGCCGGCGTCGACGTGCTCAAGCACCCCAACAAGGTCCGCAGCCTGATCGGCCTGTCCGGCCAGTACGCGGCGGTCGACGAGTACCTCACCGGCTTCGAGAACCTCCAGATGGTGGGCGAGCTCTACCAGATGAGCGCCCGTCAGGCGAAGGTGAGGGCGCTGGAGCTGCTGGAGTGGTTCAACCTCACCGAGGCCAAGGACCGCACCGCCAAGACCTACTCCGGCGGCATGCGCCGCCGCCTCGACCTCGCCGCCGCGCTGGTCGTCCGGCCGCCGGTGATGTTCCTCGACGAGCCGACCACCGGCCTCGACCCGCGCAACCGGCTCGCGCTCTGGGAGGTCATCGAGACCCTGGTCGAGCAGGGCACCACGCTGCTGCTCACCACCCAGTACCTGGAGGAGGCCGACCGGCTGGCGCACGACATCGCCGTCGTCGACCACGGCCGGGTGATCGCCCGCGGCACCGCCGACCAGCTCAAGGCCCAGATCGGCGGCGAGCGGATAGAGGTCGTGGTGCACGAGCCGGGCCTGGTCGCCGACGCGGTCGCGGCGCTGTCCGGGTACGCGCTGGGCGAGCCGGCGGTGGAGAAGAACACCCGCCGGATCACCGTGCCGGTCAGCGGCGGCGCCCGGGTGCTCGCCGACGTCATCCGCGAACTGGACGCCCGCGGCATCGAGATCGACGACATCGGCCTGCGCCGCCCGACCCTGGACGACGTGTTCCTCACCCTCACCGGCCACGTCGCCGAGGCGGTGGAGGAGGAGAACGGCTCCGGCGGCCGCGGCCGGGGCGGCCGAGGCAAGGGCGGGCCGCCCGCCGAAGGGCCGTCCGCCGAGGGGCCGGACGGCTCCGACGGCCAGGGACCGGACAAGCAGGCCGTCGCGGCCGGAACGGAGCGCTGAGATGAGCACCGCCACCGAGCACGCCATCGGCGAGGCGATGCCCAGGCAGCGCCGCGGCATCGCCGCCACCCTGCACGACTCCTGGGTGGTCGCCAAGCGCAACCTGCGCCGGATGACCAGGATCCCCGAGATCGTGGTCTTCGGGCTGATGCAGCCGGTCATGTTCGTGCTGCTGTTCTCGTACGTGATGGGCGGGGCGATCAAGATCCCCGGGGCGAGCTCCAGCTCCGACTCGTACATCCAGTTCCTGATGGCCGGCATCTTCGCCCAGACCGTCACCTTCGCCGTCGCCGGCGCCTCCGCCGGGATCGCGGAGGACATGACCAAGGGCCTGGTGGACCGCTTCCGCTCGCTGCCGATGGCCCGCTCGGCGGTGCTGGTCGGCCGCACCCTGGCCGACCTGTGCCAGACCGCGTTCACCGTGATCGTGCTGGCCCTGGTCGCGCTGCTGGTCGGCTGGCGGATCCACGACGGCGTGCTCAACGCGCTCGGTGCCTTCGGCCTGCTGCTCCTGCTCGGCTACGCGTTCTCCTGGATCGGCGCGCTGATCGGCCTCTCGGTGCGCAGCCCCGAGGCGGCCACTTCGGCCGGCCTGATCTGGCTGTTCCCGCTGACCTTCGTCTCCAACGCCTTCGTGCCGGTCAGCTCGATGCCGGGCTGGCTGCAGACGGTCGCGTACTGGAACCCGTTCAGCGCCACCGTGCAGGCCTGCCGGGACCTGTTCGGCAACCAGGTCGGCCCGGTGGACGCCACCTGGCCGATGCAGCACGCCGCGCTGGTGTCGGTGCTCTGGTCGGTGCTGATCACCGCGGTGTTCTCCTGGCTGTCGGTGCGCAAGTACCGCTCGGCCGTGGGCTGAACCGCGCCCGGTACGCCGCGAGGGCGGCCGCGGAGTCCCTGGACTCCGCGGCCGCCCTCGTCGGTCGGTCAGGTCTGGTCAGGCCTGGGCAGGCCGGATCAGGCTTGGTCAGCCGGCGTGCGGCACGACCTTGACGATCTTCACCATGGCGGGCTTGCCGTTCGGCAGCTCGTAGGTCGCCTCGTCGCCGATCTGCTTGCCGTCGATCGCGCGGCCCAGCGGCGACTGCGGCGAGTAGACGTCCATGGTGTCGGAGCCGGCGACCTCGCGCGAGGCGAGCAGGAACTCCATGGTGTCGTCCTCGTCGCCGTCGAAGGCGACCGTGACGACCATGCCCGGGGCCACCACACCCGAGTCGGCCGGCGCCTCGCCGACCTTGGCGCGCTCCAGCAGCTGGGTCAGCTGGCGGATGCGCAGCTCGTACTTGCCCTGCTCCTCCTTGGCCGCGTGATAGCCGGCGTTCTCCTTGAGGTCACCCTCCTCGCGCGCCGCCTCGATCTTCTGGGCGATCTCGATGCGCCAGGGCCCGGTCAGGTGATCCAGCTCGGCCTTCAGCTGGTCGTAGCCGGCCTGAGTGAGCCAGGTCACGTTCTCACTGGTCTGGGTCACGGGTGCTCCTCGTAGGTGCTGGGGCTGTGCTGCGGGTGTGAGTCGTCAGCAGGGTTGGTGGTGATATCGGTCGTAACTACAAAGCAACGCCCGCTCCCGTACCATCCGGTGCGGAAGGGGCGAAACCACGAGCCTAACAAGTCCTGCCGACAAGCAGAAGGGTCGTTGGCGCGCCATTGACGTCGGCGTTGCGCCACGGTGTACAGCGAATGCGCCACGGTGTACGGCGGTGGTGCGTTCCGGGCCGGGTGCGGGACTTCCTACGGATGCCCGTTCTCCCGATCGGTTATGCGCCGGTGTCCGGCAGAGTACCGGTGGTGCCCGGCAGAGTACCGGTGAGCGGGACGCGGTGCCGGTGCGACTCGGCGGGCGGGCCTCCTGCGCAGGCGGCCGGGCCCACTCCTTCGCGCTTCTTCGCGGGCCTACTTCTTCGCGGGGGGCTTACTTCTTCGCCGGCGTGCAGCCCAGCAGTTCGGCGGTGGTGCCGCGGGCGGTGGTCCGCAGCGTGACCACGGCGTCGTAGCTGGAGCCGTCGGCCGGCACCGGGAAGTCGGCCACCCCGACCACCGAGCCGTCCGAACCCTGCGAGCGGACCGTGCAGCTGCCGGCCGTCCCGCCGCTCTTGCGTACCGCCAGGTGCAGCTCGACCTCGGAGTCCGAGACCGCCTGGAAGGTCGGCACCGAGCCGTTGATCGTGGTCTCGCGCAGCAGGTAGGAGCCGCCCAGCCAGGCCACCAGGCCCAGGCCCAGCACGCCGCAGACCGCGCCGGCCACCTTCAGGCGGCGGTCCGAATCGCGGTCGCCGCGCCGGCCGTAGCGCCCCTCGGGCAGCTGCGGGGTGGTGGTGCTCGCGTTCATCGGACCCAGTCCTCTCCTGACGGGAGGGGCCGCGCGAGTGGTGCGGGGGAATGCGACGCTCCTCCAGTCCGTCACTATAGGAGGGGCACGCCCGCGGCCGGTCCGGCGGGGGCGGGGCTCGACCGGGCCGGGGTACGTCCGCGGCCGGTCCCGCGGCGACGCGGCCCCGACGTGAGCGGCTCGTACGGTGGGCGGACCGGACTTCGCGGAACGCCCGATATGTGGAAGGAACGCAAGGCGTTGACTGAGCAGTTGCGACTGATGGCGGTGCACGCCCACCCGGACGACGAGTCCAGCAAGGGCGCGGCCACCATGGCCATGTACGTCGAGCAGGGAGTGGACGTGCTCGTGGCCACCTGCACCGGGGGCGAACGCGGGTCGGTTCTCAACCCCAAGCTCCAGGGGGACCCGTACATCGAGGAGAACATCCACGAGGTGCGCCGCAAGGAGATGGACGAGGCCCGGGCGATCCTGGGCGTCAAGCAGGCCTGGCTCGGCTTCGTCGACTCGGGCCTGCCCGAGGGCGACCCGCTGCCCCCGCTGCCCGAGGGCTGCTTCGCCCTGGAGGACGTGAAGGAGGCGGCCGAACCGCTGGTCCGGCTGATCCGGGAGTTCAAGCCGCAGGTCATCACGACCTACGACGAGAACGGCGGCTACCCGCACCCCGACCACATCATGACCCACAAGATCACCATGCTGGCCTTCGACGCCGCCGGCGACCCGGACGCCTACCCGGAGGCCGGCGAGCCCTGGCAGCCGCTGAAGGTCTACTACAACCACGGCTTCCCGATGGGCCGCATCCGCGCCCTGCACCAGTACCTCACCGAGCACGGCCACGACTCGCCGTACGGAGAGTGGATCGCGGGCTGGGAGAAGAGCGGCCGCCAGGAGCGCGAGATCACCACCCGGGTGAGCTGCGGCGACTGGTTCGAGACCCGCGACCGCGCCCTGATCGCCCACGCCACCCAGATCGACCCCGACGGGCCGTGGTTCCGCGTCCCGCTGGACGTCCAGCGCGAGGTCTGGCCCACCGAGGACTACGAACTCGCCCGTACCCTGATCGACGTGGACCTGCCGGAGGACGACCTGTTCGCCGGCCTGCGCACCCCCACCCTGGCCGTCGAGGCCGCCGACACGCGCGACTGAACCACCCCCCGATGGCCCGGCTCCCCGTGAGCCGGGCCACCATAGAGATATGAGCGCCCCCGTGAACCTCGTCAACCTCGCCGCCGACCTCGCCGTCGACGACGCCAAGGTCACCCCCGGACTCCTCGGCTTCGTCGTCTTCGCCGCCCTCGGCGTGGCCACCTGGTTCCTGGCCAAGTCCATGAACCGGCAGTTCAAGAAGGTCGACTTCGCGGAGGAGCCGGAAGCCCCCAAGGAGTAGCGCGCGGGCGCGTGCGGGGCCCGGCTCGCCGCAGCCGGCGTCCCGGCGCCCGGCCCCCGATGCGCGAGGATGGGGGGCATGCCGAACCGTCTCGCGGACGCGACCTCGCCGTACCTGCTGCAGCATGCCGAGAACCCGGTCGACTGGTGGCCCTGGGGGCCGGAGGCGTTCGCGGAGGCGGAGCGCCGCGGGGTGCCGGTGCTGCTCAGCGTCGGGTATGCCGCGTGCCACTGGTGTCATGTGATGGCCCACGAGAGCTTCGAGGATGCCGGGGTCGCCGGGTACCTGAACGAGCGGTTCGTCGCCGTCAAGGTGGACCGGGAGGAGCGGCCCGACGTCGACGCCGTCTACATGGAGGCCGTGCAGGCCGCCACCGGGCAGGGCGGCTGGCCGATGACGGTGTTCCTCACGCCCGACAAGGAGCCGTTCTACTTCGGCACCTACTTCCCGCCCGAGCCCCGGCACGGGATGCCGTCCTTCCGGCAGGTGCTGGAAGGCGTCGACGCCGCCTGGCGGGGCCGGCGGCAGGAGGTCGCGGAGGTCGCCGGGCGGATCCGGGCCGACCTCGCCGAGCGTGCCGCCGTCTACTCGGCCGGTGCCCACCACCCGCCCGCCGGTGCCGATCTGCACCAGGCGCTGGTCACCCTCAGTCGGGAGTTCGACGACCGGCACGGTGGCTTCGGGGGCGCGCCCAAGTTCCCGCCGGCCATGGCCGTCGAGTTCCTGCTGCGTCACCACGCCCGCACCGGCTCCGAGGCGGCCCTGGAGATGGCCGTCCGCACCGGCGAGGCGATGGCCCGAGGCGGCATCCACGACCAACTCGGCGGCGGCTTCGCCCGGTACGCGGTCGACGCCGGCTGGGTCGTGCCGCACTTCGAGAAGATGCTGTACGACAACGCCCTGCTGCTGCGCGCCTACCTGCACCTGTGGCGGGCCACCGGCTCCCCGCTGGCCCGCCGGACCGCGCTGACCACCGCCGACTTCCTGCTGCGCGAACTGCGCACCCCGGAAGGCGCGTTCGCATCCGCGCTGGACGCCGACAGCCTCGACGAGGAGACCGGGAAGTCCACCGAAGGCGCCTACTACGTGTGGGAGCCAGGCCAGTTGGTCGACCTGCTCGGCCCCGCCGACGCGGCCACCGCCGCCCGGCTGTTCACCGTCACCGCCGGCGGCACCTTCGAACACGGCACTTCCGTCCTCCAACTCCTCGCCGATCCCGAGGACTTCGCCGAGTGCGAGACCATCCGCGCCCGGCTGTTCGAGGCCCGCACCCGGCGGCCCGCCCCCGCCCGCGACGACAAGGTCGTCGCCGCCTGGAACGGCCTCGCCATCGCCGCCCTCGCCGAGACCGGCGCCCTCCTGGAGCGCCCCGACCTCGTCGAGGCCGCCGAACGCGCCGCCGACCTGCTGCTCGCCGTCCACCTCACCCCCGACGGCCGGCTGCTGCGCACCTCCCGCGACGGCCGGGCCGGCACCAACGCGGGCGTCCTGGAGGACTACGCCGACACCGCCGAGGGCTTCCTGGCCCTGTACGCCGTCACCGGCGACGCCGCCTGGCTGCAACTGGCCGGCGGACTCCTCGACACCGTGCTCAAGCACTTCACCGACGAGGCCTCCGGCGCGCTCTACGACACCGCCGACGACGCCGAGGAACTCATCCGGCGCCCCCAGGACCCCACCGACAACGCCACCCCGTCCGGCTGGACCGCCGCCGCCGGCGCCCTGCTCACCTATGCCGCCTACACCGGCTCCGACCGGCACCGGACGGCCGCCGAACGGGCCCTCGGCATCGTCGGCTCGCTCGCGTCCCGGGCCCCCCGGTTCATCGGCTGGGGCCTCGCCGTCGCCGAGGCGCTGCTCGACGGGCCGCGCGAAGTCGCCGTCGTCGGCCCGGCCGACGACCCGGCCACCGCCGCACTGCGCCGGGCCGCGCTGCTCGGCACCGCGCCCGGGGCGGTCGTCGCGGTGGGCTCGCCGGCGGGCCCGGCGGACGGTTCGGCGGCGCGCCCGGCGGATGGTCCGGCGGACGGTTCAGCGGAGGACGGTGGCGCGGAGGTGCCGCTGCTGGCGGACCGGCCGCTGGTCGGCGGAGCGCCCGCCGCCTACGTCTGCCGGCACTTCGCCTGCGAAGCGCCGACCACCGACCCGGCAGTCCTCGGCGAGCGGCTGGGCGTCGTCGTCGAATAATCCGCTGGTGGGAGGGGCGCGGCCGGGCCAGAATGGGCCATGACCTGGACCTTGAGCAGCTCGTTCGACGACTTCCGGCGCCACGCGGAAGAGTTCCTCGCCGCCCGCCCGGCCGAGAGCACCGTCCTGCTCACGGTCGTCCACCGGCTGGCCGAACGCGGCCTGGACGTGTTCGGGCAGCGGCCACCGGTCTTCGGCTGGTGGCACCCGGCGGACGGCGGCCCGGTCGAAGGAGCCTTCCTCCAGACGCCGCCGTTCAGCCCCCGGCTCTCCTGCACACCGGCGGCGGCAGCCGAGCTGGCGGTCGAACTGGCCGCCGCCGGGAGCGAGTTCACCGAGGTGTCCGGCGTCGGCGGAGGTGCGGACGCGGTCCGGGCCTTCGCCGCGGCCTGGACCGCCGCCACCGGCGCCGACCAGTCCGTCCGCTTCAACGAACGGCTCTACCGGCTCGGCGAGTTGACCGACCCGCCCCGCCCGCCCGCCGGCCACCACCGACCCGCCACACCGGCCGACCGCGAACTGGCGATCCGCTGGTACGAGGAGTTCCTCGTCGAAGCCGGGGTCGACCTGCCCAACATCCCCCAGGCCGTCGACGACCGGATCGCCACCGGCGGCCTCCACCTGTGGGAGGACGGCCGCCGCCCCGTCGCCCTGGCCGGCAGCAGCCCGGTGATCGCCGGCATGTCCCGCATCGGCCCCGTCTACACCCCGACCGACCAGCGCGGACGCGGCTACGCCAGCGCCGTCACCGCCGCCGCCTCCGCCCACGCCCTCGCCCAGGGGGCGGCCGAGGTCCTGCTCTACACCGACCTCGCCAACCCGACCAGCAACTCCATCTACCAGCAGATCGGCTACCGGCCGGTCGAGGACTGCCTGACCCTGAACTTCACGACGCAGGACGGAAGTCACGCGTAGTCGACCGGACGGCCGCCGACCACCTTCGTGTTGAAGGGGTCGGCGGCCGAAGTCGCGACGGGTGCCGGCAGATGGTCCGCGTTCACATACGTCTGCGCGCAGGTCAGCAGATTGCCGCCGGCCGACTTCATGTCACCGGCCAGGCCGTCCAACATCGCTTTCCAGGCCGCACCGCACCCCTGCAACGCCGCCCCGCTCTGCCAACCCGCCAGACTCCCGGCCGCCTTGGCGCTCGGCTCGGCCAACTTCGCGGTCTCGTCGGGCACTTTCCCGGCGACGGTCAGCGCGCTGTTCCCGGCCGCGGTCAACTCGCCCGGTTTGACGGTGAATCCTGGGTCGCTCGGCACGATGTCCCCCCGGACGTCCGATGTCGGTCGTGGGCTATGGTAGCGGCGAGTACTGGGGGGTGCACTCATGGTTGACACGGATCGGCAAGCGGGAGAGAACCGCCTCGATCTCGCGAGCCTGAAGAACGCCAAGCCGGAGGACCTGCACACGGCGGCGGACGCCTACGACGCGCTGCACAAGGCGTACACGCAGCACACCGCCGACTGGAAGAGCGGTACCGCCGACCGGGTCCACGGATCCGGCTGGACCGGCCCGGCGGCCGACGCCGCCTTCCGCTCACTGGACGGCACCACCAGCCAACTGCACGCCGCCGAAACCGAACTGGCCGCCATCGGCCAGACCCTACGGGACCACGCGGACCTCTTCGGGCTCGCCCAGTCGAAACTCCGGCAGGCCCTCGTCGACGCCACCGCCAAGGGACTGACGGTCAGCGACACCGGGACGGTGAGCTGGCCCCCGGCGACCGGCCCCGTGGACGCCACCTGGGAGACGAAACAGAAGACGGCGGCCGAGGACGTCGCCAAGCGGATCAATGCCGCCATCACGGAGGCGAGTGCGGCCGACCAGGCCCTGGCGGGGCTGCTCAAGGGCTTCACCCAGCACGCGACCAGCAAGTCGGGGCTGACCCTCGCCGTCGCCGAGGCCGACCAGAAGGCCGCGAACAGCCCGGGCTCCCCCTACCTCAGGGACATGCCCGCCGTGGGGGCGCCCCCGACGGAGGTCAACAACTGGTGGAACGGCCTCGACCCGGCGGGCCGGCAGTGGTACATCGACCACCACCCGGAGAACATCGGAAACCTGGACGGGGTCCCGGTGGAGGTGCGGGACGGCGTCAACCAGACGTACCTGGAGAAGCGAGTGAAGGAACTCGAAGGCAGGAACCGGACGAAGGAGGAAGAGGCGGAGTACAAGAAGCTCAGGCCCATCCGGGACCGCCTCTACCAGGACTCCAAGGCGACGGACGGTCGGCCGCGCACCTACCTGATCGGCATCGGCACCGAAGGCCAGGGCCGCGCGATCCTTTCCTTCGGGAACCCCGATACCGCCACCGACATCTCCTCCTACGTGCCAGGAATCACCACCACTCCCGGCTCGCTCGGCCCGGCGAAGCCGGACACCACGCCCGGCACCAACGAGGCGGAAAACGCCTTGAACGTCTGGCGAGAGGCCAACAAGAAGATCAAGCCCGGTGGATCGGCGGCCTCCATCATCTGGCTCGGCTACGACCCGCCGGACATCGACATCAAAGCGGCCACGCCTGAGCGGGCGGTCAAGGGTGCACCTGATTACGCGAGGTTCGTCACCGGGCTCCGGGCGACCAATACGAGCGGCCAGGGCCCGCACATCACCTCGATGGGGCACAGTTACGGCTCGCTCCTCGTCGGACAGGCCACGAAGATGGCCGCCCACCAGGGGAACTACACGCTGCCGGACGACGTGGTGATCATCGGTAGTCCCGGTGTCGGCGTGACGCATGCCTCGGACCTGGGGATGCCCGCCGGGCATGTGTGGGCGGGCGCGGCCGGCAATGACCCGGTCACTCAAATCCCCTCGGCAACCGCCGCGACGGTGCCCTGGCCCTTCGGCGGCTTGGTCGGCGCCGACCCGCACGACCTCTGGTACGGGAGAGACCCGGCGAGCGAGTCCTTCGGGGCCAAGCGCTTCACCGTCGACGGCTGGAGCAAGTCGTGGAGCTGGGAGGACTTCGGGATGCACACCAAGTACCTGGCCCCGGAGACCGGCGGCCCCTCGCTGGGCAACATCGCCTCGATCGTGACGGGCAAGGCCGACGACGTTCACCTGACGGAGGGCCGATGACGACCCGCTGGAAGGTGATCGGCTCGATCGTGCTGTCGTTCGTCGTCACGGTGGCCCTCGGCGCGGTGCTGTTCGCCAACGGGTACGGGCCATTGGCGTTGGCCGATCGATCGGGCCGGGTGGGTACGGGCGAGGCGAAGAGCCGGATCGACCATGTGCTGCGCGTCACCATGGACGGTATTTCACCCTCACTCACCCACGCGGGGGCCGAGTTCGAGGTGCAGCGGGAGGACGACCTCTGGGACGGCGAGCCGAGCATGGGATCGGTTGTCACGGAGGTCGTCATCAGTAGGACCGTGATCTCACGGGCGAAACTGCCGACCCTGATGGACCAGGTGACTCAGGCCTGGAACGCACTCGGGAGCCGAGGGGCCGACCGGTCGGCCCCCTCTGAAGAGGTCCAGTCCCTGAGGGGAATCGGACAGCTCGACGGTGAGACGTTCCTGACGTTCTACGCGAGGCCACAGCAGGACTCGACCTACTTGGTGACGTTCAGGGCAGCGGCTTATGGGGTGCTGTACCAGCCCGCCCATGAGTACAAGCTCGTGCCCCCGCTCGTCCGAACATCGCTCGACGCCAAGGTCGATGTGGTCGACGACCCGTACTGGTCGCACTGACGCCGCCCCCCGTCACTCCCAGTCCCACCTGATTCCCAGCAGGCACGGCCGCAGTGCCGTTGCGACCAGGTGGACGCAGTGGTGGCCGTCCAGGGTCAGTTCCTCCGTTTCGTAGGGGGCTTCGCCCGGGGAGTGGAGGGCGAAGCGGTGGCAGCGGACGGGGAGGGCGGCGGGGTGGAAGGTGATCTGGAGGACGTACTGGCCGGCGCCGGAGTTGAAACCGCGGACGTATTCGCAGCTGGGGTCGGGGGAGGGGGTGTCGTCGAAGCCGTAGCCGAGGAGGTGGGTGTCGCCGGCGCGTAGGCGGCGGTCGAGGAGGAGTTCGGCGACGAGCAGGTGGTGGGTCTGGTCGCGGCGGATGCGGCCGGGGCGGCAGTTCTCTTCGGCGCGGACGCCGACGCGGGTGATGTCGCTGCCGGGGTCGCCCTGGTAGAGGGCGAGGTAGCGGTCGATGCCGTCGCGGTGGGCGCGGAGGGCGTGTTGGGAGTCGCGGCGGGCGAGTTGGCGGTCGGGGCCGAGGCGGATGCGTTCGATGTGGGTGATGGTGTGCAGGCCGGTGTCGCGGGGGCCGGCGATGGTGGCGAGCAGGTCGTCGACGGCGGTGGCGGGGGAGATGAGGTCGCGGTAGGGGCGTACGGGCGGGCCGGCGGGGGTGGTGTCGGCGGCGCGGCGGGGGCCGAGCAGGCGGGTGAGGGAGTGTTCGGGGAGGTCGAGGACGTCTTCGAGGGCGGTGACGGCGCGGAGGGATTCGGGGCGTTCGGGGCGGCGGCGGCCTTGTTGCCAGTAGCTGAGGCTGGTGAGGCCGACGTGGACGCCGCGCAGGGCGAGGTGGCGTCGGATGCGGTGGAGGGTGAGGCCGCGGGTGGCGATGGCGGTGCGCAGGGCGAGGTGGAAGGGGCCGGTGCGGAGGGCGGCGGTGAGGTCGGCCTGGTCGGTGCGGTGGATGACGGCCTCCTGGGGGACGGGTTCGGGCAGACCGTGTTTGACCGTGAATATTCACATCAGGGCGGCGGTTTGTCACCGGTCCTGGTGTGCCACGCGGGGGTTTTCGGGGTGGCGTTCACACCTGTGACCGGTCGTTCACACCTGAACTGTGGTGGTCCTTAGGGTCGTTGACCGGCCTCCGAGGGTGGCGGGATGCTCATGGCGCGATCCGGACCGCGCCCCCACACAGCACCTCGCTCCGCTTGTGCAAGGAGGCATTTCCCCCATGCCAGTTCCACGGATACGGCTGCGCCGCGCGGTCTCGCTGCTCGCCCTCGGCGTGCTGGGCCCGGCGCTGACCGCGGTGGCGGCCGCTCCGGCGCTCGCCGCCCCCGCACAGGACCTCGCTCCCGTCCAGGACCGCGCCCCGGCGCAGGTTCGCCAGGTTGCCGCGCCCGGCAGCACGGCCGATCTGGCCGGCACGTTCAAGAAGCTCAACATCACCATGCAGCAGCAACAGCAGACCAACTGGTGCTGGGCGGCGAGCGGGAACACCATCGCCACCTGGTTCGGCTACAACTACAGCCAGAACCAGTTCTGCAACGCCGCGTTCGGCCGTTCGGCCAACTCCAGCTGCCCCAACAGCCAGGCTTCGCTGGCCGATGTGCAGAACGGGCTGGACTGGGCCGGCATCAACCCGGGTTCGTACGTCACCGGCTACCTGCGCTACAGCACCGTGCAGGCCGAGGTGGACGCGAACCGGCCGATCGAGACCCGGATCCAGTGGAGTTCCGGCGGCGGGCACATGCACGTCGTCTACGGCTACGACACCAGCAGCAACTGGGTGTACTGGGGCGACCCGTGGCCGTCCAACTACCGCTACAACTGGGCGGACTACAACTACTACGTGAACAACAACACGTTCTCGTGGACCCACTCCCTGTACCGGATCGGCGCGTGAGGGCGACCATGACTGACCTCGGAAAGGCCCGTCGGGCCGCCGTCACCGCCCTGCTCGCCGCCGGCCTCGGGCTGGCGCTGGCCCCGGCCGCGCACGCGGACGGGCCGGCCGGCGCCCCGGTGCCGGTGCCCGCCGCGGACCTGGCGAACGCCCGTGGCGTGGTCCAGGACCAGGCCGTCCTCGACAAGGTGGGCCACTTCTTCGCCCGCAAGGGCGTCCCGCCGACCCAGCAGCTGACCATCGGTGCGGCGCAGGAGGCGCAGGCGGCGAGCGCGGCCGCGCCGCGGCTGGCCGGCGACACCGTGCCGGTGTACACCCTGGACGCGGGTTTCGTGGCCGGCGCCCCGGGTGCGCCGGTGGCGAAGGCCGAGTTCACCGCGAGCAAGGTGGTCGCGGCGGACGGTCAGACGGCCTCGGTGTGGACGATCCGGCAGGGTGACTCCTGGCGGGTGGTCAACATCGCCTCCGGTGGTGACGAGAGCGACTACGCGGCGAAGGCGGCCGGCGGCGGTGGCGGTACGGCGTTCCGCGAGCCGCAGGTGAACGCCTGGTACGTGCTGCGCGACGGCCGGGTGCTGCCGCTGGACGACGAGGCCCGGCGCTCGGTGGGCGCGGGCGGGGTGTCGCTGGCCGCGTACCAGAAGCTGGTGCACGAGCGGTACGGGGACAAGCTGCCCGGCTCGGCGTACGACCGGGAGGGCAAGGGCGGCGGCTACCAGCTGGCGGCCGACCAGGAGCGGGCGGCGGGCGGCGGTTCGGCGCTGCCGGCCGTGACGGCGGCCGCGGCCCTGGGCGTCACCGCGCTCGTGGGCGCGGGTGCGGCCGTGCGGCGCAGGGCGGGTGTCCGACGGGGGTAGGGCCTCTCGGGTACGACATGCACGACGTGTGCGACGTGCACGACGTGTGCGACGTGTACGACACGTACGCCATGCGAGACATGCGGCGGGGTCCGGCTGATACAGCCGGGCCCCGCCGTGCTGCGTGCGGCCCCGGCGCGTCAACCTGTAGCCGAGCGGGCGCGCTGCGTGGTGTGTCCTGGAAGTAATGCTTCCGCACAAGGAATTGACGCAACGTTGATCTGTCGTTCGCCGCCCGGGGGCAGCTCCGGGTGACGGACGGTAGATACCATGTGGCAATCGGTCAGTGCTGACTGACGCGTGCCGAGAGCGGAGAAGGGGTGGGGCGGCCGGAGCCGACCACGAGCCCGGCGCCGGGAAAGGGGAGTCGAATGGCCGGCAGGGAGTCGAGCGCCCAGGTGTGGGGTGCGGCGGTGGTGGTGGCGTCCGCGCTCGCCGTGGTCGCGGCCTATCTGATCAACGGGGCGATGCTGGTCCTGGTCGTCGCCGGGGTCGAGGTGTTGCTGCTCATGGTCTACGTGGGTCGCCGTTGGCGGGCGCTGCACCGGCCGGCCGCCCCGCGGGGGCACCGGCCGTCGGCCGTCACCCCGGACGCCGCGCACTGTGAGCGCTGCCGCCGGGCCCGCGAGGCGCTGGACGCCCGGCAGGCGCGTGGCCGCACCGCCGGGCCGGCGGTGGAGCCGTGGCCGGAGGCCGGCGCGGCGGACCACCCGCCGTACTCGCGCCGGCCGCAGGGCCGGGCGCCGTACGAGCGCCCCTGGACAGCGGAACGGGCGGTCGCCCGGTCTGTGGACCGCGCGGCCGCCCGCCGTGGCGCGCCGGGTTCAGCCGGCCGCGCTGTACGCCACCAGTGAGACCCCGACGTACTGCACGATGAACGCGCCCAGGGTGAAGGCGTGGAACACCTCGTGGAAGCCGAACCAGCGAGGTGACGGATTGGGCCGCTTGAGCCCGTACACCACGCCGCCGATGCTGTAGAGCACTCCGCCGACGATCATCAGCACCAGGACGGCGACGCCGCCGGCGTGCAGGAAGTCCGGCAGGAAGAAGGCGGCGGCCCAGCCGAGCGCGATGTACACCGGCGTGTACAGCCAGCGCGGCGCGCCGACCCAGAACACCCGGAACGCTATTCCGGCCAGCGCGCCGCCCCAGGCCACCCAGAGCAGCACCTGCTGGTCGGCGCCCTTGAGCAGCAGGATCGTGAACGGCGTGTAGGTGCCCGCGATGATCAGGAAGATGTTCGCGTGGTCCAGCCGCCGCAGCACGGCGTCCCCGCGCGGGCCCCAGTCGAAGCGGTGGTAGACCGCGCTGACCCCGAACAGCAGCCAGGCGCTGATCGAGTAGATCGCGCAGGCGATCTTGGCGGGGGTGGAGTCGGCCAGGCAGATCAGCACGATCCCGGCGGCGACGGTGGCGGGGAACATCCCGGCGTGCAGCCAGCCGCGCCACTTCGGCTTGCGTCCCGAGGCCTCGTTCTCCGCGCCCTCGTTCTCCGTGCTCTCGACGAGCTCAGCAGTCATGCGCAGCATGCTACCCGCTACCTACGGGGCCGTAGGTTACTGACGCGTAGGAAAGTGGCGATCATCACTCTTGGACGTTTTGGAGTGTTCGAGGTGCCTGCGAGGGCGTCCGGGCCGGGATGTGGACGACCTATTACTGGCCGGTAATCGTACTTACTGTAGTAAAAGATGAGTCAATTTCGACGCTGTGCCTCAGTTTGGCGTCGAAGCCGGAGCTACGCTGCAAGCACCCTCAGACCCCCGCTACGCCACCTCCTCGCCGAGATGGTGTGAAACGGAGCGATCGTGTCGTACGAGATCTCTGCTCTCAGCGCCTCCGCGCCCACCCGCCACCAGCGCCTGCTCGCGTGGGTGAACGAGATCGCCGAGCTCACCCAGCCGGACCGCATCGAGTGGTGCGACGGCTCCGACGAGGAGTACCAGCGCCTCGCGGACCTGCTGGTGGCTCAGGGCACCTTCAAGAAGCTCAACGAGGAAAAGCGCCCCAACTCCTACTACGCCGCTTCGGACCCGACGGACGTGGCGCGCGTGGAGGACCGCACCTACATCTGCTCCGAGCAGGAGAAGGACGCCGGTCCGACCAACAACTGGAAGGCCCCGGCCGAGATGCGGGAGGTCTTCCAGGGCGAGAAGGGACTGTTCCGCGGCGCGATGAAGGGCCGCACGATGTACGTCGTGCCCTTCTCGATGGGCCCGGTCGGTTCCCCGCTGGCCGCGTACGGCGTCGAGATCACCGACTCCGCCTACGTCGCCGTGTCGATGCGCGTGATGACCCGCATGGGCAAGGCGGTGCTGGACCAGCTCGGCGAGGACGGCGACTTCGTCAAGGCCGTGCACACCGTCGGCGCCCCGCTGGCCGAGGGCCAGGCGGACGTGCCGTGGCCGTGCAACAGCACCAAGTACATCTCGCACTTCCCGGAGACCCGGGAGATCTGGTCCTTCGGCTCCGGCTACGGCGGCAACGCCCTGCTCGGCAAGAAGTGCTACGCGCTGCGCATCGCCTCGACCATGGCCCGTGACGAGGGCTGGCTGGCCGAGCACATGCTGATCCTGAAGCTCACCCCGCCGTCCGGCGAGGTCAAGTACGTCGCCGCCGCCTTCCCGTCGGCCTGCGGCAAGACCAACCTGGCCATGCTCCAGCCGACCGTCCCGGGCTGGAAGGTCGAGACGATCGGCGACGACATCGCCTGGATGCGCTTCGGCGCCGACGGCCAGCTCTACGCGATCAACCCCGAGGCCGGTTTCTTCGGCGTCGCCCCCGGCACCGGCGTGGACACCAACGCCAACGCCATCGACACCCTGTGGGGCAACACGGTCTTCACCAACGTCGCGCTGACCGACGACGGCGACGTGTGGTGGGAGGGCCTGACCGAGGAGCCCCCGGCGCACCTCACCGACTGGCGCGGCAACGACTGGACCCCCGAGTCCGGCACCCCGGCCGCCCACCCGAACGCCCGCTTCGCCGTCCCGGCCGCGCAGTGCCCGACCATCGCGCCCGAGTGGGAGGACCAGTCGGGCGTGCCGATCTCGGCGATCCTGTTCGGCGGCCGCCGCGCCACCGCCGTCCCGCTGGTGACCGAGTCCTTCACCTGGCAGCACGGCGTCTTCCTCGGCGCCAACATCGCGTCCGAGAAGACCGCCGCCGCCGAGGGCACCGTCGGCGAGCTGCGCCGCGACCCGTTCGCGATGCTGCCGTTCTGCGGCTACAACATGGGCGACTACTTCGCCCACTGGCTGAAGGTCGGCGCCCAGGCGGACGCCGAGAAGCTGCCGAAGATCTACTACGTCAACTGGTTCCGCAAGAACGCCGAGGGCGCGTTCGTCTGGCCGGGCTACGGCGAGAACAGCCGCGTCCTCAAGTGGATCGTCGAGCGCCTGGAGGGCACCGGCGAGGGCGTCGAGACCCCGATCGGCGTGCTGCCGACCGTCGACGGCTTCGACCTCGGCGACCTGAAGCTGTCCAAGGAGGACCTCGACCTGCTCTTCACCGTGGACGCCGACATCTGGCGCCAGGAGGCCGCGCTGGTGCCGGCCCACCTGGAGCTGTTCGGCGACCACACCCCGAAGGAGCTGTGGGACGAGTACCGGAGCCTCGTCGCGCGTCTCGGCTGAGCCTGAGCCTCAGCAGAGCGAGAGGCGGTCGCGCGGCACGAACCGCGCGCCCGCCGAGTGACAGGACGGCCGGAGTTCCCCCGGACGGTCTTTCCCCGACCAAGGAGACCGCCCGGGCCGGGACTCCGGCCGTAGTGCTTTCCCCGCGCGCCGGGCGCGGGGGTCGCGGCTGCGGTTGCGGCTGCGTGCAGCTGTTCCGGCGTTACGGCTGGGTGTAGCCGCTCAGGAAGTCGCCGATCCGGGTCACCGCGTCGGTGATCTCCTCCGCCCGGGGCAGCGTGACCAGCCGGAAGTGGTCCGGCTCGGGCCAGTTGAAGCCGGTGCCCTGGACCAGCAGGATGCGCTGGGAGCGCAGCAGGTCCAGCACCATCTGGGCGTCGTCCTTGATCTTGTAGACCTTCGGGTCCAGCCGCGGGAACGCGTACAGCGCGCCCTTGGGCTTGACGCAGCTGACCCCCGGGATCTCGTTGAGCAGCCGGTACGCCGCGTCGCGCGAGGCGAGCAGCCGCCCGCCGGGCAGCACCAGGTCGCGGATCGACTGCCGGCCGCCGAGCGCGGCGGCCACCGCGTGCTGGGCGGGCATGTTGGCGCACAGCCGCATCGAGGCCAGCACGGCCAGGCCCTCGATGTAGCTGTGGGCCCGCTGCCGGTCGCCGGAGAGCACCATCCAGCCGGAGCGGAAGCCCGCGACCCGGTACGCCTTGGACAGGCCGTTGAAGGTGACGCAGAAGAGGTCGGGCGCCAGGGTGGCCAGCGGGATGTGCTCGGCGTCGTCGTAGAGGATCTTGTCGTAGATCTCGTCCGCGTAGACCACCAGCCGGTGCCGGCGGGCGATCTCGACGATGCCCTCCAGCACCTCGCGCGGGTAGACCGCGCCGGTCGGGTTGTTCGGGTTGATCACCACGATGGCCCGGGTCCGGTCGGTGACCTTGGCCTCGATGTCGGCGAGGTCCGGGTACCACTCGGCCTGCTCGTCGCAGCGGTAGTGCACCGCGGTGCCGCCGGCCAGCGAGACCGAGGCGGTCCACAGCGGGTAGTCGGGCGCCGGGACGAGCACCTCGTCGCCGTCGTCCAGCAGCGCGGTCATGGCCAGCTGGATCAGCTCGGAGACGCCGTTGCCGAGGAAGACGTCCTCGACGCTCAGCCCGTGCAGGCCGCGGTCCTCGTAGTGCATGACCACCGCGCGGCGGGCGGCGAGCAGGCCCTTGGAGTCGCCGTACCCGTGCGCGGTCGAGAGGTTGCGCAGGATGTCCTGGAGGATCTCCGGCGGTGCCTCGAAGCCGAAGACGGCGGGGTTGCCGGTGTTGAGCTTGAGGATGCGGTGGCCCTGTTCCTCCAGCCGCATCGCCTCGTCGAGTACCGGGCCGCGGATGTCGTAGCAGACATTGGCGAGCTTGCTGGACTGGATGACCTGCATGCCTGCCTACTTTAGGGGCACCTCCGGGCACTCCGGTGCGCGTCCCGGGACGCGCACCGGACCGCCCGGAGCGGCCTCCTTGGATCGGCAGGCGGGGGTGTCAGCCGACCTTCCAAACCAGGGGCGCGGTGTCCAGGATGTTCCCGTACGTGAGGAAGCTGGGCGGGGCCTCGTTCGGGACGAGATAGACGGCACACAGCTTGACGGACTGCCCGTCCGCGAGCGTGACCAGCGACCGGGTGTCGCACTGCGGGATCGCCTTCTGCAGGGTCGCGGCCGGCAGCGCGCCCGCCGAGTGGTCCTTGGGCTTCACCCAGACCCGCATCATGTAGGCGTCCTCGGCCAGCGGGGCGCCGGTGCGGTTGGTGAAGGAGACGGTGACGTAGTACGGCGTCTTGCCGCTGGTGGTCGTCGACGGGAGGTTGAACGGGGCGATCTCCGCGGCGGTGCCCTTGACGATCGAGACCGCGGCGGCGTCCACCACCGAGCTCTTGCCGACGTAGCGGCCGGCGCTGCCGAGCGGCAGCGGGCGGTCGTAGCTGACCTGGGTGACGTTGTTGCCGCCGGCGGTGACGGACGGCTGCGGTCCGGCCGGGGCGGTCGGGGCCGCCGGGGCGCCCGGGGTGGTGGGGGCCGCGGCGCCGGTCGGGGCGCCGGGAGCCGTGGCGGCGCCGGATGCGCTGGCGGCGCCGGTGGGCGGCGCGGCCGGGGCGCTCGGGGCGGCCGCCGGGTCGGCGTTGTCCGGCCCGCAGGCCGACAGCGCCAGGACGAGCGCCGCCGCCGGCAGGCCGGCCGCGATTCTCCGGATGGACTGGGTCTTCGTCATGGTCGTTCCCCCGTTGGATGATGTGGTCGGTGCGCCCCGCCCGGTCCCCGGGTGCCGCACGGACGTGCGGGCGTTGATCGAAAAGGGGGTGCGCCGGTGATGGTAGCCGCAGTCGGTGCGGTGCTGGCCGGATTTCTGGTGGCTCCGCTGCTGCGCGGGCTGGTCGCCCGGTTCGCCGTGCCGGAGGGCGAACCCTGGTGCGGTGCCTGCCCGTTGTGCGGGCGCGAGGTGCGGCTGCTGCCGCCCACCGGGCGCTGTCCGGGCTGCCGGGAGCGGTTGGGCGCGGGGGCCTGGTCGGTGGAGCTGGTGGCGGCCGTGGTCGCCGCCGGGCTGGCGTACGCGGCGGACGGGCCGTCGGCCGCGGCGCTGGGCTGGGCGGCCGGGCTCGGCGTGGTACTCGGCTTCGTCGACGCCAGGGTGCGCCGGCTGCCGTACCGGCTGACCCTGCCGCTGGCCGGCGGGGTGGCCGCCCTGCTGTCGGTGGCGGCGCTGGTGGAGGGGCGCCCGGGGGCGCTGCTGCGCTGCCTGCTGGTGGCCCTCGCGGTCGGGGCGCTGCTCGAACTGGCGGTCTGGATCGGCGCGTTGGGCCCGGGTGACTCCCCGCTGGGGTTCGCGCTGGGCGGGCTGCTCGGCTGGTACGGCTGGCCGGTGGCGGTCGGCGGGCTGTTCGCCGCGGTGGTGCTCGCCGGGCTCTGGGCGATCCTGCGGGCCGCCGTCGCGCTGGCCCGCCGGCGCCCGGTGCGCGGGCTCGACCTCCCGGTCGGACCGTTCCTGCTGCTCGGCGCGCTGCTGGCGGTGCTGGCCCGGTAGCGCCCGGGCCCGGTGGCGCCCGGACCGGCCCGGACGCGGGAGGGCCCGCCGTACCGGGTCGGGTACGGCGGGCCCCGCCGCCGGCGCGCAGGCCCCACCCTCAAGGAGCGGCGCGCCGGTGGGGGATTGGCGGTGGGGGGTTACGGCATCTTGTGGACGAACGGGCCGACCGCGTTGGAGAACGCGTTGCCGTTGTTGGCGTCCCAGTTGGTGGACCAGGTCATCGCGCCGCGGATGGTCGGCCACTTGGCCGGCGGGACGAAGCTGCCGCAGTTGTTGCCGGTGGCCAGGCAGTCCAGCGCGTTGTTCACCACGGTCGGCGAGACGTAGCCGCCGCCGGCCGCCTTGGCGGAGGCGGGGACGCCGATGCCGACCTGGTCGGGCCGCAGGCCGCCCTGGATGTGGGTGCAGACCTGCGAGGTGATGAAGTCGATGGTGCCCTGGTTGTAGACCTTGCCGTCGCAGCCGTTCATGCCGCCCGAGTTGTAGAACTGGGTGTTGACGACGGTGAGGATGTCCTTGGTGTTCAGCGCCAGCTGGAAGTAGGCGCCGGCGGTGCTGTACATCCCGATCGTCTCGGGCGCCATGGTCAGGATGAAGCCGGGGCCGACCTTGGCCTGGAGGGTGTGCAGCGCGTTGCCGAGCGGGCCGGCCTGGACGCCGTTCTCCAGGTCGACGTCGATGCCGTCGAAGCCGTAGTCCTTGATGATCGCGTAGGCGCTGTTGGCGAAGTTGTTGCCGGCGGTGGCGTCGCCGACGGTGATCGCGCCGTTCTGGCCGCCGATGGAGAGGACGACCTTCTTGCCGGCCGCCTGCTTGGCCTTGATGTCGGCGCGGAACTGCGCGTCGCTGTAGCCGCCGAGGGCCTTGGACAGGCCGGGGTCGAGGGTGAAGCTGATCGCGCCGGTCTGGGTGGGCACGGAGTCGGCGAAGGACACCGCGATGATGTCGTAGGCGCTCTGCACGTCGCCGAGGCGCTGCGGGGTCGAGCCGTTGTCGAAGTTCTGCCAGTAGCCGGTGACCGCGTGCGCGGGCAGGCCGGTGGCGGGCGGGGTGGTGGAGGTCGCGGTGGCCGTGGGGGTCGGCGTGGCGGTCTGGGTGGGCGTCGCGGTCGGGGTGGCGGTGGCCGTCGGCGTGCCGGTCGCGGTGGGGGAGGAGGTCGCGGTGGGCGTGGCGGTCGGCGACGGGGTGGCGGTGGCGGTCGGGCTCGGGGTGGACGGGCCGCCGGGGCCGATCAGGCTCACGTCGTCGGCGAGGTAGGCGCTCTGGCCGTACCAGCCGTGCAGGTAGACGGTGACGCTGGTGGCGTTCGCGCCGGTGGTGAAGGTGGAGGACAGCTGGTTCCAGCTGTTCTGGTTCGACCAGCTGGACGGGTCGGTGCCGCCGGTGCCGCGCGCGCCGAGGTAGACGTACGGGCCCTGGACCCAGGCGCTCAGCGTGTAGCTGGTGTTGGGCAGCACGCTGATGGTCTGGGTGCACTCGGCGGTGTCGCCGGCGCCCGGCGTGGCCTGCAGTGCGCCGGTGCCGGAGTGGACCGGGGAGGAGACGGCGGTCGCCGCGCCGGCGCAGTTCCAGCCGCCCAGCCCGCTGTCGAAGCCGCCGTTGGTGACCAGGTTGCCGACGGCCGCGCTGGCGCCGCCGGCGAAGAGGGCCAGGCCGCCGCCGGCCAGGGCGAGGGCGGTGGCGCCGGCCGCGACGGCCGGGAGGGGGCTGCGCCGGCGCTTGTGCGCGGGCTGGTTCAGCGTACGGGCCATGGGGTGACGCTCCTGGGGAGGGAGCGGCCGCCGCGGTGGGGGGCGCGGCGGCCGCGTGTGGGGGAGGGGAGGTCCGTCGTGGTGCGTGGGGTCGTCGTACGTGGGGGTGGGCGACCGCGGCGGTGCATGGTGGTGCACGGTGGTGCGTGGGGGTGGGGCGGGACCGTGGGGTTCGTTCCGCCTTGGATCAAAAGCTGGACTAGACCATTGCCGGTCGTCAAGCATTGGACAGTCGGCTTACGGATTCTTTAAGGATTCGGAGACCGTTCCGTGTCCGCCGTCGGAGCCGCCGGGCAAGGCCCGTGACACGCCCGTCGGGACGGACTCCGTACAGGACCGTGACCAGACCGCTACCTGCGGCTTTACCGTGTGCCTGCCCGCCGGAGTAGGCTGCGCCGGGGCGTTGACGCACCAGCTGAACGAGCACGGAGGGGCCGGGAATCATGGGTCTGCGCGATGTCGCCGAACGGACGCCGGGTCTGCGTACCCTGCTGGGCGGGATGTACGGGCTCTACGGCCGCCGGGTCGAGGTCCACCTCGCCCGCACCCCGCACCACATCGGCGTGATCCTGGACGGCAACCGCCGCTGGGCGAAGGCCGCCGGGGGCACCACCGTGTACGGCCACCAGCGCGGCGCCGACAAGATCAGCGAGTTCCTCGGCTGGTGCGACGAGACCCACGTCAAGGTCGTCACCCTCTGGATGCTCTCCACCGACAACCTCGACCGCCCCGCCGACGAGCTCGTCCCGCTGCTGGGCATCATCGAGGACGCCGTCACCGGGCTGGCCGCCGCCCGCCGCTGGAAGGTCCACCCGGTCGGCGCGCTGGACCTGCTCCCGCAGCACACCGCCGACGTGCTCAAGCGGGCCGCCGAGGAGACCGCCGACATCGACGGCATCACGGTCAACGTCGCGGTCGGCTACGGGGGCCGGCACGAGATCGCCGACGCCGTCCGCTCGCTGCTCCAGGAGCACGCCGGGCGCGGCACCTCGATCGAGGAACTGGCCGAGATCCTCGACGTCGAGCACATCGCCGAGCACCTCTACACCCGCAACCAGCCCGACCCGGACCTGATCATCCGCACCTCGGGCGAGCAGCGCCTGTCCGGTTTCCTGCTCTGGCAGAGCGCGCACAGCGAGTTCTACTTCTGTGAGGCGTACTGGCCGGCCTTCCGCAAGGTCGACTTCCTGCGGGCGCTGCGGGCGTTCGAGCAGCGCAACCGGCGACTGGGCCTCTGAACGGGTGAAGTGACCGCCGTAGGGCTGGCCTACCCGGAGCCCTGGTGAGGCCAAACGTTCACCGGCAATGATCCGTCAGTTCGCCGGGGGCGCGAATGCACCGCCCCTCGCCTGGGAATACTCCAGGCAGTCCGGTCCCGAGGCCACCGGGGCAGCGGGGGCCGGCTTGCCGCGGATGACGCAGGGTCATCCGCTCTGGAGGCCTAGTGGTCAGTTCCAAGAGCCGCCGGACGCCAGACCGGCGCACGTACGTTCTCGACACCAGCGTGCTCCTGGCGGACCCGCTCGCCATGTCCCGCTTCGAGGAGCACGAGGTCGTCCTGCCGGTGGTGGTCGTCACCGAGCTGGAGGCCAAGCGGCACCACCCGGAGCTGGGCTACTTCGCCCGCCAGGCGCTGCGACTGCTCGACGACTACCGCATCCGCCACGGCCGGCTCGACGAGCCGATCCCGGTCGGCGAGCTCGGCGGCACCATCAGGGTCGAGCTCAACCACTCCGACCTGTCGATACTGCCGGCCGGCTACCGGGTCGGCGGCGGCGAGGCGGACTCGCGGATCCTCGCGGTCGCCCGCAACCTCCAGGCCGAGGGGTACGACGTCACGGTCGTCTCCAAGGACCTGCCGCTGCGGATCAAGGCCAGCTCGGTGGGCCTGCTCGCCGAGGAGTACCGGGCCGAGCTCGCCATCACCTCCGGCTGGACGGGGATGTCCGAGCTGCACGTCCCGGCGGAGCAGGTGGACGCGCTGTTCGCGGCCGGCCACGACGCCGCGGTGGACGTCGAGGGGGCGGACGAGCTGCCGGTGCACACCGGGCTGGTGCTCACCTCGGAGCGCGGCCGGGCGCTCGGCCGGGTGACCGGCGACGGCCGGGTCCGGCTGGTGCGCGGCGAGCGCGAGGCGTTCGGACTGCGCGGGCGCAGCGCCGAGCAGCGGGTGGCGCTGGACCTGCTGCTCGATCCGGACGTCGGCATCGTCTCGATGGGCGGCCGGGCGGGCACCGGCAAGTCCGCGCTGGCGCTGTGCGCGGGGCTGGAGGCGGTGCTGGAGCGGGGGCAGCACCGCAAGGTGATGGTCTTCCGGCCGCTGTACGCGGTCGGCGGGCAGGAGCTCGGCTACCTGCCGGGCTCCGAGACGGAGAAGATGAGCCCCTGGGCGCAGGCGGTCTTCGACACCCTCTCCGCCGTCACCACCCCGGACGTGATCGAGGAGGTGATCTCCCGCGGGATGCTGGAGGTGCTGCCGCTGACCCACATCCGGGGCCGCTCGCTGCACGACGCCTTCGTGATCGTGGACGAGGCCCAGTCGCTGGAGCGGAACGTCCTGCTGACGGTGCTGTCCCGGATCGGCCAGGGTTCGCGGGTGGTGCTCACCCACGACGTGGCGCAGCGCGACAACCTCCGGGTGGGCCGGTACGACGGCGTGGTGGCGGTGGTGGAGAAGCTGAAGGGGCATCCGCTCTTCGCGCACATCACGCTCACCCGCTCGGAGCGTTCGCCGATCGCGGCGCTGGTCACGGAGATGCTGGAGGACATCCACCCGTGATCCGTCCCTGACCAGGACATAGTCGGACAATACGGTCAACTCTTGATGTGGGGCCCGCTCCTGACGGGGCGGGCCCTCATCCCTTTCATCACATCGAGTGCTTTCCGGCCGGGGAACTCCCGTGCGGTGAATGTGACGTGCGCCACGCGAACGGGAATTGCGTCGACAGCGTCCGGTGCGGCATGGTGAGGGTTCTGTCAGGCCCCGCGTACGGCGTGGCAGGGCTCCCGGACTCCACGAGTCCGGCCCCGGATGGTCCACCAACTCCGGTCGGTGGACGCACAATTGAAGACCGATGAGCCGTACGCCGCCCGATTCCAACGCCCGGTCGCCTCACCTCGGCCGGACGCCGGGCCAGCACCTCCCGTGACCAGAGCACCTGCGGAGGTCAGTGCCAAGGGGCATGTTGCGCCCGCACGGTCACGCGTGGGCGATGCTGGAAGGAATCCATGTGACTCGGATCTCGGTCCGGGGAGTCGCTGTGGCCTCCGCCACCGCCGTCACCGCTGTCGGTGCCGTCGTGGGTGTGGCCTCGGGCAGCGAGGGCAAGACGACGCAGACGGTCGACGTCGCGGGCGCGACCCTGCTTGCCGAAGTCCCCTCTGGCGCCCAGGCGCAGACCATCAGTGACAACATCGGCCAGCAGGCATCCGCCCAGCAGGCCTCCGCCGACGCCGCGGCCAAGGCCGCCGCCGAGCAGAAGGCCGCCGAGGAGGCCGCGCGCCAGAAGGCCGCCGCGGACGCCCAGGCGAAGGCCGATGCCCAGGCCAAGGCCGACGCGGACAAGGCTGCCAAGGCCGCCGAGGACAAGCGCAAGGCCGACGAGGCCGCTGCCAACCGTTCCAAGGCGCGTTCGGCGATGGCCGCCACCGACAACAGCGCCCCGCCGGTCTCGACCAGCCCCGGATCCGTCCAGGACATCGCCCGGCAGGTCGTCGGTGACGACACCCAGTTCCAGTGCTTCAGCCAGATCGTGAAGCGCGAGAGCGGCTGGGACTACACCGCGACCAACCGGAGCTCCGGCGCGTACGGCCTGGTCCAGGCGCTGCCCGGCACCAAGATGGCCTCGGCCGGTGCCGACTGGCGCACCAACCCGGCCACCCAGATCAAGTGGGGCCTGGGCTACATGAACAGCCGCTACGGCAGCCCCTGTGGCGCCTGGTCGTTCTGGCAGTCCCACAACTGGTACTAGGAGCAGCCATCGCCCGGCGGTGGACTCCCGACGGCCCCCGGCCGCTCGTCTCGCCCGACGAGCGACCGGGGGCCTTCGCGTTCCCGCCCACCGGGAGCCGGGTCGGGCCGCGCCGCCCGGGCTGCGCTGACCAGTGCGCCTGCGGGCGGTGCGGGCCCGGTGCGGACGCGGGGCGCGGGAAGGGGTCCTGGTTGCTTCCCGCACCGGCCGGTCCGCCGGCAGTTGGTCCGTGGCCCGAGGCCTCGCTCTCCCCTGGGGGCCTCGTCCCGACTCCTCCCCAGCGATCTCGGTCCGAAACCATCTGAAACCTGGCGTTTTGCCCCGGTTTGATGGTGAGGTTGTTCGAGCCGAACCCGGCGGGGGCCGGACTGGCCGGGCCCCCGCCGGGTAGCGTCATCCCTGACGGCCGTGGCGGGACCCACGGCGTACCGCCGGGCACGGCGGCTCAGCAGGGGAGCGGTGGTAGCGAGGATGGCGCGGGGCGGAAAGGCCTTCAAGGCCGTGGCCAAGGGCATGGCCGTGGTGGCGAGCGCGGCCGCCGTGATCGAACGGCGCCGGCGCGCCGCGATGGCGGCCGACCCGCACGAGCTCGCCGTCCCCGCACTGGCCGAGGCGCCCGATCCGGTGCCGGCCCCGCGGGTCGAACCCGCCGCGGTGCCGGCCGCCGCCCCGGCGGCCCCCTCGCCGGTGGCACCGCCAGGCCTGGCGCGGGAGTACCACCCCGGCCGGCCCGCCACCCCGGCCGAGGCCGTGCCCTGGGGGCTGCGGGTGGCCGCCGAGTCGACCTGGCGGCTGCTGCTGCTCGGCGGCGCGCTCTACGTCGTCTTCTACATCGTCGACATGCTGCGGCTGGTCGCCTTCGCGGTGCTGGCCTCGCTGCTGATCTCCGCGCTGCTGGAGCCGACGGTCTCCTGGCTGCGCCGGCACGGGGTGCCGCGCTCGCTGGCGGCGGGCGGGGTGTTCCTGAGTGGCCTGGCCGGAATCGGGCTGGTCGGCTGGTTCGTGGTCTGGCAGGTGTCCACCAACCTGTCGACGGTCACCAGCAAGGTGAAGGACGGCGTCGACCAGCTGCGGGACTGGCTGAGCACCGGGCCGCTGCACCTGACCCAGCAGCAGATCAACGACTACGCCGACCAGATCGGCAAGGCGATCACCACCAACACCGACCAGATCACCTCGGCCAGCCTGACCGGCGCGCAGATCGCCGTCGAGGTGCTGACCGCCGTGGCGCTGGCCTTCTTCACCACCTTCTTCTTCCTCTACGACGGCGCGCGGATCTGGAACTGGGCGCTGCGCGGACTGCCCCGGCACTCCCGCTTCGCCATGGCCGGCGCCGGCCCGAAGGCCTGGGCGACGCTCACCGCGTACGTGCGCGGCACCGTCTGCGTGGCCTTCATCGACGCGGTCTGCATCGGCATCGGCATCGACCTGCTGGGCGTGCCGATGGCGATGCCGCTGGCCGTGATCATCTTCCTGGGCGCCTTCGTCCCGCTGGTCGGCGCACTCGTCACCGGCACGGTCGCGATGCTGATCGCCCTGGTCACCGAGGGGCCGTGGACGGCGCTGATGGTGCTGATCGTGCTGGTCGCGGTGATGCAGATAGAGAGCCACATCCTGCAGCCGCTGATCCTCGGCCGGGCCGTCCGGGTGCACCCGCTGGGCGTCGTCCTCGGCGTCGCGGCCGGCGGCATCATCGGCGGCATCGGCGGTGCGGTGGTGGCCGTCCCGCTGATCGCCGTCACCAACACCGTGATCACCCACCTGCGCCGCCGCAACGAGGCCGGCCAGGCCGTCTTCACCGCCATGGAGGCCGCCCGCGAGGCCGCGGGCCGTACCTCCGCCGCCCCGGCCGCGGACGGCTGAGGCCGAAGCGCAACGCCGACGGGCCCTCCCGGACGTGGTGTCCGGGAGGGCCCGTCGGCGTTGGTGCGGGGTCCGTCAGGCGCCGGCGGCGGCGAGGGCGGCCTCGGAGTCGAGGACGCCCGCCACGGCCTGGAGGACGGCGGCGATCTTCATCGAGGCCTGGACGACCTCGCGCTCGACACCGGCCTTGCGCAGCACGGCCTCGTGCGAGTCGAGGCACTGGCCGCAGCCGTTGATGGCCGAGACGGCGAAGCACCAGAGCTCGAAGTCGACCTTCTCGACGCCCGGGGTGCCGATGATGTTCATCCGCAGACCGGCCCGCATCGTGCTGTACTCCTTGTCGGAGAGCAGGTGCAGCGTCCGGTAGTAGACGTTGTTCATCCCCATGATCGCGGCCGCGCCCTTGGCGGCGGTGTACGCCTCCGGGGAGAGGTTGGCCTTGGCCTCGGGCTCCAGCTCACGCAGCACGGCGGCGCTGCGGGTGGCCATCGCGCAGGACAGCACGGTGCCCCAGAGCTGCTGGGCGGGGAGGTCGGAGTTGCCGATGACCGAGCCCAGGTTGAGCTTGAGGTCCTTGGCGTAGTCCGGGAGGGCGGCCTTCAGGTCGTCGAGGGCCATGGGTCAGCCCGCCAGCAGGGCCTGGGCGTCGAGGGTGTCCTCGCCCTTGGTCCAGTTGCACGGGCACAGCTCGTCGGTCTGCAGGGCGTCCAGCACCCGCAGGACCTCCTTGGGGTTACGGCCGACGGAGCCGGCGGTCACCATGACGAACTGGATCTCGTTGTTCGGGTCGACGATGAACACCGCGCGCTGGGCGGTGCCGTCGGCGCCCTCGACGCCGCAGGCGCGCATCAGGTCGTGCTTGACGTCGGCCAGCATCGGGAAGGGCAGGTCGCGCAGGTCCTTGTGGTCCTTGCGCCAGGCGTGGTGCACGAACTCGGAGTCGCCGGAGACGCCGAGGATCTGGGCGTCGCGGTCCGCGAACTCGTCGTTCAGCTTGCCGAACGCGGCGATCTCGGTCGGGCAGACGAAGGTGAAGTCCATCGGCCAGAAGAAGACGATCTTCCACTTGCCCTCGTAGGACTTGTGGTTGATCTCGGCGAAGGCGTTCGCGGCGTCCAGGTCGACGCAGGCGTTGAGTTCGAACTCGGGGAACTTGTCACCGATCGTGAGCACGTTCGCTTCTCCTGAAGTGAGACTGAGGGGAGTTTTGTCCGGATTCCGGACACGTCCTACGGTTCCACATCGTGGACTGATCAGGGAAATAGCTACACTTGATGTGTCTGATCGGAGATGGCTATCAGTACCGAACCGCCCACGTCGCGGCCCCGCCCCCGCAGGGGTGCCGCCGCCAAACCCGAGGCCGCTGTGGCGAGCGCCACAGTCCGCAGCCCCCGGGCGCCGACCGTCGCCCAGCTCAAGGCCTTCCTCGCGGTCGCCGAGCACCGGCACTTCCGGGAGGCCGCCGCCGCCACCGGGACCAGCCAGCCGGCCCTGTCCGGGGCGGTCGCGGCACTGGAGGAGTCGCTGGGCGCGCAGCTGGTCGAGCGTACGACGCGCAGGGTGATTATCACCCCCCTGGGTGAGCGCGTGCGCGAGCACGCACGCCGGGTGCTCGCCTCGCTGCAAGCCCTCACCGAGGAGGTCGAGGCCGCCCGCCGCCCGTTCACCGGGCCGCTGCACCTCGGCGTCATCCCGACCGTCGCGCCCTACCTGCTGCCCACCGTGCTGCGGCTGGTCCGCGACCGCTTCCCGGAGCTGGAACTGCACGTCCACGAGGAGCGCACCCCCGCGCTGCTGGAGGGGCTGGCCGCCGGGCGGTTGGACGTCCTGCTGCTCGCGCTCCCGGCCGGCGGCACCTCGCCGACCCGCGACATCCCGCTGTTCGACGAGGACTTCGTCCTGGTCACCCCGCCCGACCACCCGCTCGCCGGGCGGATCGACGTCCCGCGCGACGTGCTGCTCGACCTGGACGTGCTGCTGCTGGAGGAGGGCCACTGCCTGCGCGACCAGGCCCTCGACATCTGCCGTGAGGTCGGCGCCGATCCCGGGGGCTCCACCACCCGCGCGGCCGGCCTGTCCACCCTGGTCCAGCTGGTCGCCGGCGGCCTCGGGGTGACGCTGCTGCCCGCCACCGCGCTGGACGTCGAGGCCGGCCGCACCGACCGGCTGGCCGCCGTCCGCTTCGCCGCCCCGACCCCCGGCCGCCGGATCGGGCTGGCCACCCGCCCGGGCTCGGCCCGCAGCGCCGAGTACGAGCGCTTCGCGGCCGCGCTGCGCGAGGTGCTGGCCGAACTCCCGGTCCGGATCGCCTCCTAGGGCGTGCGCGTGCCTCGGTGCCTACGGCTTCGCCGGGGCGCCGAGGCAGAGTCCGACCGTGGTGGCCACCAGCAGGTCCAGGGCCCGCAGGGTGCCGTGGTCGGGCTGCTCGCCGGGCGCGCGCAGGGCCAGGTAGCGGTCGGTGAGGCCGTCGAAGCCGGTGAGGAAGTGGACGGCGATCTCCTCGGCGGGCGCGGCCAGTTCGAGGCCGTGCGCCTCGGCGAGGGTGGTGAGCATCTCCGCGGCGGTGCGCTCGATCCCGTGCTGGAGCGCCCGCATGATCTCCTGGAGGTCCGGGTCGCGCATCGCCAGCGCCGCGAACTCGCTCAGCAGCAGGCAGCGCCCGTCCGTGCCGGTCGAACTCTCCCAGAGCGCGTGGACCAGTGTGGCGACCTGCTCGCCGAAGGAGCCGTCGCCCGGGTAGGCGGCGCGGACGTGGCCGATGAACTCGGCGGTCAGCTGCTCGACGACGGCCCGGTAGAGGTCCTTCTTGGTGCCGAAGGTGTAGTGCACCGTCGCCTGCGCCACGCCCAGCTCGGCCGCGATCGCCCGGGTGCTGCCGGCGGCGACCCCCTCCCGGGTCATCAGGTCGAGGGCGGCCTGGACCAGTTGCGGTCGGCGTTCGGAGGCGGGGACATGAGCCATCCAGCCAGGGTATCGCCATGGTCGGACAACTGCGTCGAGCGATTCCGTCGCTCGATCCTGTCGACTAACTTTGTCGCCTGACAAGGTTGCGCGTACGGTGGGCCGCGACCTGTTCAGGCACCTGCCTGCCCGACGATCTGACCGAGGGGTCACCCATGGCCACGTACCTCTACCGACTGGGCCGCTACTGCTTCCGGAGACGGCGGGCGGTGCTGGCGGTCTGGATCGCCGTGCTGATCGCGATCGGCGGGGCCGCGGGTGCCTTCGCCGGCAAGACCAGCGACGAGTTCAAAGTGCCGGGCACCGAGGCGCAGACCACCCTGGACCGGATCAAGGACACCTTCCCGGAGCAGGGCCACGGCTCCGCCCAGGTCGTCTTCGCGGCCCCCGCGCCCGGCGGCGCCACCACGCCCGAGGCGGGCAGGGCGGTCAGCGAGACGGTCGCCCGGATCGCCGCCGTCCCCGGCGTGGCCGCGGTGCCCGACCCGTACGCCACCCACGCCGTCTCACCGGACGGCCGGGTCGCGATCGCCCTGGTCTCCTTCGACCACAAGCTCGCCGACGTCACCGACCAGCAGCGCGAGGCCGTCAAGGCCGCCGCCGAACCGGCCCGCGCGGCCGGGTTGGACGTCGCCTTCGGCGGTGACGCGTACAACCGGATGGCGCAGGTCGACGGCGGCGAGGCGATCGGTCTGGCCATCGCCGGGGTGGTCCTGGTGATCACCCTCGGCTCGTTGGTCGCCGCCGGGCTGCCGCTGCTGACCGCCCTGGTCGGGGTCGGCGTGGCGATGGCCGCGATCATGGCACTGTCCGGCTCGTTCGAGATCATCACCACCGCGCCGGTGCTGGCCCTGATGGTCGGTCTCGCCGTCGGCATCGACTACGCCCTGTTCATCCTCTCCCGGCACCGCCGCCACCTGGACGAGGGCCTGGAGCCGGACGAGGCCGCCGCCCGCGCCACCGCCACCGCCGGCAGCGCCGTCGTCTTCGCCGGCCTCACCGTGGTCGTGGCGCTCGCCGGGCTCGCCGTCGCCGGCGTCCCCTTCCTGACCGTGATGGGCCTGGCCGCCTCCGGCGCCGTCGTGGTGGCCGTCCTGGTCGCGATCACGCTGCTGCCCGCGCTGCTCGGCTTCGCCGGCCGCGCCATCGACCGGCTGCCGGTCTGGAAGCGGGCGCTGCGCACCGGCGGCCGTACCACCCTGGGCGAGCGCTGGGGCCGCTTCGTGGTCCGCCGCCCGCTGGCCGTGCTGCTCGTCGGACTGGCCGGACTGGGTCTGCTCGCGGTGCCCGCCGCCAGCCTCCAGCTCGGCCTGCCGGGCGGCGGTTCGCAGGCCGCCGGCACCGATGCGCGCAAGGCCTACGACCTGGTCGGCGAGAGTTTCGGGCCGGGCTTCAACGCGCCGCTGGTGGTCGTCGTGGACGCCGGGGGCGCGTCGCAGCCGGAGTAGGTGGTGCAGGGGGTGGCGGCCAGGCTGCAGACCCTGCCGGGCGTGCGGACACTGCTGCCCCCGGCCGTCGACCAGGCCGGGCGCACCGCCCTGTTGACCGTCATCCCGCAGACCGGACCGGACGACGCCGGCACCAGGACACTGGTCAACGAGATCCGCGACCAGCGCGCGCCGCTCAAGACCTCGACCGGCGCGGACATCGCCGTCACCGGCACCACCGCCGCCAACATCGACGTCTCCACCAAGCTCGGCCAGGCACTGCCGCCGTTCCTCGCGGTGATCGTCGGCATCGCGGTGGTGCTGCTGGCGCTGGCGTTCCGCTCGGTGCTCGTCCCGCTCAAGGCGGTGGCCGGCTTCCTGCTCAGCATCACCGCCTCGCTCGGCGCGGTGGTCGCGGTCTACCAGTGGGGCTGGCTGGACGGCCTGATCGACGTGCCGAAGGTCGGGCCGGTGGTGAGCTTCGTGCCGATCCTGCTGATCGGCGTGCTGTTCGGGCTGGCGATGGACTACGAGCTGTTCCTGGTCTCCGGGATGAAGGAGCAGTACGTCCACGGGAAGGCGCCGCGGGACGCCGTGGTGGCCGGGGTGCGCGGCGGCGCCCGGGTGGTCACGGCGGCGGCGCTGATCATGGTGTCGGTGTTCGGCTCGTTCGTCTTCGGCCACGACCCGATCGTGCAGCCGATCGGCTTCGCCCTCGCGGTGGGCGTGCTGGTGGACGCCTTCGTGGTGCGGATGGCGCTGGTGCCGGCCGCGATGGCGCTGTTCGGCAAGGCCGCCTGGTGGTTCCCGAAGCGGCTGGAGAAGGTCGTACCGCGGGTCGACATGGAGGGCGAGCAGCTGATCGCGCGGCTGGAGCCGGCGGAGCAGCAGGCGAAGGAGCCCGCCGGGGTCTGATCGCTCCCGGGCGCCCGCAGCCACCCGTCGAGCCGCGGCAGCCGTGGCTCGACGGGTGGCTGCGGCCGGTTACGGCAGCCGCGGCTCGACAGGCGGCTGGGGCAGCCGCTGCTCGAACCAGACCACCTTGCCGGTGCCCAGCCGGGTGGCGCCCCAGCGGTCCGCGCACCGGGCCACTATCTGCAGGCCGCGACCGCGTTCGTCCTCCGGCCCGGTACGGCGCGGCCGCGGCAGCAGCGGGCTGTCGTCGCCGACCTCGCAGCGCAGCCGGGTGGTGCGCACCAGGCTCAGGGTGACCGGGCGGGTCGCGTGCTGGACGGCGTTGGTCACCAGCTCGCTGATCATCAGCTCGGTCGCCTCGCTGAGCTCGCCGAGCCCCCAGCGGCGCAGCGTGTGGGCGGCCAGCCGGCGGGCCCGGCCGGGCGTCTCGTTGCGCGGCTGGAGGTACCAGTGCGCGACGTCCCCGGCCGGGATGCCGTCGAAGCACGCGCCCAGCAGGGCGATGTCGTCGCCGCGGTCGCCGGGCGGCAGGATCCGCAGCGCCTCCTGGCACAACTGCTCGGGGGACTGCCAGCGGGCGGCGGCGATCCGGGCGCGGAGCACCTCCAGGCCGTCGCTGATCGGGCGGCTGCGGGTCTCCACCAGGCCGTCGGTGAACAGCAGCAGGGCCGAGCCGGGCGGGGCGGGCAGCTCGACCGAGTTGAAGTCCACCCCGCCGACCCCGATCGGGGCCCCGGAGTCCAGCTCCACCAACTCGGCGGTGCCGTCCGGCCGGACCAGGACGGGCGGGACGTGCCCGGCGTTGGCCAGCACCACCCGGTTGGCGATCGGGTCGTACACCGCGTACACGCAGGTCGCCAGGTGCTGTTCGCGGCCGAGCCGTTGGGCCTGCTCGTCCAGGTGGTAGAGCACCTCGTGCGGGGGCAGGTCGAGGGCGGCCAGGGTCTGGGCGCTGGTGCGCAGTTGGCCCATGATGGCGGCCGAGGTGAGCGAGTGGCCCATCACGTCGCCGACGATCAGGGCGACCCGGTTGCCGGGCAGCGGCACGGCGTCGTACCAGTCGCCGCCGACCTGCGCGCCGCGCTCGCCCGGCAGGTAGCGCTGGGCGAGGCGGACGCCGTGCGGCTGCGGCAGGCGCAACGGCAGCATGCTGCGCTGGAGTTCGTTGGCTATCTCCCACTCGCGGGCGTACCGCAGGGCGGTGTCCACCGCCAGCCCCGCCTGGGTGGCGAGGTGCGCGGCGGTCGCGGTGTCGGCGGCGTCGAAGGCGGGCCGGCCGGTGCGTTCAGGAGGGCGGCGGATCAGCACCAGCAGGCCGAGCACGGCCTTGCGGCCGCGCAGCGGCAGGGCCAGCACCGACGTGCCCGCGGCCAGCCGGGCCAGCCCGCGGGTGCCGTACAGCTCGCGCAGCAGTGCCTCGGTGCGTTCGGCGCCGGGCGCGCCGAGCACCGCGGACTCGGCGGGGCGGCGGCTCAGCAGGGCGTGCGCGAGCGCCCCGCCGCGGGTCACCGGGGTGGCGGGGCCGGTGTCGGCGGTGGAGCGGGAGCCGTACCGGGAGCGGTGCCGGTCGTCTGCTCCGCTGGGCCGGCCGCGCCGTCCGATCCGGGTGCCGGTGCTGTGGTGGATCCGCAGCTCGTCCGGGAAGCCGGGCTCGCGCTCGACGTTGGGCAGTGGATCGCGCAAGTGGACCACGGCGGCGTCGGCCAGCGTGGGGACGAGCACCCGGCCGATGTTGCGCAGCGTCGCGGACAGGTCGAGCGCGCTGTTGATCCGCCGGGTGGCCAGGTCGAGGTAGCCGAGCCGGCCCGCCACGTCCTCGCGCTCCGGGCGCGCGGTCGGTTGGTGTGCCGGTGCCGGTGCCGGTGCTGAAGCCGGTGCCAGGGGCAGGCCGCGCTGGCCCGGGACGGCAGGCGGCTGTCCGCCCTCGGTCTTGAGCTGGTCGCGCACGGCTGCCTGTCCTGGATTCGGTGTGGTCTCTGTGGTGGTCTGCGGTGTCCTGCTGGCGGGCCCTGCTGCCGTCCGGTGGGTCAGCCGACGCGTCGACAGCACAGGAACAGCTGTTCCTCCGGCGGCAGCGTGGTGCTGGCCGGCGCGTACGGATGCCCCGAGCACCCCTCGACGGTGAAGCCCGCCGTGACGAGAACCCGCTCCAGATCCTCCCTCAGGTACCCATTGATCCGCAGCTCTCTGCCAAGGAACGGAAGCGGAACGTGATCCAGATCCGCCTCGACCATACCGAGCGCCAGCAGTCCGCCCGGCCGGAGGAGTTCGCGCAGCCGTGCGAGCACG
The DNA here is from genome assembly GCF_040687675.1 of Kitasatospora sp. NPDC056731. Taxonomy (NCBI): domain Bacteria; kingdom Bacillati; phylum Actinomycetota; class Actinomycetes; order Kitasatosporales; family Streptomycetaceae; genus Kitasatospora; species Kitasatospora sp. NPDC056731. The sequence continues at coordinate 52,910 of NZ_JBFBNR010000016.1, forward strand.
GTCGGGATCTCGTCCTGCGGCAGCAGGATCAGCGAGAAGAACGCGGTGACGGCGGCGAACCCGTCCTTGCCCAGCGGTCCCAGTCCGGGGGCGTTCCAGACCTGCCCGGCGCGCTCGGTGGCCAGATCGAACAGGTCGATCCGATGGAACTCCGGCGGGTGTTCGCCCGGGAACCGGGCCTGCCGGGCCAGCGAGAGCATCACGTCCGAGAGGTCTATCCCGGTCACCCGCAGCCCGCCCGCGACCAGCTGCCGGACCGTCGGGTCCCCGGTGCCGCAGCCCACGTCCAGCACCCGCGCGCCGGGTTCGAGCTCGGCCAGCAGCTGCCGTCCGCAGGCCAGCTGCCCGTCCTTGGCCGGGAACGCCTCGCCGTACCCGGCGCCGATGGTGTCGAAGGCGACGGCTTGCAGGGCACGCGCCGCCCGGCGCCGCCGCACGTCGGGCCCGTCGTCTCCCGCGTCCTCGTCGACGGGGAACGAGTCGGATATCTGTCCGGTCGTCACGATTGAGAGGCACCCTTCCACCCGTGGCCTCCGGCCGGCTGCACGCGGCCGCACGGGAGCGGGATGCCGTCCGCCCCGGCGCCCGTCCTGCCTCGCCGGCCCACACGTTGCCGGCAGACACTCGTGTGTGTACTGGCATCTGAGAATATGCGTGATCTCTGCGCCATGGGGTCCCTTTCCAGCCAACTCGTCATGCTTGGGCCGGTGTGGACGGGGTTGCGGAAGCACGACGGTGCGGGCGGGGGTGGTGCGCGCGGGCTCCGCGCGCCGCATGGCGCGCCGTAGCGGAACGGCTGACCTGCGGTTTCGCCGGGCCGAGGGCCGGCCGTCGGGCGTTTATCGAACGTCAATCGCCGGAGTGCAGAGTGGAGTCCAGCGCCGGGGAAGCGTTGAGGGCGCTCCCGCAGCCGGGGGGCTGCGGGGGCGCCGACGCGCACAACGGGGGTAGGGGCTCTGCCGGGGGGCGGAGACCTACGGCGCTGGGGAAGATGGGGGAGGCTCGGTGTGCTGTTGGGAGATGAGGTCCGCCACGGGGGAGGCCTCCGGCACACCGAGCCGCGTGAAGATCGCGTGCGCCTCGCGCAGGCAGGCGAGCCCGCGGGCGGGCTGCGCCAGGGCGAGCAGCGACTCGCCCAGCGCGGCGTTGGCGAGCCCCTGACAGTAGGCGAAGTCCATTTCCTGGGCGATCGCCAGCGACCCGTCGGCCGCCTCGGCGGCCTCGGCGGGCTGCCCGGCGACGAGCAGGGCGGAGGCCAGCCGGGCCTGGGCGTAGCCCTCCCAGAGGAGATTGCGCTGGGACTGGTAGAGCTGGTGAGCCTCGCGCAGATGGGGGACGGCCTCGGCGGTGGAGAGCACCACGCCGAGCTGGTAGAGGGTCTGGGCGAGCAGTGGGCCGTTGTTGGACGCCCGTGCGGCGGCGACACCGTCGCCGGCGGACTGGACCGCTGTCTCGGTCATGCCGAGCCGGTGCTGGACCCGGGCCATGTTGCTGACGATCCGCGCCTCGAGGATCGGTGCGCCGACGGCCTGGCTGGTGGCCCGGGCCTGTTCCAGGAACATCAGGGCCTCGGCCGGACGGTTGCCGACGTTCAGGATCACGCCCAGCATGTTGGCCGTGGCCAGGAGTAGGACGGTCGGCTCGCCCGGCTCCTGGTGGTCCAGGCTGCGGCGGAGGGATTGCTCGGACCCCTGGAAATCGCTGGTGACGGACTGCAGGGTGCCGAGGGCGAAGTACACCCGGGCGATCCCGGCGGAGTCCGCACGGCGCTGCGCGTCCTCGCCGACGGCCTCCAGGACCCGGACCACGCGCGGTCCGCGGGTCGGGTCCGGGTCGATGCTGAACAGGTAGTTCAACAGGTCGACGGCTGCGCGCTGCAAGGTGCTGGGGCCCTTCGCGGCGGCCTCGACGGCGCTCAGCAGCAGGGCACCCTCGGTACGCAGCCAGTCCTGTGCGGCCCGGCTCGTCGGCAGGTCGAGCCCCGGCGAGGTGAGGGTGGTCAGTAGTTCGGGCAGCGTGTCGTCCGGCTCGATGACCTGGGCCGCGTTGCGGACGGTCGGGATCAGCAGGTCGAGCAGGCGCAGCACCGCCCGCTCCTGCTCCGTGGTGTCGCCGATCCGCTCGTTCTGCCGCTGGGCGTAGAGCCGGAGCAGGTCGTGGTAGCGGTAGCGGCCGGGGGTGAAGCACTCCAGCATGTTCGCCTCGACCAGCGCCTCGGCGAGGTCCTCGGCGGTGTACTCGTTCGCGCCGAGCAGCGCCGCGGCGGCGGGCAGCGGGATGTCGGGGGAGTCGATCAGGGCGAGCAGCCGAAAGGCGCGGGCCTCGTCCGCCGAGAGCTGGCCGTAGCCGAGTCCGATGGTGGTCTCCACGGCGAGGTTGCCGAGTTGGAGTTCGTCCAGTCGCCGCCGCTGGTCGGCTAACCGTCTGGCCAGGTCGGAGACGCTCCAACGCGGACGGCTGGCCAGCCGGGCGGCGGCGATGCGGACGGCGAGCGGCAGGAACCCGCAGGCGGTGACCACCTGCATGGCCGCCTCCGGTTCGGCGGCGACCCGCTGCTCGCCGACGATGGCCGAGAACAGCGCCAGCGCTTCGTTCGGGGTCAGCTCCTCGACGTCGAACAACTGCGCACCCGGGATGCCGGCCAGCCGGGAGCGGCTGGTGGCGAGCACGGCGCAGCCGGAGACGCCGGGGATCAGCGGCCGGATCTGCTCGGCGTCGCGCGCGTTGTCGAGCAGGATGAGCATCCGCCGGCTGGCGAGCAGCGACCGGTAGAGGGCGGCGCGCTGTTCGAGGGAGTCGGGGCTGTCGGTGACGCCGAGCGCGTGCAGGAAGTCGCCCAGGACGGCCACCGGGTCGGCCGGCGAGGTGCCGGCGCCGCGCAGGTCGACGTACAGCTGCCCGTCCGGGAACTCGCCGCGGACGCGGTGGGCGACGTGGACGGCGAGGGTGGTCTTCCCGACCCCGCCGATGCCGGCCAGCGAAGTCACCACCACGGCCTGGCCGGTGGCGTTCATCAGGACCGTCGAGAGGTCGTCCACCAGTTCCGAGCGCCCGCTGAAGTCGGATACGTCGGCCGGAAGTTGGGCCGGTGCCGGGGGAGCGGCCGGACCGTCCTCGCGGATCGCGTGGGCGGGTACGGCAGGGAGGGTGAGCGCCGGGTCGGCCGCGAGGATGCGGTTGTGCATCGCGGACAGGCCCGCGCCCGGTTCGACCCCGAGTTCCTCGATCAGCAGCTTGCGGGTGTCGGTGTAGACACCGAGCGCCTCGGCCTGGCGTCCGCAGCGGTACAGCGCCAGCATCAGCAGCTCGCGCAGCCGCTCGCGCAGCGGGTGTCCGGCGGTCAGACCGTTGAGCTCGCCGACGATCTCGGCGTGCAGGCCGACGTCGAGAGCGGCGGTGCACAGTTCCTCGGCGGCGGCCACCTGGCGCTCGGCGAGCCGCAGCCGTTGGGCGTCGGCGTAGGGGCCGGGGATGCCGGTGAGCGGACGACCGCTGAACAGGTCCAGCGCCTGGACCAGCAGTCGGTGCGCCTCGTGCTTGTCTCCCGAGGTCCGGGCGGCCGCGGCCTCGGCGGAGAGCCGTTCGAAGACCGTCAGGTCGAGGGCCTCGCCCGGGATGCGCAGCGCGTAGCCGTCGGCGACCGAGACCAGCAGTTCGGCGGGCCGGCGCACCTCCCGCCGGGGCTCGATGACGGAGCGCAGACGGGAGACATAGGTGCGCAGCGCTGCTACGGCCTGGGTCGGGGGCCGCTCGCCCCAGAGCGCGTCGACCAGGTCCTGCGTGGTGACCGGGCGTCCGGAATGCAGCAGAAGAGTGGTCAGAACGGCCTGTTGTTGGGGGGATCCGAGGGAGAGGGGCTTGCCGTCGAGCCAGGCCTGGACCGGACCGAGGACTTGGAAGCGCAGCGCAGGGGTCTGCGGCGTCTCCCGAAACTCCATGAAAGTCCCCCGATGGCCTGTGGTGTCGATTCCGTGAAAGGGCGCTCGGCGGTCCGCCGCGGTGCTTCAGCTTAGGCGGACGTCCGACTCTGCCGGACGGCAGTGCAAGCCGCACGGTGTTTATCGGACATTTAATCAACCCTACGATACTGTCCGCACGCCCGCGCCACGGAGGTCGGGCGGGACACATTTGATGACCGAAAGGCGGCCGCCCAATGGCCAATGACCAGAGCGAGACCCCGGTGGCGTCGGCGCCCGAGAACGCGGCGACGACGGATGCCCCGGCCGTCGCTGTGGAGGCGGGCAAGGCTGTCGGGGGCGCCGTGGCCGCGTCCTCGGACCCGGCCGAGTACACCGCGCCGACTGACGCCCAGAAGGCCGCGATAGAGAACGGCCTCTTTGGCGACGAGGCCGACTACGTGGTGGACCCCGCTGCACCGGCCACCGGCGGGCCGGGCAAGAAGTACGTGCCCGAGAGCGTCGTCGGCGGCCACCCGTAAGCCGTTCCGGCCGAGCGTCCCGTGCCCCCGTGCTGTCCCGCACGGGGGCACTGTTGGTGATGGGCGCGCCAATTCGTGTGCGGGCCCACCGGGTGGCCGATTCCCTTCGGCGGTGCACGCATGGTGACCGGCGTTATCCGTAACGTGCCCGGCGGCGGGCCCGGCGCGTTCCGGAATTCCGGATTCACCGGGGGGATTGCAGGCCCTGAATACCGTGGTTTGCGTGGATTTTGCCGCAATTACCGGCCTGATCGCATTCAGGTGAATCGCGGGGTGTCGGGGGCGGGGCCGACCCGTCCGGGTTCGGCGGTCCATTCGAGGCCGCCGCCCTCGGGGCGCAGGTAGTGCTCCCCGCCGAGGGTGTCCATGTAGATGCCGGTGCGTCCGGTCCTCCGGTCGAGGACGAGTTCACCCACGTGCGGCCGGTAGGCCGCGGAGTCGCGTTGACGGGTGCTCACCGCACTGCTCCTCGCTGTTCTGGTGCGGGTGCGGCGCCGGGTGGGGGCCGCGCCCTGGTCGCTGTCCGTGTGTGTGGTGCTCGGCGACTACCCAGCATCTCTAGAGAAGCTAATATCTCTAGAGATGTCAACAGTCGTAGCCGCTTACCGTCCGCCGCGGTCGCGCCTACGATTTGTCCGAGGGAGAGGGAGCGGCGATGACCGGCAGCAGTGGCGACAAACAGCCCAAGTACCAACGGATCGCCGACACGCTGAAGGCGGCCATCGACGACGGCCGGTACCGCGCGGGTGACCGGCTGCCGGGCGAGAACGACCTCATGGACGAGTACGGCGTGGCCCGGATGACCGCCCGCCAGGCGCTCGGCGTGCTGCAGAGCGAGGGCATCGCCGAGGCACGCCGGGGAGCCGGGGTCTTCGTCCGGGACTTCCGGCCGCTGCGCCGGCGCGGGATCCAGCGGCTGGCGCAGGGGCAGTGGGGCTCGGGCCGGTCGATATGGTCGGCGGACATCGACAACCGCCTGCTGGTGGTCGACCAGGTGTCCGTCACCGAACGGGGCGCGCCGGAGCACGTCGCCCGGGTGCTGGGAGTGGATCCGGGCGCGTCGATGTGCGTACGGCACCGCCGCTTCGTGCTGGACGGCAAGCCGGTGCTGCTGTCGACCTCCTACCTGCCGGCCGGCCTGGTCGCCGGCACGGCCATCACCCGCGAGGACACCGGCCCGGGCGGCACCTACGCCCGGCTGGCCGAGATCGGCGCGAAGCCCGTCCACTTCCGCGAGGAGGTCCGCTCCCGGATGCCCGGCGCGGAGGAGGCGGCCCGCCTGGAGCTGTCGGCGGGCACCCCGGTCATCCTGATCTGCCGCACTGCCTTCGCCGACGAGGGCCAGGTCGTCGAGCTCAACGAGATGATCCTCGACGCCGCCTCCTACGTCCTGGAGTACGACTTCGACGCGTGAGCACGCGCAACGCGGCCGCCCCGGTCGCGACGAACGCGGCCGGGGCGGGGTGCATCGCTACTGGTAGTGGTAGCGGGCCTTGAGGATCATCACTTCCTTCTCGTCGGCCCGGTACACCAGGCGGTGCTCGTCGTCCATCCGGCGTGACCAGTAGCCGGCCAGGTCGCCCTTCAGCGGCTCGGGCTTGCCGATCCCGCTGAAGGGGTCGCGCTGGATCTCGCCGACCAGGCGGGTGATCCGCTGAGCCATCTTCCGGTTCGATCCGAGCCAGAACAGGAAGTCCTCCCAGGCGTCCGGGTCGAAGTGGACACTCCTCACACCTCACCCGCCAGGGCTTCCAACTCCTCCAGGGTCCTGGTGACGCCGGGGTGGCCGGCCTTGTCGCGGGCGACGGCCGCCATGAGCCGCTGGGCGTTGGCGGGAGAGCGCAGGAGATAGATCGTCTCCTGCCACGCGTCGTAGTCCTCGGCCGACATGAGGACCGCGTCCCCGCTTCTGGAGGTGATCCTTATCGGGGCGTGGTCGTCATTGACCTTCTTGATCAACGGGAAGAGCTGGGTACGTGCCTCGCTCGCACTGATCGCCATCGCCATGCCCTCCATGTTCGTACCGGTTCTCGGTACCGCCATGGTACGAGTCCTGGGTACCACCTGCCAGCGTATTGCGTCCATGCAGAACCGCCCCGGTCGCGATGAACGCGGCCGGGGCGGTTGAGGAGGCGGGGGCGGCTGGGGAGGCCGGGGCGGTTACTCCTTGGAGCGGACCCGGAGGCTGGTGATCAGCGGGCCCTCGGTGGTCTCGCGGAAGAAGTCGTTGCCCTTGTCGTCGACCACGATGAAGGCCGGGAAGTCCTCGACCTCGATGCGCCAGACGGCCTCCATGCCGAGCTCGGCGTACTCCAGGACCTCGACCTTCTTGATGCAGTCCTGGGCGAGGCGGGCGGCCGGGCCGCCGATGGAGCCGAGGTAGAAGCCGCCGTGGGCGGCGCAGGCGTCGGTGACCTGCTTGCTGCGGTTGCCCTTGGCAAGCATGACCATGGAGCCGCCGGCGGCCTGGAACTGGTCGACGTAGGAGTCCATCCGGCCGGCGGTGGTGGGGCCGAAGGAGCCGGAGGCGTAGCCCTCGGGGGTCTTGGCCGGGCCGGCGTAGTAGACGGGGTGGTCCTGGAGGTACTTGGGCATGCCCTCGCCGGCGTCCAGGCGCTCCTTGATCTTGGCGTGGGCGATGTCGCGGGCGACGACCAGGGTGCCGGTGAGCGAGAGCCGGGTCTTGACCGGGTACTTGGACAGCTCGGCGCGGATCGCGGACATCGGCTGGTCGAGGTCGACGCGCACGACGTCGTCGTCCAGGTGTTCGTCGGTGGTGTCCGGCAGGTACTTGGCCGGGTCGGTCTCCAGCTGCTCCAGGAAGACGCCCTCGGCGGTGATCTTGCCGAGTGCCTGGCGGTCGGCGGAGCAGGAGACGGCCATGGCGACCGGCAGCGAGGCGCCGTGGCGCGGCAGGCGGACGACCCGCACGTCGTGGCAGAAGTACTTGCCGCCGAACTGGGCGCCGATGCCGATCTTCTGGGTCAGCTCGGTGACCTTCGCCTCCAGCTCCAGGTCGCGGAAGCCGTGGCCGGTCTTGGCGTCGCCGGAGGTCGGCAGGTTGTCCAGGTAGTGCGCGGAGGCGTACTTGGCGGTCTTGAGCGCGAACTCGGCGCTGGTGCCGCCGATCACGATCGCCAGGTGGTACGGCGGACAGGCGGCGGTGCCGAGGGAGCGGATCTTCTGCTCCAGGAACGAGAGCATGCTCGCCTCGTTCAGGATGGCCTTGGTCTCCTGGTACAGGTACGACTTGTTGGCGGAGCCGCCGCCCTTGGCCATGAAGAGGAACTTGTACGCGCCGCCGTCGGTGGCGTACAGCTCGATCTGGGCCGGCAGGTTGTTGCCGGTGTTCTTCTCGTCCCACATGGTCACCGGGGCCATCTGGGAGTAGCGCAGGTTGAGCTTGGTGTACGCGTCGAAGACGCCGCGCGCGATGGCCGACTCGTCGCCGCCCTCGGTGAGCACGTTCTGGCCGCGCTTGCCCATGACGATGGCGGTGCCGGTGTCCTGGCACATCGGCAGGATGCCGCCGGCCGAGATGTTGACGTTCTTCAGCAGGTCGAGCGCGACGAAGCGGTCGTTCGGGCTGGCCTCCGGGTCGTCCAGGATGCGGCGCAGCTGGGCGAGGTGGGCGGGGCGCAGGTAGTGCGAGATGTCGTGCATCGCCTCGGCGGTGAGCAGCCGCAGCGCCTCGGGCTCGACCTGGAGGAAGGTGCGACCGCCGGCCTCGAAGGTGGAGACACCCTCGGAGGTCAGCTTGCGGTACGGGGTCGGGTCAGCGCCCAGGGGGAGCAGGTCGCTGTACTCGAAGTCTGGCGTGGGAGCCATGGGGGCGGTCCTTAGGTTTCCAGTGGTCCGGCTGCGTCGGCGAAGCACCCTCAAGGGTAGGACCCGGCTCCGCGTCGCACGCGGACAGGGCAGCCTGCGTGACCGGGCTCACTCGGGCGCACGTGCGAGCGACTAGTCTTGGGCCGTGGACAACTCGCCGTCGCAGGACGATCCGGGGCAGCCGTCCGTGCCGGCGCCCGTACCGATGAACAAGCCCGAGACCCGGCCCGAGCCGCAGCCGCAACTCCGGCCGCTGCCTGAGCAGAAGACCCAGCCGTCGCACGCCCCGGTGGCGCAGGCGGAGATGCGGGTGTCGGACGCCGACCGCGAGCGGATCGCGGAACTGCTGCGGGACGCCTACGCCGAGGGCCGGCTGGACGCGGACGAGCACGCGGACCGGATCGGGGCCGCGTACGCCGCCAAGACCTTCGGCGACCTGGTGCCGCTGACCAGGGACCTGCCGGGCCACCGGCCGCTGTCGTTCGAGAAGCCGCCGCTGGAGGCCCCGGCGCCGCGTGCGGTGACGCCGGCGCTGCCGCCCGCGCGCCAGGAGTCGCCGTCGATGGTGGCGATCTTCGGCGGCTCGTCCCGCAAGGGCCGCTGGCGGGTGGGGTCGCACCTGAAGGCGTTCGCGGCGTTCGGCGGGGTGGAGATCGACCTGACCGACGCCGTGTTCGAGTCGCCCGAGGTGGAGATCGAGGTGACGGCGCTGTTCGGCGGCGTCGAGATCCGGGTGCCGGAGAACGTGAGCCTGCACGGCGGCGGCGTCGGCATCTTCGGCGGATTCGACGTCAAGGAGCAGACGGCGGCGGACCCGTACGCGCCGGTGGTCCGGGTCAAGGGCGTCGCGGTGTTCGGCGGCTGCGAGGCCAAGCCGCGCCGGGGCAAGAAGCTCAAGGAGTGGGTGCGCAAGCAACTCGGCACCGAGTAGCCGGGGTTGGCGGGTCGAACGCCCGGCCGGGGATCAACTCCCGGCCGGGCGTTCTGCGTTGTCTCCGGTGCGCTCCGTAGTCGATTGCGTGCAGTGTGCATGAATCGCGGGCGGGCGGGGTAGTTCCTTCCGCACATCGCTTCTTGTACGGCTGCGCACCGGAGGCGGCCCAGCGGCCGACTCGGGGTTGGACAGCGGGGGCTCGCAGCCGGGCAGGGGAGCGAGCTTCCCCGTGTCCGAGAGTCTCGTCAGGAGTACGGCCGTGCTGCATCCGATCGAGTCCCGCACCACCTCGCCCGTCGCCGCCGCGCAGTTGCTGGAGCGCAGTCCGCAGCCGCACCCCCCGGGCGGCCAGGGCTCCCAGACCGTCGCCCAGGGCGCGTCCTCGGGCGAGGACAGCCCCTGGCACACCGGCGCGGCCTGCCGGCGGGACGAGGTGGGGCTGTTCTTCGCGCCCTCGAAGGAGCCGACGGCGGCCCGGTTGTCGCGCGAGGAGCAGGCGAAGCAGGTGTGCGCCCGGTGTCCGGTGCTGCTGGAGTGCCGCGAGCACGCGCTGGCGCAGCCGGAGCCGTACGGGGTCTGGGGCGGGCTGACGGCCGCCGAGCGGCGGGTGGTGCTGGCCCGGCGCCGCCGCCGGGAGTCGGAGCTGCGCGAGGCGACCAGGGTGGTCGCGGGGCAGCGGCGGATAGCGGGCTGACGGGGCTCCGGGTGTGCCCCGGGCCGGACGCGCCGCGGCCTCGGCGGAGGGGGATTCCGCCGAGGCCGCGGGTGCGGTCGCCCGGTGTCAGTTGGCGCGGTCGAAGTCGATCGCGCTGTAGGCCCGCAGCTTCGACAGCTTGTGGACGGAGTTGATCTCGCGGATCGTGCCGCTCTTGGAACGCATCACCAGCGAGCTGGTGGTGGCGGTCTCCTGGCGGTAGTGCACGCCGCGCAGCAGCTCGCCGTCGGTGATGCCGGTGGCGACGAAGAACACGTTCTCGCCGCTGACCAGGTCGTCGGTGGTGAGGACCCGGTCCAGGTCGTGGCCGGCGTCGAGGGCCTTCTGCCGCTCGGCGTCGTCCTTGGGCCACAGTCGGCCCTGGATGACGCCGCCCATGCACTTCATGGCGCAGGCCGCGATGATGCCCTCGGGGGTGCCGCCGATGCCCATCAGCAGGTCGACGCCGGTGCCCTCGCGGGCGGCCATGATGGCGCCGGCCACGTCGCCGTCGGAGATGAACTTGATCCGGGCGCCCGCCTCGCGGATCTCCCGGACCAGGCCGTCGTGGCGCGGGCGGTCGAGGACGACGACCGTGACGTCCTCGACGGCGCTGCCCTTGGCCTTGGCGACCCGGCGGATGTTGACGGCCGCGGGGGCGGTGATGTCGACGAACTCGGCGGCCTCGGGGCCGGCCACCAGCTTGTCCATGTAGAACACGGCACTGGGGTCGAACATGGTGCCGCGGTCGGCGACGGCCAGGACGGCGACGGCGTTGTTCATGCCCTTGGCGGTGAGCGTGGTGCCGTCGACCGGGTCGACCGCGACGTCGCACTCGGCGCCGGTGCCGTCGCCGACCCGCTCGCCGTTGTAGAGCATCGGGGCTTCGTCCTTCTCGCCCTCCCCGATGACGACTACGCCGTTCATCGAGACGGTCGAGACGAGGGTGCGCATCGCCTTGACGGCGGCGCCGTCCGCGCCGTTCTTGTCGCCACGGCCGACCCACCGGCCGGCGGCCATCGCGGCCGCCTCGGTGACCCGGACGAGTTCGAGCGCGAGGTTCCGGTCCGGAGCCTCGGGCGCGACCTCCAGGGCGCTGGGAAGGTGGTTCGGGTACTGCGTGGTCATCGTCGTTACCTCTCTGTACGCGACGGCCAGTAAGCGCCCGACTACTGCCTGGTCGAACGCCGTGGTGAGGGTCCTGCGATCGTATCTGCCTATGGGATGACTGTCTGTGGCGCGGGTCGCCACCCGGCGCCCGACCTGGTCGGTTCGTCCCGCTTCACCCGTACGCGGGCACCCCGGGTGGCCGTACCGCCGTAGGGATGAGTCACCATGTGGGGGTGGCTGGAGAGAGCAAACGCATGAGGGGCCGGGAGACCGTACGGGACATGGTCCTGTCGATGCTGGCGGTCGGCGCCGTGGTCTGGATCGGGTACCTGTTCCTTCCGCACGACGCGAACAGCGACCCGGTGCACGTGGTCGAGTACAAGGTGGCGGCGGCCTCCGCGAAGCGCGGCGCGCCGTACCCGCTGCTCTCCCCGGACGGGCTGTCCGACCAGTGGCGGGCCACCTCGGTCGGCTACCAGCCGGCCGCGATCAGCAAGGGCAAGGGCAACGCCTGGCACCTGGGCTTCGTCACGCCGTCCGGCCAGTACGCGGCGGTCGAGCAGAGCGACGTCCCGCGCGACGCGCTGCTGGCCGACAAGATCGCGGGCGGCAAGCCGGACGGCACCTCCGAGGTCGCCGGGCGCACCTGGGAGCGGGTGCAGGGCGAGAAGTCCCGCGCCCTGACCGTGCAGACCGGTGACGCGACCACCGTGCTCACCGGCACCGCCTCCTACGAGGAACTGGCCGAGCTGGCCCAGGCGCTCAAGTAGCCCGTCCCCCCGGGTCGCCCCCGGGGGGAACGGCTCCGTACGCCCCCGCGGACGCCCCGCGGACGCGCCCGTACGACCCCGAACGCCCCCGTGCGCATACGGAAAGGGCCCGCACCGGACGAACCGGTGCGGGCCCTCGCGCGTGCGGCGGATCAGACCGTGGTGACGACCTGGTCGTACGCCAGGCGCGGCGAGCGCGGGAACCACGCCTCGTCGCCCGGCTTGCCGATGTTGACCACGGCCAGCACCGAGTGCTCGCCGTCGCCGAAGAACTCCTTGTTGATGCCCTCGGCGTCGTAGCCGGTCATCGGGCCGGCGGCCAGGCCGGCGGCGCGCACGCCGATGATGAAGTAGGCGGCCTGCAGCGCGCCGTTCAGCGAGGCGGAGCGCTCACGGACGGTGCGCTCGGAGAAGAACACGTCCTTGGCCTGCGGGAAGTGCGGGAACTGGGTCGGCAGCTCCTCGTGGAACTCGTTGTCCGCGGCGAGGATGGCGACCAGCGGGGCGGTGCTGGTCTTGGCCTTGTTGCCGTCCGCCAGGTGCTGGACGAGGCGCTCGCGGCCCTCGGTCGAGCGGACCAGGACGACGCGCAGCGGCTGCTGGTTGAAGGCGGTCGGGCCGTACTTGACCAGCTCGTAGATGGCCTGGACCTGCTCCTCGGTCACCGGCTCGTCGGTGAAGGTGTTCGCGGTGCGGGCCTCGCGGAACAGCAGGTCCTGAGCGGCGGCGTCGAGTACCAGGGCGTCGGTGGTCATGCTTGTCTGCACCTCATGCGGGAGGGGGTTTCGTCGGATTGACCGGCCGTGGCCGGTCACACCATCTCAACATGGGTGAAGATTCAACGATTCCCCGGCCTGCTGTGAGCCGCGTCACTCCTCGCCCGCGGCCCCGTCCTCCTCGGCGGCCAGCGCCGCGTCCAGCCGGGCCCGGGCGCCGTCCAGCCAGCGCTGGCACACCTTCGCCAGCTGCTCGCCGCGCTCCCACAACGCCAGCGACTCCTCCAACGACGTCCCGCCGTTCTCCAACTGCCGGACCACCTCCAGCAGCGCGTCCCGGGCGTGCTCGTAGCCCAGCGCGTCGTCCGGGGTCGGTGCCGCCGCGTCCTGCTGCTCCTGCTGCTCTGCCATGCGTGCCAGCGTAGGGGCTGGAGCAGACAGAGCCGGCGCAGCACCGACGGAACGGCCGCGGCGGGGTGAAAGCCGGAACGGCCTCGGCGGGGTGAAGGCAGCAGGGCGAAAGCAGCGGGTGAGGCGGCGGGGCGAAATCGGATGCGTCCGGTCGGCCGGCGGCGCTACCCTCCGCCGCATGATCACGGTCCGACCCGCCGCCCCGGCCGACGCCCCCGAGCTCGTCCGGCTGCGCGACCTGATGTTCGAGGCGATGCCCAGCATGGCCGGCCTGACCGGGCCGGGGCCCTGGCAGGCCACCGCCGAGCGGATGCTGCGCGAGCGCCTCGCCGTCCCGGCCGGGGAACTCACCATGCCGTCCTTCGTGGTGGACGATCCGCGACGGCCCGGCCGGCTCGCCGCCTGCGCGGTCGGCACGCTGGAGCACCGGCTGCCCGCGCCGGGAAACCCGAACGGCCGGTTCGGCTTCGTCTTCAACATCTGCACCGACCCCGGCCACCGGCTGCGCGGCTACGCCCGGGCCTGCACCGAGGCGCTGCTGGACTGGTTCGACGACCAGCGGGTCGGCCGGATCGACCTGCACGCCAGCAGTGGCGGTGAGGCGCTCTACCGCAGCCTCGGCTTCGGCGAGCACTCCATCGCGCTCTCCCGGCAGCGCTCCCACGAGGCCTGACCGTCGTCCACCGCGGCGCCGGGCGTTCCTACGAGGCCTGACCGTCGTCCACCGCGGCGCCGGGCGTTCCTACGAGCCCTGACCGTCGTCCACCGCGGCGCCGGGCGTTCCTACGAGGCCTGACCGTCCGCCACCGCGACGTCGAAGGCCCCGCCCGCGACCCGGGCGTGCAGCCCCTCGCCGGCCGTGACCTGCGCCGGGTCGGTCACCACCGTGCCGTCCGTCCGCTGGAGCACCGCGTAACCGCGCTCCAGGGTGGCCGCCGGGGACAGCGCGACCACCCGGGCGAGGGTGTGCCCGAGGTCGCTCTGCGCATGGTCCAGCCGGTGTCGCAGGGTGCGCCGGGCCCGCTCCAGCAGCGCGGTGACCTCCTGGCCGCGCCCGTCCAGCATCCGGTGCGGGGCGGCCAGCGCGGGGCGGCTGCGCACGCCGTCCAGTCCGTGCTGCTCGCGCTCGACCCGGCCGAGGACGTGCCGCCGGGCACGGTCCCGCAGCAGGCGGACCTTGGCCAGCTCCTCGCCGACGTCCGGAACCACCCGTTTGGCGGCATCGGTCGGGGTGGAGGCGCGCAGGTCGGCGACGAAGTCCAGCAGCGGCTGGTCCGGCTCGTGGCCGATCGCGCTGACCACTGGCGTACGGGCGGCCGCGACCAGCCGCACCAGCCCCTCGTCCGAGAACGGCAGCAGGTCCTCGACGCTGCCGCCGCCGCGGGCCACGATGATCACGTCCACCTCGGGGTGCTCGTCCAGCTCCCGGACGGCCGCGCTCACCCGCTCCACCGCGCTGACCCCCTGCACCGGGACGTTGCGCACCTCGAAGCGGACGGCCGGCCAGCGCCGCCGGGCGTTCTCCAGCACGTCCCGCTCGGCCGCCGAGCCGCGCCCGGTGACCAGCCCGACGCACTGCGGCAGGAACGGCAGCGGGCGCTTGCGCTCGGCCGCGAACAGGCCCTCCCCGGCGAGCCGCCGCTTCAGCTGCTCCAGCCGGGCCAGCAGCTCGCCCAGCCCGACCGGCCGGATCTCCGAGGCCCGCAGCGACAGCTGCCCGCGCGCCGCGTACCACTCCGGCTTGGCGTGCACGACGACCCGGGCGCCCTCCTGCACCACCTCCGCGACCTGGTCGAACACCGAGCGGAAGCAGGTCACCGTGAGCGACACGTCCGCCTGCGGGTCGCGCAGGGTCAGGAACACCACGCCCGCCCCCGGCCGGCGGCTGAGCTGGGTGATCTGCCCCTCCACCCAGACCGCGCCGAGCCGGTCGATCCAGCCGCCGATCAGCGCGGAGACCTTGCCGACCGGGATCGGGGCTTCGGGGGAGCTGGTGTTGGCCATGCGTACGAGGCTAGCGGCGTCCGCCGACAGGGCCGCCCCTAACGGCGTCCGCCGACAGGGCCGCGCGTACGAGGCTAGCGGCGTCCGCCGACAGGGCCGCCCGAAGCGGGGGAGCCCTGGACGCCCAGCACCACCAGCCCGACCGCCAGCCAGATCAGCCCGACGAGCTGCGCGGTCGTCGAGGCCTCGTAGACCACCGTGGCGATCACCGCGATCCCCAGGGCCGGGACGATCAGGTGCCGCACCCGGTCCCGGGAGCCGTGCCGCACCGTGTACCAGCCGATCACCGAGGCGTGCAGCAGCGCGAAGGCGGTCAGCGCGCCCACGTTGACCACCGAGGTCAGCTGGTCGAGCCCGTCGTCCCGGTTGGCCGCCCAGACCGCCGCGGCCATCGTGATCACCGCGGCCGCCAGCAGCGCCCGGCGCGGCACCGCGGTGGCCGGGTCGACCGTGCCGAGGACGCGCGGCAGCCGTCCCTCCCGGCCCATCGCGTAGACCAGCCGCCCGGCCGCCGCCTGCCCGGCCAGCGCCGCGAAGGCCGCGCCGATCGCCTTGCTGGCCGCCACCAGGACGTGCAGCCAGTGCCCGACCCCGCTCTCCACCGTGTCGTAGAAGGCCGAGCCCTGCGCCGCCGGGTCGGCCGCCAGCTGCTGCGGGCCCAGCGGCTCCAGCAGTGCCGCCAGGTAGGTCTGGGTGACGAACAGCACCCCGGCCAGTGCCAGGCACCAGAGCACGGCCCGGGCCACCGCCGCCGAGGCGCCGACCGCCTCCTCGACGAAGGTGGCGATCGCGTCGAAGCCCAGGTAGGAGAGCACCGCGACGGACACGGCCGAGATCACCGCGGTCAGCGAGAAGGCGCCGACGGCGGTGAACGGGGTGTCCCAGCCGCGCCGGGCGCCGCCTTGGACCAGGGCCACCACGGCCGCGGCGACGAACACCGCCAGCACCGCGATCTCCAGGGCGAGCACCGCGAAGCCGACCACGGCCGCCGTCCGTACGCCGATCAGGTTGAGCGCGGTGGTCAGCACCACCGCGAGCGCCGTCCAGACCCAGCGGGAGACCCCGGGCACCAGCGAGTTCAGCGCGATCCCGGAGAACAGGTAGGCGACCGCCGGGATCAGCAGGTAGTCGAGCATCGCCATCCAGCCGGCGATGAACCCGGGCCCCTCGCCCAGCCCGGCCCGCGCGTAGGCGAACACCGAGCCGGTCTGCGGCACCGCGCGCACCATCTGGGCGTACGAGAAGGCGGTGAAGCCCATCGCGACGGTCGCGGCCAGGTAGACGGTGGCGACGGCGCCGTGGCTCCTGGCGTCCAGGACGCCGAACACACCGACCGGTGCCATCGGAGCGATGAACAGCAGGCCGTAGACCATCAGGTCGCGGACGCTCAGGCTGCGGCGCAGGCCGCCCGGTTCCGTTTGCCCGTTCGCAGAGCTCATAGACACCACATTTGAGCACCGACGACCGGGTCTGTCCGGAAAGCGCCTCCCGTCGGCGCGGCTCGGCGCCGCCCGTACGATGGAGCCATGTCCAACACCGCGCCGCGCCGTGTCCTGCTCGCCGCCCCCCGGGGCTACTGCGCGGGTGTCGACCGCGCCGTGATCGCCGTGGAGAAGGCCCTGGAGCAGTACGGGGCGCCCATCTACGTCCGCAAGCAGATCGTCCACAACAAGTACGTGGTGCAGACCCTGGAGAAGAAGGGCGCGATCTTCGTCGACGAGACGGAGGAGGTGCCCGAGGGCTCGATCGTGGTCTTCTCCGCGCACGGCGTCGCGCCGGCCGTCCACGACGAGGCGAAGGCCGGCCGGCTGGCCACCATCGACGCCACCTGCCCGCTGGTCACCAAGGTGCACAAGGAGGCCGTGCGCTTCGCCGACGAGGGCTTCGACATCCTGCTGGTGGGCCACGAGGGCCACGAGGAGGTCGTCGGGACGATGGGCGAGGCCCCGGACCGGATCCACCTGGTGGACGGCGCCGAGGACGTCGCCAACGTGCGGGTCCGGGACGAGTCCAGGGTCGTCTGGCTGTCCCAGACCACCCTGTCGGTGGACGAGACCATGGCCACCGTCGGCGAGCTGAAGAAGCGCTTCCCGGCGCTGGTCAGCCCGCCCAGCGACGACATCTGCTACGCCACCCAGAACCGCCAGGTCGCGGTCAAGCAGATGGCCCCCGAGACCGACCTGCTGATCGTGGTCGGCTCCAAGAACTCGTCCAACTCCGTCCGCCTGGTCGAGGTCGGCCTGGAGTACGGCGCCAAGGCCGCCCACCTGGTGGACTTCGCCGAGGAGGTCCAGGAGGCCTGGCTGGAGGGCGTCGGCACGGTCGGTCTGACCAGCGGCGCCTCCGTCCCGGAGATCCTGGTCGAGGGCGTGCTGGAGTGGCTGGCCGCGCGCGGCTACGACACGGTCGAGACGGTCAAGACCGCCGAGGAGCACCTGATCTTCTCGCTGCCCAAGGAACTGCGCCGCGACCTGCGCGCCGAGGCGGCGGGCAAGCTGTAGGGCTGGTCCTGGGGCCGCTTCCCGGACCGCTCCCAGGCCCTTCGCGCAGAGCCCGGCACCCCCCTCGGGGTTGCCGGGTTTTCTGCTGTGCGTCCGCCCGTGCCCTCTCGTAGTTTTGTGCACAGGCTGTGGACAAGCGGTCCGCGGCCCCGGCGGAGGGTGGACGTGATGACGGCGGTATTCGGCGTGGACATCGGCGGTTCGGGCATCAAGGGCGCACCGGTCGACCTCGCCCGGGGCGTGCTGGCCCAGGAGCGGTACAAGGTGCTCACCCCGCAGCCGTCCGCCCCCGAGGCCGTGGTCGCCGCCGTCCGCGAGGTGGTCCGCCAGTTCGACCACCAGGGCCCGGTCGGGCTCACCTTCCCCGGCGTGGTGGTCGGCGGCCGGACCAGAACCGCCGCCAACGTGGACAAGGGCTGGATCGGCCTGGACGCCGCGGGCCTGTTCCGCGAGGCGCTCGACCTGCCCGCGACCGTGCTCAACGACGCCGACGCGGCCGGGCTCGCCGAGACCGTGCACGGCGCCGGGCGCGACCAGTCGGGCGTGGCGCTGGTGCTCACCTTCGGCACCGGCATCGGCAGCGCGCTCTTCGTCGACGGCGTGCTGGTGCCCAACACCGAACTGGGCCACCTGGAACTGCGCGGCAAGGACGCCGAGCGCCGGGCCTCCTCGGCCGCCAAGGAACGGCACGGGCTGACCTGGGAGCAGTGGGCCGGGCGGGTCGACGAGTACCTGGACCTGGTCGAGATGCTGTTCTCGCCGCAACTGGTCGTGATCGGCGGCGGGGTGAGCCGCAAGCACGAGAAGTTCCTGCCGCTGCTGCGGGAGCGGGAGGCGCGGGTGGTGCCGGCCGAGCTGCGCAACGACGCGGGCATCGTCGGCGCCGCCATGGCGGCGGCCCGGGCGGCGGGCTGAGGCCGCCCGCCCGAGGCGCCGCTCAGCGGGAGCGCTGGATCCGGCGCTGGGCCACGAACCGGGCGAGCACGATCAGCGCGGCCAGCCCGGTGCCGGAGAACAGCCAGCCGGCCCGCAGCGCCAGCCCGGTCGCCAGCGCCACCACCTGGGCGGTGACGCCCGAGGAGGTGACCGGCCCGAGCAGCAGCAGCGCCAGCGCGAAGGCGATCGGCCCGCTGATCGGTGCGGCCAGCAGGTCGACGTAGCGCACCCGGACGGCCAGCTGGAAGCAGACGACCAGGTAGCCGAGGCCGAACAGCCAGCCGAGGCCGTCGAACAGCAGCCGGTCCAGGCCCGCGACGGCGAGCGTCGCCAGCACGGCGGCCACGCCCGTGCCGATGGCGGTCAGCCGGGTCGGCCGTCCGGTCCGGCGCCGCCCGTACAGGGGGGCCTCGGAGCGTCCGGGCAGCGGCAGCCGCAACCGCAGCCTGGGGGTGGCCGGGCGGGCGGCGGCGGCGGGCGGCCCGGCTACCGGGCGTAGCCGGGCGGCGGGGGCTGCTGCGGGGGCTGCGGGGGCTCCGGCGGTCTCGGGAGCCCGGCCGGGCCCGGGGACGGCGGCCCCGGCCGCGCCGTTCGGCGGTCGGCGTCTGGGCCCTGGCGGCTGGGTACGGATGCTCTGCTCCACCCGCCCAACGTACGGTCCGATCATCGCCACACTGTGTAATGGACCGTTCAGGTCTTGTCCCGTGTCTCCTGGCGGAGTGCTGATGTGATCGTCGTTCAGCGGCCTGACCTGTCCGGCCCAGCCACCCCGGCACCCGGCCGGAGTTCCCGGAGCCCCTCCCGGCGGCGACCGGGGCGTGAGGCGCTGCCCGTAGACTTGGGGGTCGGCCCGCACGGTGCCGACCCAACTCCTCCAAGCCCACGGGACTGCGCTTCATGTCGCTCACGATCGGAATCGTCGGCCTGCCGAACGTCGGCAAGTCGACCCTGTTCAACGCCCTGACCAAGAACGACGTGCTGGCGGCCAACTACCCGTTCGCCACCATCGAGCCGAACGTCGGCGTCGTCGGCGTCCCGGACGCGCGGCTGGCCAAGCTCGCCGAGATCTTCGGCTCCCAGCGGATCCTCCCGGCCACCGTCGACTTCGTCGACATCGCCGGCATCGTGCGCGGCGCCAGCGAGGGCGAGGGACTGGGCAACAAGTTCCTCGCCAACATCCGCGAGTCGGACGCGATCTGCCAGGTCGTGCGCGCCTTCACCGACCCGGACGTGGTGCACGTGGACGGCAAGGTGTCGCCCAAGGACGACATCGAGACCATCCACACCGAACTGATCCTGGCCGACCTCCAGACCGTCGAGAAGGTCCTGCCGCGGCTCCAGAAGGAGGCGCGCCTGAAGAAGGAGACCGCCCCCGTGCTGGCCGCCGCCGAGGCCGCGCAGGCGGTCCTGGAGACCGGCAAGACCCTCTTCGAGGCCGGCTTCGACACCACCCCGATCCGCGACCTCCACCTGCTGACCGCCAAGCCCTTCCTCTACGTCTTCAACGTGGACGAGGCCGAGCTGGCCGACGAGGACTTCAAGAACGTCCAGCGCGAGCTGGTCGCCCCGGCCGAGGCGATCTTCCTCAACGCCAAGATCGAGTCCGAGCTGATCGAGCTCGACGACGACGAGGCCCTGGAGCTGCTCCAGTCGATGGGCCAGGAGGAGCCCGGCCTCGCCACCCTCGCCCGGGTCGGCTTCGACACCCTCGGCCTGCAGACCTACCTCACCGCAGGCCCCAAGGAAACCCGCGCCTGGACCATCAAGAAGGGCGCCACCGCCCCCGAGGCCGCCGGAGTCATCCACACCGACTTCCAGAAGGGCTTCATCAAGGCCGAGGTGATCTCCTTCGCCGACCTGGTCGAGACCGGCTCCATCGCCGAGGCCCGCTCCAAGGGCAAGGCCCGCATCGAGGGCAAGGAATACATCATGCAGGACGGCGACGTGGTGGAGTTCCGCTTCAACGTGTAGCCAGGTGCGTGCTGCACCTGACCTGGTTGTTCAGGTGTGCGGGTCGGAAGGGGTCGGGTCCTGCGGGAGCCGACCCCTTCGTCATGCCCGTGCTGGATGTTCCGGTGCGGGATCCGAGCGGGGCGGGCGGCCGGCTCGGTCAGGGGTGGATGCTGACGGTGATGACGCCGTCCGGTGTGGTGGTCACGGTGATGTTGTCGAGGGTGGCGGCGTGGGCGTCGGGTCGGTGGGCGGTGGCGCGGGGGCCGATGCCGATGACGCGGATGCCGGCGGCGCGGGCGGCCGTGATGCCGGCGTCGGAGTCCTCGAAGGCGAGGCAGTCGGCGGGGGCGAAGCCGAGGGCGGCGGCGCCCTTGAGGAAGCCCTCCGGGTCGGGCTTGCTGGCGCCGACGGACTCGGCGGTGACCAGGACGGGCGGCATCGGCAGGCCGGCGGCGCCCATCCGGACGCGGGCGAGCGGCTCGTCGGCGGAGGTGACCAGGGCGTGCGGCAGGCCGTTCAGGGCGGTGAGGAAGGCGGCGGCGCCGGGGATCGGGACGACGCCGTCGGTGTCGGCCCGCTCGGCGGCGAGCATCCGCCGGTTGTCGGCGAGGTTGAGTTCCACCGGGCGGTCGGGCAGTAGTTCGGCCATCGTCGCGTGGCCCTGGCGGCCGTGGGCGACGGCCAGGACGGCGACGGGGTCGAGGCCGTGCTGCTCGGCCCAGCGGTGCCAGCAGCGCTCGACCACGGCATCGGAGTTGACCAGGGTGCCGTCCATGTCCAGGAGGAGGGCGCGAGCGGTCAGCTGGAGGGGTGCGGTGGGCATGGGGCTGCTCCTCGGGCAAGGAAGGACGAGCTCTTTGTTCCCTGATGATACAAAAGATCAGCCGAGCAGGTGTGCGTTGACCGCGCGGGCCGCCTCGGCGAGCTCCGGCAGCTCCACCACCTCGACCCCGGCCGCCGCCAGCAGGGCCGTGCCCTGGCAGTCGGTGACGAACAGGTCCGGTTCGCGCCAGGCCACCACCACCCGCGGCACGCTCGCCGCGATCAGCAGCCGGGCGCACGGCGCCGGCCGCGAGGCGCGCTGTCCGCACGGTTCGAGCGAGCTGTAGACGGTCGCCCCGCGCAGCCGCGGGTCGCCGGCCGGGAGCTTGCCGAGGGCCGCCTCCTCGGCGTGGTCGTGCGCGTCGCCCTCCCGGCTGTGGCCCTCCGCCAGGACCTCGCCGTCGGCGCCGACGATCACCGCGCCGACCGAGAAGGCCGTCGCGGACGGCGGGCAGCGGCGGGAGAGTTCGACGGCCCGGCGCAGGTGGTCGAGGTCGGTGGTCGCGGGACGGGCTCCGGTCACGGGGCGGGCTCCTTCGGGGCGTACCTGAGCAGGACGACGTCGTCCACCGTACGTGCCTCCAGCAGGCGCATCCGCCGGGCCGGGCCACCCGGGAACGCGGCCGGGCGGACGAACCTCGGCGCCTCGGCCTGGCCGACCAGCAGCGGGGCGACCGCGAGCTGGAGCTCGTCCGCCAGGCCCTGGGCCAGGAACTGGGTGTGCACGCCGCCGCCGCCCTCGACCATCAGTCGGCGCACCCCGCGCGCGCCCAGGTCGTCCAGCACCGCGCCGAGGTCCACCGCGCCGCCGAGCGCGACCACCTCGGCCAGCCCGTCCAGGCGGGGCCGCAGCACGGTCGCGCCGGCGTCCGTGGTGTAGGCGAGCCGGGCGCCACCGGTGTGCCAGAAGCGCAGGCCGGCGTCGAGCGCGCCGCTCGCGCTGAGCGTCACCTTCAGCGGGTACTCGGCGCGGCCGTCCGCGAGCCGGGCGGCCCGGCGTGCGGGGTCGTTGACCAGCAGGCGCGGATTGTCGGTGCGCAGCGTGTTGCCGCCGACCAGGACGGCGTCGGCGTCCGCGCGCTCGGCGTCGACCCGGTCGAAGTCGGCCCGGTTGGAGAGCAGCAGGCGGTCGGGGGAGGCGTCGTCGAGGTGGCCGTCGAGGGACATCGCGGCGCTCAGCAGGACGAAGGGGCGCTGGCCGGGCATGGGCGGGGGGACCGTTCTCTCGGGTGCGCCCCCACGGTACGGCCGCCGGGGGTGGTGCAGTCGCCGGGTGATCGACAGGTGAGACAAATCTTCTCGGCATCCGGAACGTCCGCTAGCGTCGAAGGCGCTGCGGAAACCGACCACGCCCCAGGGGGACACCATGACCGGACGGCAGCCCGCCACCGTCTACACCCACGGCTACCAGGAGGCGGTGCTGCGCTCGCACCGCTCCCGGACGGCCGCCGACTCGGCCGCCTACCTGCTGCCCGAACTGCGCCCCAGGCAGACGCTGCTGGACATCGGCTGCGGGCCCGGCACGATCACCGCCGACCTGGCCGAGCTGGTCGGCCCGGGCGGTCGCGTGGTGGCCGTGGACACCTCCGCC
Source organism: Kitasatospora sp. NPDC056731 (assembly GCF_040687675.1). NCBI lineage: Bacteria > Bacillati > Actinomycetota > Actinomycetes > Kitasatosporales > Streptomycetaceae > Kitasatospora > Kitasatospora sp. NPDC056731. Next base: position 75,618 of record NZ_JBFBNR010000016.1, read on the forward strand.
GAGGTGCTGGAGCAGGCCGCCGCGTACGTGGCCGGCCGGGGCCTGCCCAATGTCGTGTTCGAGATCGCCAATGTCCACGAACTTCCCTACCGGGAAGGTGAGTTCGACGTGGTGCACGCCCATCAGGTGTTGCAGCACGTGGCCGACCCGGTGGCCGCGCTGCGCGAGATGCGCCGGGTCGCGGCGCCGGGCGGTGTGGTCGCGGCCCGGGACGTCGACTACGCGTCGATGACCTGGTTCCCCGAGGCGCCCGCGCTGGACCGCTGGCTGGAGCTGTACGAGCGGATCGCCCGCGCCAACGGCGGCGAGCCGGACGCCGGGCGGCGGCTGCTGTCCTGGGCGCGGGCGGCGGGCTTCACCGACATCGCCGCGACCGCCACCACCTGGACGTACGCGACGCCCGAGCAGCGCGCCTGGTGGGGCGGGATGTGGGCGGACCGGGTGACCGGCTCCGCCATCGGCCGGACGGCCGTGGAGCGGGGCTTCGCGGACCAGGCCGAACTGGCGCGGATCGCGGCCGGCTGGCAGGAGTGGAGCGCCGCCGGGGACGGCTGGTTCTCCATGCTGCACGGCGAGATCCTGGCGCGCGGCTGACCGGGGGCAGGGTCGAGATCGGGGCCGGGCGGCGGGGCGGGCGACGGGGTGGGAGAAACGGTCGCGCGGGCGTTCGGAAAGATCGGGTAAAGTCGCGCGTCCGCTCGTACCGGGGCCGTTCGGGCCCGTCCGGCCCGCTGCTGGAGGGGGCGAGCCGACGAGTCGAGCTGCTGAGTCGATGCCCGTACCGGCGGGCCGGGGGAGTCCACGTGTCCAAGCCTGCGTCCGAGCCGCCCGCGGCCGATCCCCGCATACCGGCCCACGAGGCCGCGACGGCGAAGCAGGCCGAGCGGATGGGGCAGTCGGAGCAGCAGGCGCAGCCCGAGCCGTCCGCGCCCGCCGCCCCGCCCGTGCCCGCCAACCCGTGGGCCGCGCCCCTGCCGTCGCAGGCCCCGCCGCAGCCCCCGCCCCCGCCCCCGCCGCTGCCCGCCGGCGGCTGGGCATCGGTGCCGCCCGCCGCACAGTCCGGCCTCCAGCCCGGCTTCCCCTACCCCCGGCCCGCCCCCGTCACCAACGGTTTCGCGGTCGCCGCCCTGGTGACCGGTCTGGTCGTGGTGGCGCCGGTGGCCCTGGTGTTCGGCATCATCGCGCTGGTCCAGATCAACCGCCGCAAGGAGCGCGGCTTCGGCATGGCGGTGACCGGCCTGGTGCTCGGCGTGGTCGGCACGGTGCTGCTGTCGCTCGCCGTGGCCGGTTCGACCTTCGAGCTCCCCGGGGGCGGTAGGTTCGACCAGTCCACGAAGGCTCCGGCCGGGTCCGTCCCCTGGGCCGCGCTGAAGTCCGGGGACTGCTACAACACCCCCGAGAACGGCAGCCGGGCCGACCCCGAGGGCGGTGACGAGACGCTCTACTGGGTCCGCCGGGTGCCGTGCTCGACCGCGCACCACGGCGAGGTGGCCGGCACCGCCCGGATCCCGGCGAGCGACGGCCCGTCCTACCCGGGCGAGGCGACGGTCCGCCTGCGGGCCGCGGACCTGTGCCGCACGGTGCTCGACGACTACGCCCTCGACCAGTGGGCGATCCCGGACGGCATGGACGACGTCTACCTCTACCCGACCCGGGGCAACTGGAGGTCCGGCGACCGCTACGTCACCTGCGCGTTCGAGGACCGCGACGGCGAGCACCTGGGGACGGTCCGCACCGACCGGGGCAGCCTGAACCCCGCCCAGCTGGCGTACCTGGAGGCCGTCCGGGGCTTCAACGACGCCTACGCGGAGGAGCCGAGCAAGGGCTTCGCGGACGCGTCGTCCGAGTACCGGACGTGGGCCCGGCGGATGTCCACCGCCTCCCACGCGGAGGCCGCGGCGCTGAACAAGGCGTCGGCGGCGTGGCCGGCCGAGGTCAAGCCGGCGGTCCGCAAGCTGGCCGCGGCCCAGGAGGCGGCCGCGGCCGCCTGGGACGCCGCGGCCTCCGGCGACGACCTGGAGGGCGACGTCCGACGGGCCCGGGCGCTGGTGACCAAGTCGGTCCCGCTCAGCGTCGAGATCCGGCGCGGGCTCGGCCTGTCCACCGGCGAGCAGGTGCCCGACCTCCAGGTCTGAGCCGCCGACGGGTCCTGCCGCCGCCCGGTCTGAGCCGCCGGGCGCGGCCGGGTTACCCGCCGTTAACCGCGCCCGTACCTGCCGGTAGCGAGCCGTCCGTAGCGTCGTGGGGGCGGATCCCCGGCCCGACCCCCACGCAGGCCGGGGATACGCTCCCCGCCATGAGCGCCTTTCGGGTGATGCGGCAGGACGACAACGGCAACCGCTTCCTGGTCGCGGGCGGGCTCGACCGCCTCGCGGCGGAGCGGCTGGCGGCCGAGTTCGAGGCCCGCGGCCACAAGCAGCTGTACTGGGTCGAGGCCGAGCCCGAGGCTGCGGACGGCGCGGGGGCGGACAGGACCTAAGGTCGGGCCCATGGACAAGGCCAGCGAGAACCCCGTCGAGCCCCGGATCGTCGTCGGCGGCGCCCTCATCCACCGGGGCCGGGTGCTGGCCGCCCGGCGCAGCGCGCCCGCGGCGGTGGCGGGGCGCTGGGAGTTCCCGGGCGGGAAGGCCGAACCCGGCGAGACCGAGGCGCAGGCGCTGGAGCGGGAGCTGCTGGAGGAACTGGGCGTCCGGGTGCGGGCGCTGGAGCGGCTGCCGGGCGCGTGGAGCGTCCGGCCGGGTCTGGAACTGCGCTTCTGGGCGGCCGAGCTGCTGGCCGGCGACCCCCGTCCCCTGGAGGACCACGACGAGCTGCGCTGGCTCGGCCCGGCCGAGCTGGACAGCGTTGACTGGATCGAGCACGACCGCGACGTCCTGCCGCACGTCGCCCGGTTGCTCCATGCATAGGGCGGCCTGAGCCGGTGTGCGACGCGCAGGGTACGGGGTAGGTCAATCAGACAAGACGACCCGGCGGCCGGGATAGCCTGGGTTCTGCTGGGTATGTCACTTTTTGGCACTATTCGTCACCATCGGTGAGCCGCCCCAGCCGGCGACGCCGATCCCGACCAGAGCCGGAGGCCCCGTCGGTGTCGAGTACCGGGAACGGCGGCGGAGGAGCACGGCGGACAGGCGCCGCGGGGAGCGCAGCCGCCCGCGCCCGGCTGCGCCGGGGTGCCCAGCCCGCCGCCCCGCAGCCGCCGGCCGGCCGCCGTCGGCGGGACGCCGCCGATGCCCCCGACGTCCTGCGGCCCGACCAGCCGGCGCCGACCCTGGCCGTCCCCGTCTCCGACCCGGGCCCCCGGCCCGGCCTGCGCAGCCGGCCCGCCCGACCGTTCCCCGGCGGGCCGTCCGACGCCCCGTACGGCCCCGGCGTGCCGGGCGAGGGCAGCCTGCTCGACATGCTGAAGGTCGCCATCGCGATCCTGGACACCGCGGGCCGGGTGGTGCTCTGGAGCCCGGCCGCCGAGGAACTGCTCGGCTGGCCGAACGAGCTGCTGGTCGGCCGCCGGATCGACGAGCTGATCCCCGACGAGGAGCAGGTCGGCCGGATCCGGGCCGCGATCCAGGACACCCTGCGCCACGGCCGCTGGGCCGGCAACGCCGAGCTGCGCGACCGGGACGGCGTGCCGATCGCGGTGGACGCCCGGATCTCCCTCCTGGTGGACGGCGACGGCACCCCGTTCCTCCAGGTCAACATGGCCGAGGCGGCCGCAGTCCGGGCCGTCGAGCGCGACCTCGCCGTCCGTGACGCGCTGTTCGAGCAGTCCCCGCTGGGCATCGCGATCATGGACACCGAGCTGCGCTACACCGCCGTCAACCAGACCCTGGCCGAGATGAACGGCGTCGCCCTGGAGGACCACGTCGGCCGGACCACCGGCGAGACCCTGCCCGAGCGGGCCGCCGACGAGGTCACCGCGATCCAGCGCCAGGTGCTGGCCACCGGCGAGCCGGTCATCGACGTCACCCTGGCCTCCCCGGTCACCGCCCGCTCCGGCTACCGCTCGATCTCCTACAGCCGGATGACCGACCGCTCCGGCCGGGTGCTCGGCATCTCCGGCACCGTGATGGACGTGACCGAGCGCTACCGCGCCGTCGCCAAGGTCGAGCACGCCCGGCGCCGGCTCTCGCTGCTCAACGAGTTCGGCTCCCGGGTCGGCGACCTGCTCGACGCCGCCCGGATCGCCCAGGAGCTCGCCAGCTCCGTCGTCCCCCGGCTCACCGACCACTCCGCGGTGATCCTGCTGCAGGCCGTCGCGCATGGCGACGACCTGCCCCGGCACGGCCACGACCGCCGCACCTCGCTGCTCCAGCTCGGCACCGCCTCCGTCCAGGACGGCCCCGAGGTCGAGGTGATGCTCCGCCGTGGCGCCCGGATCACCTTTGCCGAGGACTCCGCCTGCGGCCGGGTGCTGCGCACCGGCGTCCCTGAACTGCTCTCCGGCGCGGACCAGCTCGACGACGTGACGTACCCCGGCGACCCGAAGACGCAGGCCGCCCACGACCTGGGCGTGCACTCCATGCTGGTCGTCCCGCTGCGCGCCCGCGGCATCGTGATCGGTCTGCTGCTGGTCAGCCGGGGCGGCTACCGGGAGGGCTTCGACCGGGACGACCTGGCCTTCACCGTCGAGCTGGCCGACCGGGCCGGCAGCTCGCTGGACAACGCCCGGCTGTACGCCCGCGAGCGCACCGCCGCGCTCACCCTCCAGCGCACTCTGCTCCCGCAGCAGGTCCCGCAGCCCACCGGCGTCGAGGTCGCCTACCGGTACGTGCCCGGCAGCAGCGGCGCCGAGGTCGGCGGCGACTGGTTCGACGTCATCCCGCTGCCCGGCGACCGCACCGCGCTGGTGGTCGGCGACGTGATGGGCCACGGCCTGCGGGCCGCCGCCACCATGGGCCGGCTGCGCACCGCCGTCCGGGTGCTGGCCGCCCTCGACCTGCCGCCGGACGTCCTGCTGCGGCACGTCCACGAACTGGCCGACGACCTGGCCCAGGGCCCGGACGAGGCGCTGCTCGCCACCTGCGTCTACGCGGTGTTCGACCCGGGGACGGCCAGGCTGACCGTCGCCAAGGCCGGACACATCCCGCCCGTCCTGGTGGTGCCGGGCGAGGAGGGCGGGGAGCCGACCCGGACCGGCGGCCCGCTGCGCGGCGGCGCGGGCCGGATCCTCGACCTCCCCTCGGGCGCCCCGCTCGGCGTCGGCGGCGTCCCGTTCGAATCCGTCGAACTGAAGATCCCCGAGGGCAGCCTGCTCGCCCTCTGCACCGACGGCCTGGTCGAGTCCCGGGACAAGGACCTCGACGTCGGCCTCGGCCGGCTGGTCACCGTGCTCCAGGAGCCGCACGCCTCCATCCAGGCCGCCTGCGAGGCCGTGCTCGGCACCATGGAGCAGGGCCGCGAGCCGGACGACGTCGCGCTGCTGCTGGCCCGGCTCGGCCACGGCCAGGCCGGCACCCCGACGGTCGGCTGGACCCTGCCCGCCGAGCCCACCGCCGTCTCCCGGGCCCGTCGGCTGGTCCGCTCCGCGCTCGCCGAGTGGGGCGTCGAGGAGCTCACCGACACCACGGAGCTGCTGGTCAGCGAGCTGGTCACGAATGCCGTCCGGTACGCCAGCGCCCCCATCGGCGTGCGGCTGACGCTCGGCGAGACGCTGCTGGTCGAGATCTCCGACCCGCTGCCCGACCCGCCCCGGGAGCGGCACGCGGCCGAGGCCGACGAGGGCGGCCGGGGCCTGGAACTGGTCCGCCGCCTGGCACTGCGCTGGGGTGCCCGGGCCGAGGGCATCGGCAAGGTGGTCTGGTTCGAGCAGACGCTGCCGGGTAGTGAGCCCGACGAGTCATAGGGAGCGCAGCGGGTCGGGGGCGTGAGCCCGAGCGGGGGCGAGGAGGACGGAACCGCATATGCCAGCAGGTGGCCGGGGGGAGCGCGCAGCCCGGAAGGGGGCGCGGACGTGGCATTGTGGTTGCGCGGGCGGTAGGACAAAAACCTTCGCCCGATCTGATGTTGTGATGTTGAGGGCGTGTGAACGTACCCCTCGATGATGAATACTCGGTCTTCTCGACATCCGGACGGTCGCGGGTTGGAGGGGTCGGTCCGTTGAACAGCACCCCGGCGCGGAACGCGCCGAGCAGCAGCGGTCATGCTGTCGTGCCCGGGCAGGCCGGTTCACCGCACCTGCCCGTACCGGCGGACCCGCCCGGCGCCGACCCCGTGGGCCTCGGTCACCACCCCGGGGCCGCGGACCACCCGTGGGGCGCGGGCGGCCCCGGGTCGATCTACGACTACATCCGGGTCGCCACCTTCACCATCGGCCCCGACGGCCGGATCAGCCAGTGGAGCGAGCGCGCCGCCGAGTTCTTCGGCGTCCCCGCCCCCGACGCCGTCGGCGCCGACCCGATCACCACCTTCGTCCCCCGCGAGCTCTGGCAGCGCGGCCGCGCGCGGCTGGAACGCGCCCTGGCCGGCGAGGAGTGGGTCGGCACCGCCCCCTACCGGGACGCCGCCGGCGGCGAGGGCCTCGCCGAGCTCTACCTGATGCCCGACAGCGCCCTGCCCACCGCCGGCGCCACCTGCCTGGCCGTCGACCTCGGCCGACTGCGCCGGGTCGAGACCGACCTCGCCGCCTCCGAGGCCGTCTTCGGGCAGACGCCCACCGGCTTCATCCTCTTCGACGACCGGCTGCGCCTCCAGCGGGTCAACGACGCCTTCGCCTCCGGCATGGGCCTGGCCCCCACCGACCTCGAAGGCCTCACCCCGCACGACCTCTTCCCGCCGTCCGAGGCCGACCGCCTCACCGCCGCCCTGCGCAAGGTCCTCGCCACCGGCGAGCCCGTCTTCGACCTGCGCTTCCACGGCGCCGTCCCCACCCGCGAGGGCAACCGGCTCTGGGCCGTCTCGCTGTACCGCCTCAACGGCGCGGCCGGACAGCCGATCGGCCTCGCCGGGCAGGTCTCCGACGTCACCAGCCGGCACGTCGCCGAGCGCGAGGCCGACGGCGTCCGCCGCAACCTCGCCCTGCTCAACGAGGCCAGCGCGCACATCGGCTCCACCCTCGACCTGGAGACCACCGCCAAGGAACTGCTCGACGTCGTCGTCCCGCCGTTCTGCGACCTCGCCACCGTCGACCTGTACACCGCGCTGCTCTCCGGCGAGACCGTGCCCAGCGCCGGCCGGCTCGGCGACACCGTGCTCACCGACGGCAGCGGCGAACTGCGCCGGGTCGCCGTCTCCAGCGTCATCGGCGGCGCCTCCTCGGTGCTCGGCTCGGTCACCGGCCTGCCCATCGCCGAGGCCGGCGGCACCCTCTGTTACCCGCGACGCTCCCCGCACGCCCGGGCGCTGCGCACCGGCCGCAGCGTCGTCCCCGAGCCCGGGCCCGACCCGCTGCTGCGCTCCACCCTGATCGTCCCGCTGGTCGCCCGCGACCAGGTGCTCGGCCTCGTCCAGCTCTCCCGCGCGATCGGCAGCGAGCCCTTCGACGCCCGCGACGTCGCCATCGCCGAGGAACTCGTCGCCCGCGCCGCCGTCTGCATCGACAACGCCCGGCTCTACCGCCGCGAGCACGAGCGCGCCCTGATCCTCCAGCGCAGCCTGCTGCCCCCGGGCAACCCGGCCGCCAGCGGCCTGGAGATCGCCTGCCGCTACCTGCCCAGCAACAACAACACCGAGGTCGGCGGCGACTGGTTCGACGTCATCCCGCTGCCCGGCAACCGCACCGCCCTGGTCATCGGCGACGTGATGGGGCGCGGCCTGCGCGCCGCCGTCGCCATGGGCCAGCTGCGCACCGCCGTCCGCACCCTCGCCATGCTCGACCTGGAGCCCGGCGAGGTGCTCACCGCCCTCGACGAGATCGCCCGCGGCCTCGGCGGCGACACCGTGGCGGCCGGCCCGCCCACCCCGTACGGCCGGCTCACCTCCGCCGCCGACGAGGAGGCCCGCGAGGTCTACCTGGCCACCTGCGTCTACGCGGTCTACGACGCCGTCACCCGGCGCTGCTGGATCGCCAACGCCGGCCACCTGCCGCCCGTCCTGCTCAGCCCCGGCGAACCCGCCCGGATGCTCGACGTCCCGCCCGGCCTGCCGCTCGGCGTCGGCGGCGAGCCCTTCGAGGAGGTCGAGCTGACCCTCCCGGACGGCGCCATCCTCGGCCTCTACACCGACGGCCTGGTGGAGAGCCGCAAGCACCAACTGGACGAGGGCCTGCGCGGCTTCCGCACCGCGCTGTCGGCCAAGGGCAAGGGCCTCGAAGAACTCTGCGAGCACGTCCTCGGCGAGCTCAACCCGCACCACGGCGAGGACGACATCGCCCTGCTGATGGCCAAGGTGCACGCCTTCCCCGAGGACGCCGTCGGCAACTGGTTCCTGCCGCCCGAGCCCACCTCCGTCGCCAAGGCCCGCGAGCTGGCCTGCAGCTGGCTGCTGACCCGCGGCCTGGAGGAGCTCGTGGACACCACCGAGCTGCTGGTCAGCGAACTGGTCACCAACGCGCTCAAGCATGGCCGGGGCGAGATCCGGCTGCGGCTGCTGCGCGATCGCGGCCTGGTCTGCGAGGTCTGGGACGACGGCTACGCCCAGCCCCGGCAGCGGCGCGCCCAGGAGACCGACGAGGGCGGGCGCGGCCTGCAACTGGTCAGCCTGCTGGCCGAGCGCTGGGGCAGCCGGCGGACGCCCAAGGGCAAGATCGTCTGGTTCGAGCTGGGGCTTTAGGGCGGCTGGAGGCCCTCGGCGGTTCGGCCGTCCGGGTGCAGTCGGCGGGCGGTCCGCCGTGTCGGCCCGGGCCCGGGCACTCGGACGGCGTTCCATGGCCGCCATGCGCGTCCGCCAGCTCACCTCCGCAGCCGTCGCGCTGCTGCTCGCCGCCGGCCTCGGCGGCTGCTCCGACGGCCCGGATCCGGCCCGTACCCCCGACCCCGCACCGGCCTCGGCCGACCCCACCTCCGGCACCGGGGACGTCCGGACCGCCGACCGCACCGCCGTCCGGGGCGGCGGCAGGCTGCGCTGGGCCGTGGACGGCGTCCCGGCCACGCTCAACGTCTACCAGGGCGACGCGACCGCCGACTCGGCACTGCTCGCGCACGCCCTCTACCCCTCGCTGTTCCGGCCCGACGGGCACGGCCGGCTCGTCCCCGACCCGGACTACCTGGTCGGCGCCGAGTCCACCCCGCCCGGGAAGCAGCCGCAGGTCGTCACCTACCGGCTCAACCCGCGCGCGGTCTGGAGCGACGGCACCCCGCTCACGGCCGCCGACCTGACCGCCCAGCGGGCCGCCCTCTCCGGCCTCGACCCGGCCTACCAGGGCGGCCGCCCGGCCGGGTACGACGCCATCGACGCGATCGCCCAGGGCGCCGACCCGCACGAAGTCCGGGTGACCTTCCGGCGCCCGTACGCCGAATGGCGCTCGCTGTTCGGCCCGCTCTACCCGGCGGCCGAGACGGCCACCCCGGCCGCGTTCAACCGGGCGCTGACCGGCGGCGAGCACCTGAGCGCCGGGCCGTACACCGTCTCCGGGTACGACGCCGCGGGCGGGCAGGTCGTCCTCGCCCGCAACCCGCGGTGGTGGGGGGACCAGCCGAAGACCGACCGGATCGAGTTCATCGCCGCGCCGCCGGAGGGCCGGCTGGACGCGCTCGACCAGAACCGGCTGGACATCGCCCCGCTCACCGCGGCGGTGGACCAGGCGGTGCCCGCGCCCGCTCCGGCCGCCTCCGCCACGCCCACGGCCTCCGCCACGCCCACCGCCTCCGCCACGCCGACCGCCACGCCGACCGACACCCCGGCCGCCTCCGGTACGCCGACCGCCGAGGCGGCGCCCCCGGGCGCCGCGCCCGAGGCCGCGGCGCTGGCCCTGCGGCGGGCCGAGGGACTGCACGGCGTCATCGTGCACCGGGCCGTCGGCGCCTCGCTCACCCAGCTCACCCTCAACTCCGCCCACGGCCCGCTCGCCGACCCGGCCCTGCGGCTCGCCCTGACCCGCGCCGTCGACCGGCGGCGGATCGCCGACGCCGCGCTCACCCCGCTCGGCCTGCCCGGCGCCCCGCTGGGCAGCCACCTGCTCGCCGGCGACCAGGACGGCTACCGCGACAACAGTGCGGCCGCCGGCCCGGCCGACGCCGCCCGGCTGTTCGACGAGGCGGGCTGGAAGCGGCCCGACACCGGCGGCACCCGCACCAAGGACGACAAGGAGCTCACCCTCACCCTGCTCGTCCCGGCCGGCTCCGCGACCGCCAAGCGGACCGCCGACGCGCTCACCGCCGACCTCGGCGAGTCCGGTGTCGAGGTGAAGGCCGTGACGGCGTCCGCCGACACCTTCGTCCAGGACCAGCTGGCCGCCGGGGAGTACGACCTCGCCCTGTTCTCCTGGCCCGCCGGCACCAGCCCGGCGAGCGAGCAGCGGCCCGTCTACGCCAAGCCCCGGCCCGACGCCGACGGCACCCTCGACCCCGGCAGCAACTACGCCCGCAGCGGAACCGAGGAGATCGACCGGCTCTTCGACCGCGCCACCGCCGAGCTCGACCCGGCCGCCCGGCTCGGCCTGCTCCAGGAGGCGGACGTGCGGATCTGGCAGCTCGGCCACTCGGTGCCGCTCTACCAGCGGCCCGAGCTGGTCGGCGTCCGGGCGGGCGTCGCGGGCGCCGGGGTCTGGGGGTACGGCTGGCCGCGCTTCCAGGACGTGGGGTGGAGCGGCTGAGCCCGTTCCCCGGGCCCGTCGGAGCCGGTCGGAGAGCGAACACCGGGTGACGAACGGGTGACCTGTCTGTGATCTTGATCCCGCCCGACCTGCCCGTTTCTGCTCACCTGGGCGCTTCCCCGTACGATAGGAGGAAGCCGAGGCATGTCCGTTGCCACGGCGGGTGGACCGGTAGTAGCAGGCGGAACGGGCGGCGGCGATCCAAAGGGATCGCTGGTCGGCGTCTCGCGGCCGGGCGCCGCAACCCACGATTCCAGGAGAATCAGCTAGGCATGCCCACGCGCAACGACATCCGCAACGTCGCTATCGTCGCCCACGTCGACCACGGCAAGACCACTCTGGTCGACGCCATGCTGAAGCAGGCCGGTGCCTTCGCCGCCCACCAGCACCTCGACGACCGGATGATGGACTCGAACGACCTGGAGCGCGAGAAGGGCATCACCATTCTCGCGAAGAACACCGCCGTCAAGTACCACCCGAAGGATGGTGGCGCGCCGATCACCATCAACATCATCGACACCCCGGGCCACGCCGACTTCGGTGGCGAGGTCGAGCGCGGTCTGTCGATGGTGGACGCCGTCGTCCTGCTGGTCGACGCCTCCGAGGGCCCGCTGCCGCAGACGCGCTTCGTGCTCCGCAAGGCGCTCACCGCCCGGCTGCCCGTCATCCTCTGCATCAACAAGACGGACCGCCCGGACTCCCGGATCGACGAGGTCATCAACGAGACCTACGACCTGTTCCTGGACCTGGACGCGGACGAGGACCAGATCGAGTTCCCGATCGTCTACGCCTGTGCCCGTGACGGCGTCGCCTCGCTGACCAAGCCGGAGAACGGCACCGTCCCGGCCGACAGCACCAGCCTGGAGCCGTTCTTCTCCACCCTGCTGGAGCACGTCCCGGCCCCGACGTACGAGGCCGACGCGCCGCTCCAGGCCCACGTCACCAACCTCGACGCCGACAACTTCCTCGGCCGCATCGCGCTGCTGCGCGTCGAGCAGGGCGAGCTGCGCAAGGGCCAGACCGTGGCCTGGATCAAGCGCGACGGCACCATCTCCAGCGTCCGCATCTCGGAGCTGCTGATGACCGAGGCGCTCACCCGCAAGCCGGCCGAGGTGGCGGGCCCGGGTGACATCTGCGCCGTCGCCGGTATCTCCGAGATCATGATCGGCGAGACCCTCGCCGACCCGGAGAACCCGATCGCGCTGCCGCTGATCACGGTGGACGAGCCGGCCATCTCGATGACCATCGGCACCAACACCTCGCCGCTGGTCGGCCGTGGCGGCAGCGGCAAGGGCGCGGACGCGAAGTCCAGCGGCAAGGTGGACCGCAAGGTCACCGCCCGCCAGGTGAAGGACCGCCTGGACCGCGAGCTGATCGGTAACGTCTCGCTGCGCGTCCTGGAGACCGAGCGCCCGGACGCCTGGGAGGTGCAGGGCCGCGGTGAGCTGGCGCTGGCCATCCTGATCGAGACCATGCGCCGCGAGGGCTTCGAGCTGACCGTCGGCAAGCCGCAGGTCGTCACCAAGCAGGTCAACGGCAAGACCCACGAGCCGGTCGAGCGCCTCACGGTGGACGTGCCGGAGGAGCACATGGGCGCGGTCACGCAGCTCATGGGCGTCCGCAAGGGCCGGATGGACAACATGTCCAACCACGGCTCGGGCTGGGTCCGGATGGAGTTCGTCGTCCCGTCCCGCGGTCTGATCGGTTTCCGGACCGAGTTCCTCACCAGCACCCGCGGCACCGGCATCGCGCACTCGATCCACGAGGGCCACGAGCCGTGGTTCGGCACCCTGAGCACCCGCAACAACGGTTCGCTGGTCGCCGACCGGTCCGGTGTGGTCACCGCCTTCGCGATGACCAACCTCCAGGAGCGCGGCGTGCTCTTCTGCGAGCCGGGCACCGAGGTGTACGAGGGCATGATCGTCGGCGAGAACTCGCGCGCCGACGACATGGACGTCAACATCACCAAGGAGAAGAAGCTCACCAACATGCGTTCCTCGAACGCAGACGTGGCCGAGTCGATCGTCCCGCCGCGCAAGCTCTCGCTGGAGCAGTCGCTGGAGTTCTGCCGCGAGGACGAGTGCATCGAGGTGACCCCGGAGACGGTTCGCATCCGTAAGGTCGTCCTCGACGCGAAGGACCGCGGCCGCACCGCCTCGCGCGCCAAGAAGGCGTGATCCGGACGGCTTGACCGGCCTTTGGCCGGAATGCTTCGCCCCCCTTTCCGATGGAGAGGGGGGCGAACTTTTTCAACTACTCCAAGTTGTCGACGGGCGTATTAACGGAATAGCGCTCATCACTCCCAGGTGTCCGCTGAGCGAACGTGACAGTTCGTCATTCATGACGACTGTCCGTTTGGTGCCTGTCTGGCTATGTCTCTTATGTCCGGTTTTCGAAACTTACCGACTGTTCATGTGACCTAATTGAGATCGTCACTGGTCACTTTCGTGTCCGTGCGTGACGGATAGTGGGTGCAGTCAGGCTCGGGTCAAGGGTGACGCGCAGGGGTGCGCGCCGAAACCACGAGCGCGGACGGCACAGCGGGCCAGGTAACACCCGTCCGCAGTGCCCTCCTCGTTGCAACGTCGAATTCAGGAGGCACACCGATGCGTGGTGGGAGCCAGGCCAAGTGGGTTGTCGCAGCTGTTGCGGTCGCCCTCGCCGCGACTGCTTGTAGCAGTGGCGGTTCCACCGGTGGGAGCAGCTCCGATGGCGCTGCGGTCAACGCCCAGGGCGTGTTCAGCTACCAGAGCGGCGAGCCGCAGCGTCCGCTGCAGCCGGCCAACGCCATGGAGAACCAGGGCGGCCGCATCGTCAAGCAGCTCTTCCAGGGCCTCGTCGACTACGACCCCGCCACCGGCGCCCTGCGTAACCAGGTGGCCGACAAGATCGAGACCACTGACGCCAAGAACTACACCGTCACGCTGAAGTCCGGTTGGACCTTCCACGACGGCACCCCGGTGACGGCCAAGTCCTTCGTGGACTCCTGGAACTGGTCGGCGAACACCAAGAACAACCAGATCAACTCGGACTGGTTCTCCGACATCGTCGGCTACGACGCCGTTCACCCGGAGAAGGGTGACCCGACCGCCGACACCATGTCCGGTCTGAAGGTCGTCGACGACACGCACTTCACCATCGAGCTGAGCAGCCCGGTCTCGTACTTCACGTACAAGCTCGGCTACTCGGCCTTCTACCCGCTGCCGACCGGGTTCTTCTCCGACCCGGCGGGCTACGGCCAGAAGCCGGTCGGCAACGGCCCGTACAAGTTCGTGTCGTGGGAGCACAACAAGGCCATCACCCTGGCCGCCTTCGACAAGTACGCGGGCACGAACAAGGCCAAGAACGGCGGCATCGTCTTCCGGAACTACACCGCCGGTGAGGCCGCGTACAAGGACCTGATGTCGGACACCCTCGACGTCCTGGACCAGGTCGACTCGACCGACCTGCCCAAGTACAAGGACGACCTGGGCAAGCGCGCGGTCGACCAGCCGCAGGGCGCCATCCAGAACATCTCCTTCGCGCTGTACAACGCCGACTGGAACGCGCCGGAGAAGGCCAAGGTCCGCCAGGGCCTGTCGATGGCCATCGACCGCGACACCATCACCAAGACCGTGCTGAACGGCACGCGTCAGCCCGCCGACGGCTTCGTGGCGCCCGGCGTCATGGGCTACAAGGCCGGCGCCTGCGGCGACGCCTGCAAGTACGACCCGGCCAAGGCCAAGCAGCTCATCGCCGAGGGCAACGGTGTCCCCGGTAACAAGATCACCATCCTGTACAACTCCGATGGTGGTCACAAGGAGTGGGTCGACGCGGTCTGCAACTCGATCCGCCAGGCCACCGGCGTCGAGTGCCTCGGTGACCCGAAGCCGGACTTCAAGACCTCGCGCGACATCGTGACCAAGCGTCAGGTGTCGAGCATGATGCGTACCGGCTGGGTGCAGGACTACCCGCTGAACGCCAACTTCCTGCGCGACGTCTACGGCACCGGTGCGGCGGCGAACGACGCCGGCTACTCCAGCCCGGAGTTCGACAAGCTCTCGAAGGAGGCCGACGCGGCCACCACGGTGGAGAAGACCACCGAGCTCTACCAGCAGGCCGAGGCCGTCCTGGCCAAGGACATGCCGGCCATCCCGCTCTGGTACTACAAGACCAGCTCCGGCTGGTCCAACAACGTCCAGAACGTGAAGTTCGACTCCTTCGGCAACCCGGTCTACACCGACGTCGAGGTCAAGAAGAAGTAATCGGTCGGCACCGCCTGACCCGGTGACAACGGCCGGTGCCCGTCCCATCCCCACAAGGGCGAGGACTGGCACCGGCCGTTGGCACGCCGACTTATCTCTGGCCGGGATGACGGGCCCGGCAGAGTCATACATGGAGGCACGATGGGGCGCTTTGTCGCAAGGCGACTGCTCCAGATGATCCCGGTCTTCCTCGGAACGACCGCGCTCATCTTTTTCATGGTGCACGCGCTGCCGGGTGACCCGGTGGCCGCGATGTGGGGCGACAAGGCGCCGGACCCGGCCCAGCTCGCCGCTCTGAGGCACCAGATGGGCTTCGACAAGCCGCTGGTCCAGCAGTACCTCGACTACATGGGGAAGCTGCTCACCGGTGACTTCGGAACCACCCTGGACCAGCGGCCGGTGCTCGACGTGATCACCGATGCGCTGCCGGTCACCACCCGGCTGGCGCTGTTCGCGTTCGCCATCGAGATCGTGCTCGGCGTCACCATCGGCCTCTTCGCCGGTCTGCGCCGCGGCAAGGCGTTCGACAAGAGCACCCTGGTCCTGACCCTGCTGCTGATCTCGATCCCGGTTCCGGTGCTGGGCTTCATCTTCCAGACGGTCTTCGGGCAGAACCTGAAGTGGGTCACGCCGACCGTCCAGGACAGCAACGACATCACCCAGCTGGTGTTGCCGGCGTTCGTGCTCGGCTCGCTGTCGCTGGCGTACGTGGCGCGTCTCACCCGTACCTCCATAGCCGAGAACATCAAGGCCGACTACGTCCGCACCGCGGTGGCCAAGGGCCTGCCCCGGCGCAAGGTGATCGGCACCCACCTGCTCCGCAACTCGATGATCCCGGTGGTCACCTTCCTCGGCACCGACCTGGGCGCCCTGATGGGTGGCGCGATCGTGACCGAGGGCATCTTCAACGTCAAGGGCATCGGCAACGCGCTCTACGCGGCGATCAACCACAAGGAGGGCCCGACGGTCGCCGGCTTCGTGGCCTTCCTGGTGCTCGTGTACCTGGCTGCCGGCCTGATCGTCGACCTGCTTTACGCGGTCCTGGACCCGAGGATCCGTTATGCCTGACCTGACCGAGAAGAAGACGGCCGAGGAGATCCCGGCCCAGCGTGGCGCCGACACCCCGGCGGCCAAGCCCGAGAAGGCCCGCAGCCTCGGCTCCGACGCCTGGCACGACCTGCGCCGCAAGCCGATCTTCGTGATCTCCGCGCTGCTGATCCTGCTGCTGATCGTCATCGCGATCGCCCCCGGGCTGTTCACTTCGGCGGACCCGCGCGCCGGCGACCTGCGTCTGCACTACCTGACCAAGCCGAACTACAGCCACTTCTTCCAGGCGGACTGGTTCGGCTACGACCTCCAGGGCCGCAGTATCTACGCCCGGGTGATCTACGGCGCCCGCGCCTCGGTCGTCGTCGGCATCTGCGTCACGGCGGGTGTGACCATCCTCGGTGGCATCACCGGCATGCTGGCCGGCTACTTCGGTGGCTGGGTCGACACGATCATCTCCCGGGTCACCGACATCTTCTTCGGCATCCCGCTGCTGCTCGGCGCCCTGGTCATCCTCAACGCCTTCACCTCGCGCACCATCTGGAGCGTGGTCTTCGCGCTGGTCTCCCTGGGCTGGACCCAGATGACCCGTGTCATGCGCGGTTCGGTCATCACCATCAAGCAGGCCGACTTCGTGACGGCCGCCAAGGCGCTCGGCGCAGGCACCAGCCGGATCCTGTGGAAGCACATCCTGCCGAACGCGGTCGCCCCGGTGATCGTCGTCGCCACCATCGCGCTCGGCGGCTACATCGCCACCGAGGCGACGCTGAGCTTCCTCGGCATCGGTCTGCAGGACCCGACCATCTCCTGGGGCATCGACATCAACACCGCCCAGAAGGTGATCCGGACCGCCCCGTTCGCCCTGTTCTTCCCCGCCGGAATGCTGAGCCTCACGGTTCTGGCCTTCATCATGCTCGGCGACGCGGTGCGCGACGCCCTCGACCCGAAGCTCCGCTGAGAGAAGAGGTGACGACCCGATGACCACCGTGATCGAGAACAACAACCAGAAGAGCGGCCGACTCGAAGTTGGCACCCCGCTGCTGGAGGTCAAGAACCTCCACGTGGAGTTCCACACCCGGGACGGCATCGCGAAGGCCGTGAACGGCGTCAACTACTCCGTCGCGGCCGGCGAGACGCTCGCCGTGCTCGGAGAGTCCGGCTCCGGCAAGTCCGTGACCGCCCAGACCATCATGGGCATCCTGGACATGCCGCCCGGCAAGGTGACGCAGGGCGAGATCCTGTACCGCGGCCAGGACATGCTCAAGATGGGCAACGAGGAGCGGCGCAGGATCCGCGGCCAGAAGATCGCGATGATCTTCCAGGACGCGCTGTCCTCGCTCAACCCCGTGCTCAGCGTGGGCTACCAGCTCGGCGAGATGTTCCGGGTGCACCAGGGCGCCTCCAAGAAGGACGCCAAGGAGAAGGCCATCGAGCTGATGGACCGGGTGCGCATCCCGGCCGCCAGGCAGCGCGTCGGCGACTACCCGCACCAGTTCTCCGGCGGCATGCGCCAGCGCATCATGATCGCCATGGCGCTCTCGATGCAGCCCGACCTGATCATCGCGGACGAGCCCACCACCGCCCTGGACGTCACCGTCCAGGCCCAGGTGATGGACCTGCTCGCGGAGCTCCAGGCCGAGTACAACATGGGCCTGATCCTGATCACCCACGACCTCGGCGTGGTCGCCGACGTCGCGGACAAGATCGCCGTGATGTACGCCGGCCGGATCGTCGAGACCGCCCCGGTGCACGACCTGTACGCCAACCCGGCGCACCCGTACACCAAGGGCCTGCTCCGCTCGATCCCGCGCCTGGACCAGAAGGGTCAGGAGCTCTACGCGATCCAGGGCCTGCCCCCGAACCTGCTGAAGGTCCCGACCGGCTGCGCGTTCAACCCCCGCTGTGACGTCGCCACCGACCTGTGCCGCACGGAGATCCCGGCGCTGCACCAGGTGACCGACAAGGACGGCAAGGAGCTCACCGGCCGCCGCAGCGCGTGCCACCTCTGGAAGGAGACCCTCCATGGCTGAGCCCATCCTGGAGGTCAAGGACCTGGTCAAGCACTACCCGCTGAGCCAGGGCATCCTCTTCAAGAAGCAGGTCGGCGCGGTCAAGGCGGTCGACGGCATCTCCTTCGACCTGGCCAAGGGTGAGACCCTCGGCATCGTCGGCGAGTCCGGCTGTGGCAAGTCCACGCTGGCCAAGGTGCTGATGAACCTGGAGCGGGCCACCTCCGGCCAGGTGCTGTTCAAGGGCGAGGACATCTCCAAGCTGTCCGGCCAGGCCCTCAAGGCCGTCCGCCGCAACATCCAGATGGTGTTCCAGGACCCGTACACCTCGCTGAACCCGCGCATGACGGTCGGCGACATCATCGGGGAGCCGTTCGAGATCCACCCCGAGGTGGCGCCCAAGGGCGACCGCCGCAAGGCCGTCCAGGACCTGCTGGACGTCGTGGGTCTGAACCCGGAGTACATCAACCGCTACCCGCACCAGTTCTCCGGCGGCCAGCGCCAGCGCATCGGCATCGCCCGCGGTCTCGCGCTCAAGCCCGAGATCATCATCTGCGACGAGCCGGTCTCCGCCCTGGACGTGTCCGTCCAGGCGCAGGTGATCAACCTGCTGGAGAAGCTGCAGGGCGACTTCGGCCTGTCGTACATGTTCATCGCGCACGACCTCTCCATCGTCCGGCACATCTCCGACCGCGTCGGCGTGATGTACCTCGGCAAGATGGTCGAGATCGGCACCGACGAGCAGATCTACGAGAACGCCACCCACCCGTACACCCAGGCGCTGCTCTCCGCGGTGCCGGTGCCGGACCCGACGGCGCGCGAGAACCGCGACCGGATCATCCTGACCGGTGACATCCCCTCGCCGGCCAACCCGCCGTCCGGCTGCCGCTTCCGCACCCGCTGCTGGAAGGCGGAGGACCGCTGCGCCGAGGAGATCCCGCTGCTCGCGGTGCCCTCGGTGCTGAAGGGCCCGGCCGCGCACGACTCGGCCTGTCACTTCGCCGAGGTCCGGGAGCCGGCCGCCGCCTGACTCCCCGTGGCATCCCCGGAAGGGCCCGTGGCTTCGTGCCGCGGGCCCTTCCGTCGTTCCGTCAACTCACGGGGCGCTCAACGCACCCGTCCGGGTGCATTCGACTCGCGCCGTCGACCGGGCGCGCTTCTCATGGGGTGTGATGCGACACACACCACGAGGAGGGACCTCCATGCCCGTAGCCGCCCGTGCTCGCTGGGTCCTCGCCGCTGCGACATCCGTGGCCCTGGTGGCCACCGGGTGCAGCAGCGGCGGCGGCGGAAGCAGCAACAGCTCGTCGGACAGCAGCAAGAGCTTCAGCTACCAGAGCAGTGAGCCGCAGAACCCGCTGCAGCCCGCCAACGCGAACGAGGTCGGCGGTGGTCGCATCATCCAGAACCTCTTCAAGGGGCTGGTCGACTACGACCCCGCCACCGCCAAGATCCGGATGCAGGTCGCCGACAAGATCGACACCAGTGACTCCCAGACCTTCGACGTCACGCTGAAGGACGGCTGGAAGTTCCACGACGGCACGCCGGTGCACGCCAAGAACTTCGTGGACTCCTGGAACTGGAGCGCGACCACCAGCAACAACCAGATCAACAGCTCCTGGTTCTCCGACATCGAGGGCTACCAGAACGTCCACCCCGTCAGCGGCCAGCCGACCGCGACCAAGATGTCCGGCCTGACCGTGGTCGACGACCTGCACTTCACCGTCAAGCTCAGCAACAAGGTCTCGTACTTCGAGTACAAGCTCGGCTACATCGCCTTCTCCCCGCTGCCGGACGCCTTCTTCAACGACCCGACCGGGTACGGGCAGAAGCCGGTGGGCAACGGCCCCTACCAGTTCGTCAGCTGGAACCACAACACCGAGGTCGTCACCAAGGCCTTCCCGGACTACCAGGGCGTCGACAAGCCGAAGAACGGCGGCATCGTCTTCAAGATGTACACCACGTCCGAGGCCGCCTACGCAGACCTCCAGTCCAGCAACCTGGACGTGATGGACCAGGTGCCGCCGTCCGCGCTGGCGACGTACAAGAGCGACCTCGGCGACCGGGCGATCGACGCCCCGCAGGGCGCCATCCAGAACATCGGCTTCACCCTCTACCAGGCCGACTGGGCCGCGCCCGACAAGGCCAAGGTGCGCCAGGGCCTGTCCATGGCGATCGACCGCGACACCATCACCAAGACGGTGCTGCAGAACTCCCGCAAGCCGGCCACCGCCTGGGTGGCCGAGGGCGTCGAGGGCTACAAGGACGGCGCCTGCGGCGACTTCTGCAAGTTCGACCCGGCCAAGGCCAAGCAGCTGATCAGCGACGGCGGCGGCGTCCCCGGCAACAAGCTGCTGATCACCTACAACTCCGACGGCGGCCACAAGGAGTGGGTCGACGCGGTCTGCAACTCGATCCGGCAGAGCACCGGCGTCGAGTGCCTCGGCGACCCGAAGTCCGACTTCAAGACCGCGCGCGCCGCGATCACCGGGCACCAGGTCAACGGCGCCTTCCGCACCGGCTGGGTGCAGGACTACCCGCTGAACGCCAACTTCCTGTCCGACGTGTACCGCACCGGCGCCGCGTCCAACGACTTCGGCTACAGCAACCCGCAGTTCGACCAGGCGGCCACCAAGGCCGACGAGGCCGCCAGCGTCGCCGACACGGTGACCGGCTACCAGCAGGCCGAGGCGGTGCTGCCGAGCGGGATGCCGGCCATCCCGCTCTGGTACTACCGCACCAACTCGGGTTACTCGACCAAGGTGCAGAACGTGAAGTTCGACTCCTTCGGCAACCCGGCCTGGACCCAGGTCGAGGTCAAGGGCTGATCCCCCGACCCCTCGCGCCGGCCCCGCCCTTCCCGCACGGAGGGCGGGGCCCGGCCCTCCCGGCCGACCGTCCCCGGCCGGCCGTGCACCCAGGGCACGTCTAGGAAGGAGGCTCGGATGGGCAGTTACGTGCTGCGGCGGGTGCTGCAGATGATCCCGGTGTTCTTTGGCACCACGCTGCTGATCTTCCTGATGGTCTACACGCTGCCGGGCGACCCGGTGTCGGCGCTGTTCGGCGAGAAGGCCGCCGACCCGGCCGTCGTGGCCAGCATCAAGCACAAGTACTTCCTGGACCAGCCGGTCTGGAAGCAGTACCTGCACTACATGGGGAACCTCTTCCAGGGGGACTTCGGGACGAGCTTCACCGGCCGCCCCGTCTCCGAGATCATGGCGACCGCCTTCCCGGTCACCATCCGGCTCGCGCTGATGGCCTTCGTCTTCGAAGTGGTCCTCGGCCTCGCCCTGGGCATGGCCTCCGGCCTCCGGCGCGGCAGCATCCAGGACACCCTGGTGCTGATCCTCACCCTGGTGGTGATCTCGATCCCGGTCTTCGTGCTGGCCTACATCGCGCAGACGATCTTCGCCACCAACCTCGGCTGGGTCACCCCGACGGTGCAGGACTCCACCGACCTCTCGCAGCTGATCCTGCCCGCGATCGTGCTGGGCTCGCTCTCGCTCGCGTACGTCGCCCGGCTCACCCGGACGTCCATCGGCGAGAACCTGCGGGCCGACTACATCCGCACGGCGGTCGCCAAGGGCCTGCCCCGGCGGACCGTCATCTCCCGCCACCTGCTGCGCAACTCGCTGATCCCGGTGGTCACCTTCCTCGGCACCGACCTCGGCGCCCTGATGGGCGGGGCGATCGTCACCGAGGGCATCTTCAACGTGCAGGGCGTCGGCAACGTCCTGTACCGGGCGATCAACCAGAAGGAAGGCCCCACCGTGGTCGGCATCGTGACCGTCCTGGTGATCGTCTACCTCGTCGCCAGCCTGCTCGTCGACCTGCTCTACGCGGTCCTGGACCCGAGGATCCGCTATGCCTGACATCCACGACGAGAACTCCTACGAGCCGCACCCCAAGCCCGGGGTCTCACACCTCGACTACGCCGGGGAGCAGGGCATGGCGGTCGAGCAGGAGACCCTGGTCGAGCCCGACCCGGCCAAGCGGGAGGAGGCCCGCAGCCTCTGGGGCGACGCCTGGCGGGACCTGCGCCGGCGGCCGATCTTCCTGATCTCCGCCGTGCTGATCCTGCTGCTGGTCGTCATGGCGATCTTCCCCTGGGCGTTCACCGACGCCGACCCGCGCAAGGCCGACCTGATCCACGACTACCTCAGGCGGCCGGACTGGACGGACTTCTTCGGCGCCGGCTGGTTCGGCTACGACGGGCAGGGCCGGTCGATCTACGCCCGGGTGGTGTACGGCGCCCGCGCCTCGATCACCGTCGGCATCTGCGTGACCCTGGCGGTCACCGTGCTCGGCGGACTGGCCGGCATGGTCGCCGGCTACTTCGGCGGCGCCGTCGACGCGGTGATCTCCCGGATCACCGACATCTTCTTCGGCCTCCCGCTGCTGCTCGGCGCCCTGGTGCTGCTGAACGCCTTCACCACCCGCACGGTGTGGAGCGTGGTCATCGCGCTGGCCTTCCTCGGCTGGACCCAGATCGCCCGCGTCATGCGCGGCGCCGTGCTGACCGTCAAACAGTCCGACTACGTGGTGGCCGGCCGGGCGCTCGGCGCCGGGACGGGGCGGCTGATGTTCCGGCACATCCTGCCGAACGCGATCGCCCCCGTGATCGTCGTCGCCACCATCGCGCTCGGCGGCTACATCGCCACCGAGGCGACGCTGAGCTTCCTCGGCATCGGCCTGCAGGACCCGACCATCTCCTGGGGCATCGACATCTCCTCCGCCCAGAAGGTGATCCGGACGGCGCCGTACGTGCTCTTCTTCCCGGCCGTGGCGCTCTCCGTCACCGTGCTGGCCTTCATCATGCTGGGCGACGCGGTGCGCGACGCCCTCGACCCGAAGCTTCGCTGAGCGAGGGGAGCGCAACGTGAGTACAGCCGTGGACGCCACCAGGTCCGAGCGGGCCGCGTCGTACGAGGGGCCGCTGCTCGACGTCCGCGACCTGCACGTCGAGTTCGTCACCCGGGACGGCGTGGCCAAGGCGGTCAACGGGGTCGACTACAGCGTCCGGGCGGGGGAGACGCTCGCGGTGCTCGGCGAGTCCGGCTCGGGCAAGTCGGTGACCGCGCAGGCGATCATGGGCATCCTGGACATGCCGCCGGCCCGGATCCCGCGCGGGGAGATCCGCTTCCGCGGTCGGGACATGCTGAAGATGGGTAACGAGGAGCGGCGCAGGATCCGCGGCCAGAAGATCGCGATGATCTTCCAGGACGCGCTGTCCTCGCTCAACCCCGTGCTGACGGTGGGCTTCCAGCTCGGCGAGATGTTCCGCGCCCACCGGGGGGCGTCCCGCAAGGAGGCCAAGGACAAGGCCGTCGAGCTGATGGAGCGGGTGCGCATCCCGGCGGCCAAGCAGCGGGTGAACGACTACCCGCACCAGTTCTCCGGCGGCATGCGCCAGCGCATCATGATCGCCATGGCGCTGGCCCTGGAACCGGACCTGATCATCGCGGACGAGCCCACCACCGCCCTGGACGTCACCGTCCAGGCGCAGGTGATGGACCTGCTCGCGGAGCTCCAGGCGGAGTTCCACATGGGCCTGATCCTGATCACCCACGACCTCGGCGTGGTCGCCGACGTCGCCGACAAGATCGCCGTGATGTACGCCGGCCGGATCGTCGAGACCGCCCCGGTGCACGACCTGTACGCGCGCCCCGCGCACCCGTACACCCGCGGCCTGCTGGACTCCATCCCGCGGCTGGACCAGAAGGGCCAGGAGCTGTACGCCATCAAGGGCCTGCCGCCCAACCTGCTGCGGATCCCCCAGGGCTGCGCCTTCAACCCGCGCTGCCCGCGGGCGCAGGACCGCTGCCGGGCCGAGGTGCCGGAGCTGTACCCGGTCGCTGAGGACGACGGTGCCCCGCTGGCCGGGCGGGGCAGCGCCTGCTTCTTCTGGAAGGAGACCCTCCATGGCCGCTAACGGGTCCAGCGCACTGGGCGCCGCGGTGCCGGAGGAGGCCGCCTTCGCCCAGGAGGTGCCGCGCGGCGAGCCGATCCTCGAAGTCCGGGACCTGGTCAAGCACTTCCCGCTGACCAAGGGCGTGCTGTTCAGGAAGCAGGTCGGCGCCGTGAAGGCCGTCGACGGGGTCTCCTTCGACCTGAGGCAGGGCGAGACGCTGGGCGTCGTCGGCGAGTCCGGCTGCGGGAAGTCCACGCTGGCCAAGGTGCTGATGAACCTGGAGCCGGCCACCGGGGGATCGGTCCGCTACAAGGGCGAGGAGATCTCCCGGCTGTCCGGGGCGGCGCTGAAGGCCGTCCGCCGCAACATCCAGATGGTGTTCCAGGACCCGTACACCTCGCTGAACCCGCGCATGACGGTCGGCGACATCATCGGGGAGCCGTTCGAGATCCACCCCGAGGTGGCGCCCAAGGGGGACCGCCGCAAGGCCGTCCAGGACCTGCTGGACGTGGTCGGGCTCAACCCCGAGTACATCAACCGCTACCCGCACCAGTTCTCCGGCGGGCAGCGCCAACGCATCGGTATCGCACGGGGGTTGGCGCTCAAGCCGGAGATCATCATCTGCGACGAGCCGGTCTCCGCGCTGGACGTGTCGGTGCAGGCGCAGGTGATCAACCTGCTGGACAAGCTGCAGGGCGAGTTCAACCTCTCGTACATGTTCATCGCGCACGACCTCTCCATCGTCCGGCACATCTCGGACCGGGTCGGCGTGATGTACCTCGGCAAGATGGTCGAGATCGGCAGCGATACCGAGATCTACGACCACGCCACCCACCCGTACACCCAGGCGCTGCTCTCCGCCGTCCCCGTGCCGGACCCGACGGCCCGGGAGTCGCGGGACCGGATCGTGCTCACCGGGGACGTGCCCTCACCGGCCAACCCACCGTCCGGCTGCCGCTTCCGCACCCGCTGCTGGAAGGCGCAGGACCGCTGCGCGGCCGAGATCCCGCTGCTCGCCTCGCCGTCCTGGCTGGGTGGGGCGGCCCGGCACGACTCGGCGTGTCATTTCGCGGCGGAGCGCGAGATCGGGCAGAGCGCGGTGGAGCGTGAGGTCGGGCAGAGCGCGGTGGAGCGCGAGGCTGGGCAGAGCGCGGTGGAGCGCGAGGCTGGGCAGGGGGATGCCGGGCCCGGTTAGCGGCTCGCGGGATCCAGGGCGCGCCCCCGCACCGGGGGTGCGCCCTTTCTTGTGATGGAAAAGAGACGTGCCGCGCAATTCCGCAAGTGGGGTCGGGTCGTTGATAGTTGCTCTGCGCGTATAGGTGCTCGCTGCCGCGCTGGGGGAGGGCTGCTCGGATGGACATGGTGGAGGTGATCGGCGGCGGTCGGGAGAACCTGGTGCCCGGGACCCCGCTGCTGGAGGTCGACGACCTGCACGTCGAGTTCCGTACCCGGGACGGCGTGGCCAGGGCCGTCAACGGGGTGAGCTACTCGGTGTCGGCCGGGGAGACGCTGGCGGTGCTGGGCGAGTCCGGTTCGGGCAAGTCGGTGACCGCGCAGGCGATCATGGGCATCCTGGACGTGCCGCCCGGGCGGATCACCGGCGGGCGGATCCTCTACCGCGGCGAGGACCTGCTGACCATGGGCTCCAAGGCCCGGCGGTTCGTCCGGGGCCAGAAGATCGCGATGATCTTCCAGGACGCGCTGTCCTCGCTCAACCCGGTGCTCAGCGTGGGCTACCAGCTCGGCGAGATGTTCCAGGTGCACCGCGGCGCCAGCCGCAAGGAGGCCAGGGAGAGGGCCATCGAGCTGATGGACCGGGTGCGGATCCCGGCGGCCAGGCAGCGCGTCGGCGACTACCCGCACCAGTTCTCCGGCGGCATGCGCCAGCGCATCATGATCGCCATGGCGCTCTCCATGGAGCCGGACCTGATCATCGCGGACGAGCCCACCACCGCGCTGGACGTCACCGTGCAGGCCCAGGTGATGGACCTGCTGGCCGAGTTGCAGCACGAGTTCCACATGGGGCTGATCCTGATCACCCATGACCTCGGCGTGGTCGCCGACGTCGCGGACACGATCGCGGTGATGTACGCGGGCCGGATCGTCGAGACGGCCCCGGTGCGCGACCTGTACGCGCGCCCCGCCCACCCGTACACCCGGGGCCTGCTCGACTCGATCCCCCGGCTGGACCAGAAGGGGCAGAACCTCCACGCCATCAAGGGCCTGCCGCCCAGCCTCCTGGAGGTCCCGCAGGGCTGCGCGTTCAACCCGCGCTGCAACCGGGTGCAGGACCGCTGCCTGAGCGAACTCCCGCCGCTGGTACCGGTGGTGGACGCCGAGGGCGCCGAACTGCCGGGCCGTCGCAGCGCCTGCCACTTCTGGCGGGAGACCCTGCACGGCTGAGGGCGCCGGGGCGTCGCCGCCGCCTACCGCTCGAAGCCGACGTTCTCCCAGACGATGTCGGACAGCCCCTGGGCGCCGATGTTGGCGAGGTTGGCGCGGGCGCCGTACAGCTGCGGGCGCTGGTAGAGCGGCAGCACGCCGGCCACCTTCCACAGCTCGCCGTCGGCCTGGTTGATCGCCTCGGAGGCGGTGGCCGCGTCGGGTGCGGCGGCGGCCCGGTCGAGGGCGGCGTCCACCGCCGGGCTGCCCGCGCCGACGTGGTTGGTGCCGCCGTTCTGGACGAAGTCGGCGCGGTTGCCGCTGGCCGGGAAGGGCGTGCCGAGCAGCGAGTAGGCGGTGATGTCGAAGTCGCCGCGGTTGACGTACTTGTCGAAGAACTCGTTGGCGGCGGCGGTGACCGTGGTGACCTTGATGCCGACGTCCTTGAGCGTCCTGGTGGCGCTGTCGGCCTCGCTCTGCGCCTGGGTGACGCCGGCCGGGATGACCATCCGCAGGTTCAGCTCGCGGCCGTTGCGCTTGCGGACGTCGCCGTCGAGCCGCCAGCCGGCCGCGTCCAGCTTGCGGGCGGCCTCGGCGGGGTCGTAGCGGCTGAGGCCGAGGGAGTTGTCCCGGTAGGCGTTCTGGTTGGCGACCAGCAGGTGGTTGTTGAGCGGGGCGGCGGGCCAGTCCAGGCCGTTCAGGTCGGAGCGGATGACGGCGTCCCGGTTGACGGCCTGGAAGACGGCCTGGCGGACGGTCGCGTCGCTGAGCGCCGGGGTGCGGGCGTTGAGGGTGAGCTGGCGGAAGTCGGGCCCGCCGGCCCGGCGGACGGCGGCGCCCTTGGTGCTCTTGATGGTCTGGTAGCCGGCGACGTCCGGGCCGTTGTTGAAGAGGTCGATCTCGCCCTTGGCGAAGGCGGGGGCCATGGCGTTGGGCAGCATGGCGTGGAAGACGATCCGGTCCAGCATCGGCTTGTCGCCCCACCAGGCGGGGTCGGCGACCAGGGTGATGGTCTGGGCGGCGCGGTCCAGCCGTTCGACCTTGAACGGGCCGGCGGTGACCGGGATCGCGTCCAGGTAGGCGGAGTTGAACAGCTCCGGGGTGGCGAGCCGGCTCGCGGGCAGCAGCGGGGCGTTGGCGGCGCCGTTGAACATCGACTGCCACTCGGAGAACGGCCGGTCGAAGGTCATCACCGCCTGGAAGTCGTCCTTGCCCCGCTCGACCGAGGAGACCTGTTCGAAGCCGGTGTTGCTGGCGGGCCGGTAGGCCGGGTCCTTCCCGTTCAGCGCGCGCCAGTTGGCTTCGAGGTCGCGCCAGGTGATCGGGGTGCCGTCGGACCAGTGGGCCTTCGGGTTGAGCGTCCAGACGACGACCTGCCGGCCGTCCCGCAGCTCCGCGTGGGCGTCTTGCAGGTAGGCCGGGTTGACGGTCTGGGTGCCGGCCGCGTCGGAGCGGAAGAAGGTCGGCAGCAGCGGCTTGCTGACGCTGATCGTCGAGGACTCGCTGCCGTCGGTCTGGATCGGCGACCACTGGCGGGAGAACTGGGCGATCGCCAGGTTCAGGGTGCCGCCCTGGCGCAGCTGGGAGCGCTCGCGCGGGTTGACGTCGATCGAGGTGAGCTTGGGGGCCCCGGTGGCGGACGGCCCGTCCGCGGCGGTGCCGCCCCGGCCGGAGGCGCACGAACAGAGCGTCAGCGAGAGCGACAGGGCGGTGAGACCGGCGAGCAGGGCCGTCCGGTGCTGGAGGCGGCGGCTCATCGGCGTGCTCCCCGAGGTGGCTGTGGCGGAAGGTGTGGCGTCACATCTTGCTGACCGGGAGGGGGAGTTGTCGAGGGGCGGGCCGGATGCCGGCCCGCCCCCCGATCGGTGCGGTCGTTGCTCAGGCGACGGTGAACTTGAAGGTGCGGTCCTTCTCGCCGGTCTTGTCGAGCAGCGAGGTGACGGCGTCCGCGACGTCCTGCGGGGTGATCGCGGCGGTCTGGCCGTTCTTCTTGACCTTCACCTTGTCGAACACGCTGCCCAGCTGGCCGTTCAGCGCGTCGAGGTCCCACTTGGGCACGATCTTCCCGGAGGCGTCCGGGACGAGCGTGAGCGTCTTGGCGGCGACCACCTTGCCGAAGATCCACTTCTTGGTGCCGGCCAGGACGTACACGTTGCCGTTGAGCGCGGACTTGCCGAGGCTGTCCGCGGCGGCTTGCAGGGCCTGCGGGGAGACCTTGGGCTGGGCGGCCGTGACGGCGAGCGCGATCGGCTGCTCGGGCTTGCCGGCGGCGCGGTCGCGGTAGGCCTGCTCGACCACGTCCAGGGCGCTCGCCGAGTCGACGGCCTGGCCGGCCCGGCCGGGCACCACGACCGGGTCGCCGTTCTCGGCGAACTTGACGTAGCCCTCCTGAAGGCCCTGGCCCGAGCCGGAGGCCAGGGTGTCCAGGGCGGCCTTGAGCTTGGCCCGGTCCACCTTGACGTCCGGTGCGACCGCCTTGGTGCCGCCCTTCAGCGACTTGATGACGTCGACCGGGCTGTAGCTGTGCTGGGCGAGGCCGTCCACGGTGCCCGTGGTGTCGAAGCTCAGCCCGGCGACGGTCGGGTCGAGGTTCAGCGCCTGGTCGCCGACCTTCAGCTTGAGCGGCTGCTGGCCGGTCTTGCCGACGGTCTCGTCGAGCTGGTGGATCGCCTGGTCGCGGCTGTTGCCGCCGATGTCGGTGCCGAGCACCACGGTGCCCTTGGGGATGTCGGACTGGTTGAGCATCAGACCGGTGCCGTACGCGGCGGCGCCGAGGAACAGCACGAAGCCGACGCCGTACACGCCCAGCTTGACCAGCTTCTTGCCGGCGCTGGCCTTCGGCTTGGCCTTGCCCTTGCTCTTGGCGGGCGCGGGCGCGGTCTTGGCCGACTGCGGTGCGGGCCGGGGGCCCGGGGCGGGGGTCGGCAGCGGGGTGAGCTCGGTGGCCTCCGGGTCCGGTCCGGGCTGCTGCTGCTGCGGGTGCCCGGGGGCGCCGGGGAAGAGCCCTCCGGGGGCCGGGTGGGCGAAGGCGTCCTGGCCCGGCGCGGCGGGGCGCTGGGCGGCGAACGGGTCGGCACCGGCCGGGGCCGAGGCGAACAGGCCGGGCTGCGGGCGGGCTTCGCCGCCGTGCGCGGCGCCGTTCTGCGGTAGGCCCGGTATGGCGGCGGGCGGCGGGGTGCCCTCGCGGATCGGCTCGAAGCCGTCGACCGAGGTGTCCTCCGGGTCCGTCGCGCCGGCCGCCGGGCCCTGCGGGCGGGCGCCCGGGCGCGGGCCCTGCTGCGGCCGTCCGTCGGACGGCCGGCCGTTGCGCTGCCTGCCGCTCTGCTGGCCGCCGTTCTGCTGGGCGCCCTGCTGGGGGCGGTCGTCGCGCCGGCCGCGGGCTCCGGCCGTGGGCGCCATCGGGGCGAACGGGTCGGCGGTGGGCGGCGCGAAGGGGGAGGCGGCCTCGTACACGCCGGGCTCCTCCGCCGGGGTCTGCGCACCGGGGCCGGCGGGGAACGGCGCGGCGGGCGAGCCGTTCGGGTTCGGGGCCGGGTTCGGGGCCTGGGCGGGTACCGGTCGGCCGTTCGGACGGGCCGCGCCCTGGGCGGGGCGGGCACCGTTCGGGCGGGCGCCGGGGGCCGGGGCGGCCGTCGGCCGGGGCTCGGCGGCGGCGGGCGCGGCCGGGGCCTCCGGCGCGCCCGGGGTGTTCGGGGCACCGGCCGGTACGGCGGTCGGCGCCGGCTCGGCCTTCTTCTGCCGCGGCCGGAACCAGGCGCCGGTGGACTCGGCCTCGGACGTCGCCGGCGGGATCGGCGGGACCTGCCACTCCGGCGGCAGCTCCGGCGGGGTGGCCGTGCGGGCGCCGCCCTCCATCACCCCGAGGACGGGGGAGGAGGGCGCGGACCGGTGCCGCGGGCCGCCCGGCTCGGGGGCGGCCGCCGGGGCCTCCTCGCCCGGGCCGTCCTCGTTCTTGACGGTGCTGCGGACCACGACCGGCGGGATCGGACGCGACCCGGGGATGTTGATCCGGACCCGGGTCGTCAGGGTGGTCTCGGTCTTCGGGCCGTCGTCCTCGCCGCCCGACGCGGCGCCCTGGGCGGCACCGGCCCGGTCGCCGCCCGGGAGTCCCGGTGTGCCGTAGGGCGGGGTGCCCGACGGGTAGGCGTCCGGACCCGTACGCCGGGGCGTCGGGTGGGCGTTGTCAGATTCGCGGCTGCTCAATGCTGCTCTGCTCCGGGTTCGCGGGCGGGCCGTGCGGCGCGACCGCGGTTCGTGGTCGCCGGGCCTGGGCGGGCGGCGGTCGGGTACGGCGTTCTGCGGGACCACCATACTGGGAAGAACAGAGCGACGAACGGCTTCGGACAGATCCTGATACGTCCGGTTCCTCCGGTATGAGAGTACGGCCGTGCGCTCCTGACTGCGCGTCGTGCGCGGTGCCGTACGTGCCCCGCGGGCGGGTTCAGCGCGGCGGGCCGGGCACGCCCGGGAACCAGCCGCTACGGGTCGGCAGGGTGGCGCAGATCACGCCCAGGACCGAGCCGCCGAACAGCCAGCCGAGCGAGGTGGCGTTGGACCACAGCACGTTGTCGCCCTCCGGTCGGGGCACGATCACCAGCAGCATCGCCATGAACCAGCCGGCCGCGGGCAGTGCCGCGCCCAGCCGGGTGCCGGTGACCCGCAGGCCGCCGTAGAAGGTGGCGCCGGTCGCGGCGAGCGCCAGCAGGACCCCCACGGGCGGCCACAAGGCCTGCACAAAGGATCCGCAGACCGACACCGCGACACCCAGCAGGAAGAACAGGGCGTAGGCCGTGATCCGGGCGCCGCGCGGGGGCTGAGGCTCGGCCAGCCGCTCCTCGCGGGTGCCGAGGACGGCCGCCGGGAACGAGCGGCGCGGCGGCCGGGCGGCGGCGGGCTCGGTCATCGGACGCTCTCCTCGGCGGTGGCGGTGGCGGTGGCGGTGGCGGTGGCGGTGGTGGGCAGCGGGTCGGCGGCGGGCGACAGGCCGGCGAACAGGTCGTCCTCGGGCCGCTCCGGCCCGGCCTGGCCGCGTACCAGCTGGTAGTACTCGGTGGCGACCAGCGGCTGGCCGAGGTCGTTGGAGAGCGCGAAGAAGGCGCCGTCCACGGTGATCTGAGTGGCGTGCGCGGCCATCGCGGCGGCCTTGCGCCCGGCGTAGGCGGAGCCGTCCAGCACGGTGGTGACCACCTCGTCGGCCACCACCCCGGGAACGTCGGCCGGCCGGGCCGTCCCGGGGAAGGGCGCCCGGGCGGCGGTCTCGGCGAGCCCGGCCTCGATCACCGAGCGGGGCATCCGGTTCCAGTAGACCTTGGCGATCCGCCAGGCCGGGCCCAGCTCCGGGCGGTGCGCCGGATCGGCCGCCAGCTCGTACGCGCGCATCGCGACCCGGTGCGCCTGGATGTGGTCCGGGTGCCCGTAGCCGCCGTTCTCGTCGTAGGTGACCAGCACCTGCGGCCGGACCTCGCGGACCACCGCGACCAGGTGGCCGGCCGCCTCGTCGACGTCGGCCCGCCAGAAGCAGCCGGGCACGTCGTTGTCGGGCAGGCCCATCATCCCGGAGTCGCGGTAGCGGCCCGGGCCGCCGAGGAAGCGGAGGTCGGTGACGCCGAGCGCGCGCATGGCCGCGGTCAGCTCGCCGATCCGGTACGCGCCGAGGGTGCCTCCCCCAGCCTCCGGCCGGGGGGACCCCCATCGATCGGCCGTCAGATGGGCCAGCCCGGGCGGGATCACCTCGCCGCCCTCGCCGAGGGTGCAGGTCACCAGGGTGACCTGGGCGCCCTCGGCGGCGTACCGGGCCATGGTGGCGCCGTTGCCGATCGACTCGTCGTCGGGGTGGGCGTGCACCAGGAGCAGGCGGCGGCCGGTAGTCGCGGTCATGGGAGGAAGCCTAACGACCGCCGTGGCGGGGTCAGAGCTTCAGGCCGTTGATCATCCCGGCGAGGTTGCTGGTGACCTGGCTGATCGACGGCGCGATCGAGCTGGACGCCAGGTAGAAGCCGAGCAGCGCGCAGATGATCGCGTGCGCGAGCTTCAGCCCGGAGCGGCGGATCAGCACCACCACGATGACCAGCATCAGCATGGCTGCGGAGACGGACAAAGCCATGTCGGCTCACACCCCTTCTCGGGTGCGCCACCCCCTGGGGAGGGTGACGGTGGGACCGTACGGGACTTGCGGTCGGGCGACCGGGGCCGGGACGGGCCCGACGATCACCCGCCCGACCAGTCATACCCGATGGGTAAGGGGAGCATTACATTCGGTGAGTCTCCACGCGCCGGGGTACGGGGGCACTCGTGGGGCGCATGGGCCGGTCGGAGGGGGTATGGGCGCCTTTGGGGCGCACTCGGGAACGATGCTCCGAACGAGTGATCACCAGGCGCCCGGCAGCGGGAGTACGGCATCGTAGGGTCTGGTGCCATGACCTCCCACACCCCTGCGGACACCTTCCCCCGGCAGTACGCGCGGACCCTGCGCTACACCGTCGGCGCGCCCCGCTCCTTCTCCGTCGCACCGGACGGCTCGCGGGTCGTCTTCCTGCGCTCCCGGTCGGGCGGCGACCGGGCCAACCTGCTCTGGACCCTCGACACCGCCACCGGCGAGGAGCGGATCGCCGCCGACCCGGCCGTGCTGCTCGGCGGCGGCGAGGAGGACCTCTCGCCCGCCGAGAAGGCCCGCCGCGAGCGCAGCCGCGAAGGCTCGGCCGGCATCGTCGGCTACGCCCTGGACGCGGCCGGCCGACTGGCCGCCTTCGCCCTCTCCGGCCGGCTGTTCACCGCCGACCTGGCCACCGGCGCCACCGCCGAACTGCCCGCCCAGGGCCCGCTGCTGGACCCGCGGGTCTCCCCGGACGGCAGCCACGTCGCCTACGCCAACACCGCCGGCGAACTGCGCCTCACCCGCACCGACGGCACCGCCGACCGGGTGCTCGCCGAGCCCGACGGCCCGAACGTCACCTGGGGGCAGGCCGAGTTCATCGCCCAGGAGGAGATGAGCCGCGACCGGGGCTTCTGGTGGTCCCCCGACGGCGACCGGCTGCTGGTCGAGCGCGCCGACGACACCCCGGTGCGCCGCTGGTGGATCGCCGACCCGGCCAACCCGCAGCGCGAGCCCGCCGAGGTCGCCTACCCGGCCGCCGGCACCGCCGACGCCGAGGTCGGCCTCTGGGTGCTCGACCTGGACGGCGGCCGCACCGAGGTGGTCTGGGACCGCACGGCCTACCCGTACCTCGCCCGGGTGCACTGGTCCGCGGGCGGCGTGCCGCTGCTGCTCGTCCAGGCCCGCGACCAGCGCAGCCAGCTGATCCTCGGCCTCGACGTGGCCACCGGCGCCACCGAGGTGCTGTTCGAGGAGCGCGACGACGTCTGGCTTGAGCTGTTCCAGGGCGTCCCGTCCTGGACCCCGGACGGCAAGCTGGTCCGGATCTCTGACGAGGGCGGCGTGCGGGCGCTGGTGATCGGCGACCAGGCCGTCACCGGGGCCGACCTGCACCTGCGCTCGGTGGTCGCCGTCACCGACGACGAGGTGCTGTTCACCGCCTCCGGCGGCGCCGCGGAGACCGACCCCGAGCCCGGCTGGATCGCCGTCGGCCGGATCAGCCACGACGGCAAGCGGCTCGGCTGGGAGTCCTCCAACGGCCGTCCGTTCACCTCCGTCACCAGCGCCGTGCACGCGGGCGGGATCACCGTGCGCGCCACCGCCGAGCCCGACCTGCCCGGCACCCTCGTCCAGGTCGCCCGCGACCTGCCCGAAGGCGTGGTCGTCGACGACGTCGCCACCATCGCCTCCTACGCCGAGACCCCGGTCATCACCGCCCGCCCGGTGTTCCGCTTCGCCGGCGAGCGCCGCATCCCGGCCGCCGTCTTCCTGCCCACCGGCTACGACCGCGAGCGGGACGGCCTGCTGCCCGTCCTGATGGACCCGTACGGCGGCCCGCACGGCCAGCGCGTCGTCCAGGCGCACAACCCGCACCTCAACTCGCAGTGGTTCGCCGACCAGGGCTTCGCCGTGGTCGTCGCCGACGGGCGCGGCACCCCCGGGCGCAACCCGGCCTGGGAGAAGTCCATCGCCTTCGACTTCGCCGGGGCCACCCTCGACGACCAGGCCGACGCGTTGCAGGCGCTCGCCGAGGAGTTCCCGCTGGACCTCGGCCGGGTCGCCATCCGCGGCTGGTCGTACGGCGGCTACCTCTCCGCGCTCGCCGTGCTGCGCCGCCCCGACGTCTTCCACGCGGCCGTCGCCGGCGCGCCGGTGACCGACTGGGAGCTGTACGACACCCACTACACCGAGCGCTACCTCGGCCACCCGGCCGAGCGGCCCGAGGTGTACGCGGCCAACTCGCTGACCGGCTACGCCGCCGGGCTGGAGCGGCCGCTGATGATCATCCACGGTCTGGCGGACGACAACGTGGTCGCCGCGCACACCCTGCGGCTGTCCTCCGCGCTGCTCGCGGCCGGCCGCCCGCACACCGTGCTGCCGCTGTCCGGCGTCACGCACATGACGCCGCAGGAGGAGGTCGCGGAGAACCTGCTGCTGCTCCAGGTCGACTTCGTGAAGCGCGCGCTGGGCCTCTGACAACTGGCCTGACCTGCGGTTGTGCGGCCGGTACCCCTGACCCGGGTACCGGCCGCAGCCATGACATCCGTCATACCGAAGGCACGACGGCGGACACTGCCGCCGCACCCCGCCCGCACGGGACTCTGAGGTGGTGCGAACGACACCGATCGCGACACCGATCGCGACCACGGGCGCGACACCACCAGGAGAGAAGAGCAGGGCGATGAGCACCGAAGTGGCCGCCTTCCGCGGCGTCGGCAAGAGCTACGGGCGGGTGCGCGCCGTGGACGACCTCGACCTCGTGCTGCGACCGGGCGAGACCGTCGCCCTGCTCGGCCCGAACGGCGCCGGCAAGTCCAGCAGCCTGGACCTGCTGCTCGGCCTGCGCCAGCCCGACCAGGGCAGCGTCACGCTGTTCGGCGGCACCCCGCGGGAGGCGATCGTGGCCGGCCGGGTCGGCGCGATGCTGCAGAGCGGCGGGCTGATGGCCGACGCCAAGGTCCGCGAGCTGGTCGAGCTCGCCCGCGACGTGCACCCGCGCGGCCGGCCGGTCAAGGAGGTGCTGGCCGACGCCGGGATCACCGAACTGGCCGAGCGCCGGGCCGACAAGCTGTCCGGCGGCCAGGAGCAGCGGGTCCGCTTCGCGCTCGCGATCGCGGGCGACAGCGACCTGATCGTGCTGGACGAGCCCACCACCGGCATGGACGTCACCGTCCGGCGGGCGTTCTGGGCGAGCATGCGGGCACAGGCCGACGCCGGGCGCACGGTGCTGTTCGCCACCCACTACCTGGAGGAGGCGGACTCGATCGCCGACCGCGTTCTCGTCCTGCACCGGGGCCGGCTGATCGCCGACGGCAGCTCCGCCGAGATCAAGGCGCGCGCCGGAGCCCGTCGGGTCGCCTTCGAACTCCACGACGTGGACGGGGAGTTCGACGAAAGCGTGCTGCGCCTGCTGCCGGGCGTGCAGTCCCTGGACGTCACCGCCCGGGTGCCGGGCGTGCGGACCGTCCGGATCCGCACCGCGGACGCCGACGCCAGCGTCGCCGGGCTCTACCGGGCGGGCCTGTACCCGCGGGGGCTGGAAGTCACCGGCCTCGGCCTGGAACAGGCCTTCCTGACGATCACCGGCGCGCAGGACCAGCGCGAGGACGCGAAGGAGACCGTGCGATGACCACCCTGATCCGGCTGGAGATCCTGCGGACCTTCCGCAACCGGCGCTACCTGGTCTTCACCATCGCCTTCCCGGCGCTGATGTACTTCTTCTTCACCCACGCCTACGGCTCCTCCCCACTGGCCGGCGGGCTGTCGGTGAAGACCTACTTCATGGTCTCGATGGCCACCTTCGGCGCGGTCGGCGCGGTGCTCACCGGCAGCGCGCAGCGGATCTCGCTGGAGCGCAAGAGCGGCTGGGTGCGCCAACTGCGGCTCACCGCGCTGCCCGGCCGGGCGTACACCCTCGGCAAGATCGCCGCGAGCTCGGTGACCACGCTGCCGGCGATCCTGGTGGTCTTCGCGCTCGGCGCGGTCCAGGGCGTGTCGCTCGGCGCGGCGCAGTGGGCCGGTCTGGCGGCGGCGCTGTGGCTGGGCAGCTTCGTGTTCGCGGCACTCGGGGTGGCACTCGGGTACGCGGCGGCGCCGGACTCGGTGCAGACCATCGTGATGATCACCTACATGGTGATGGCGCTGTTCGGCGGGACGTGGTTCCCGGTGAGCGGCTCGCTGGAGAAGTTCGCCCGGTTCAATCCGGTGTACCTGTACAACCAACTGGCCGCGTTCACCCGGCCCGGGCACTCCCTGGACACCGGCGCGGTCGCCGGACTGGCCGCCTTCCTCGCGGTGTTCGTCGTCGCCGCGGCGGCGCTGTACCGCCGCGACACCCGCCAGGCATGATGACCGACATGACCGAGCCGCGCCAGACCCGCCGATCCGACGAGCAGCCGGAGGCGGGTCCGGCGCGCACGTCGTTCATGACCGTCCCGGGCTCGCCGATCGAGACCAGGCGGCAACTGCTGGTCAAGGTCAGCTGGATGCTGCTGTGGACGATCTACCTGGCCTACCCGGTGGGCAACCTCCTGCACGGCGGGCACGGGACGGCCGCCCGGGTGTTCGGCTGGCTCTGCCTGGCGGTCTTCGTCGGCAGCTACGTCCTGCTGGTGATCTTCCGCTCGATGGTCGGGATGCGGCCCCGGGCCTGTCGGCTGATCGTCGCGACGATGGTCGTGCTCGCGACCGTCTCGGCCTTCGTCCTCGGTGAGGCCTTCCTGACCCTCTTCACCTACGCCTCGGTGTGCGTCGCCGTGGTCCTGCCGGTGCGCTACGCGCTGCCCGGCGTCGCCGCCATGGCCGCGCTCACCGCCACCGTCGGCGTGCTGAGCCACGCCGGCGGCGACACCATCCCCACCCTGGCCCTCACCTCCTTCCTCGCCGGCGCCGCGATGACCGGCATGCAGCGGCTGGTCGCCACCATGAAGGAGCTGCGCGAGGCCCGCGCCGCCGTCGCCCACCTGGCCGCGTCCGAGGAACGGCTGCGCCTCTCCCGCGACCTGCACGACCTGCTCGGGCACTCGCTGTCGCTGATCACGCTGAAGAGCGAACTGGCCGGGCGGTTCATGGACGCCGGCAAGGACGAGGCGGCGCGGGCGCAGGTCGCCGACATCGAGCAGGTCGCCCGGCAGTCGCTGATCGACGTCCGGGAGGCGGTGACCGGCTTCCGCCGCCCCACCCTGCCGGTCGAACTCGCCGCCGCCCGCACCGCGCTGGCCGCCGCACAGGTCCGGCTGGAGGCCGCGCCGGAACTGGCCGACACCTGGCCGGGGCTCGCCGACGAGGAGGCGGGCGCGCTGGCCTGGGCCCTGCGCGAGGCCGTCACCAACATCGTCCGGCACGGCGAGGGCGCCACCGTCTGCACCGTCACGGCCGACGAGAGCTGGGAGGGCGGCGGCGAGCGCTACGCCGTCCTGGAGATCGCCGACAACGGGCGCGGACCGGGCAAGTCCCAGCCGGGCAACGGGCTTTCGGGCCTGGAGGAGCGGCTGGCCCTGGTCGGCGGGCGGCTGGAGGCCGGGCCGGGCGAGCGGGGCCGGGGCTTCCGGCTCCGGGCCCTCGTCCCGCTGCGGACGGTCACCGCGCCGGCCGGCACGGAACCCGGCCGGTCGGGTTGACCGTCCTCCCCGGCATGGCTACCGCACTCATCCTCGGCTTCGACCCGCACACCGTCCCCGGCATGGACGGCGACGGCCTGCGGGCCGTCCTCGACGCCGAACTCGCCCGCTTCGCCGACCACGGCATCGACGCGGCGATGGCCCTGGTCGCTCCCGACGAGACGGCCGGGCCCGCGATCACCGCCGCCCTCGCCGGCCGGGACTGGGACGTCGTCGTCATCGGCGGCGGCATCCGCAAGCCCGAACCCGTCCTGCCCTTCTTCGAGCTCGTCGTCAACCTCGTCCGCCGCCACGCCCCGCAGGCCGCCATCGCCTTCAACACCAGTGGCTCCGACAGTGTCGAGGCCGCCCAGCGCTGGCTCTGACCCGCATCCGGAGTGGAAAGTCGGCCGGGCCGACTTCCTATGCCGAGGGCCGGCCGTCGGTGAGGGAGCGGCTGAACCGGAGGCCGGGGCGGTCGTCGAGGGTGAGTTCGGCGACGACCGTGAAGCCGTTGCGGGTGAGGACGGTTCGGGAGGCGAGGTTGTCGAGGGTGGTGACGGCGGTCAGCGACGTGAGGGCGTAGTCCGCGGCGGCCAGCCGGCAGAGGTGGGCGACGGCGGTGGTGGCGACGCCCCGGCCGGCCGCGTGTTCGCCGACGCGGTAGCCGAGTTCGGCGGTGCCGTCGGCGATGTCGACGAGGTTGACGCGACCGAGGACGGCGCCGGCCGCGTCGAGGACGACGTGGAACTGGCAGACGCCGGAGTCCTGTTCGGCGAGCAGGGCGGCGTGGCGGGCCGGGAACTCGGCGAAGTAGGCGTCGCCGCGGTCCGTAACGGTCCGCGCGAACCAGGCGCGGTTGGCGCGCTCGAAGGCCAGCAGGGCGTCGGCGTGGTCCGGGCGGAGGCGCTCCAGGTTCAGCATGCGGCCAGTCTGGCCCGCAGGGCTTCGGCGAGCCAGGCGAATACCGCCCGCAGCCTCTCCGGCACCCCTCTAAGGTCGTGGGCATGAGCGACATTCAGAACGGGGCCCTGATCCGCGTGCTGCTCGCCGAGGACCAGGGGATGGTCCGGGAGGCGCTGGCGGCGCTGCTCGGGCTGGAGGGGGACATCGACGTCGTCGCGCAGGTGGGGCGCGGGGACGAGGTGGTGGCGGCGGTGCTGGCGCACGAGGTGCAGGTGGCCGTGCTGGACATCGAGATGCCGGGGATGACGGGCATCGAGGCGGCCGCCGAGCTGCGCCGGAACGCGCCGGGGACGAGGGTGGTGATCGCGACGACCTTCGGCCGGCCGGGGTACCTGCGGCGGGCGATGGAGTCGGGGGCGGACGCGTTCCTGGTGAAGGACGCGCCGGCCTCGGAGCTGGCGGAGGCGATCCGCCGGGTGCTGCGCGGGGAGCGGGTGATCGATCCGGTGCTGGCGGCGGCCGCGCTGGCGGAGGGCGCGAACCCGCTGACGGCGCGCGAGCGGGACGTGCTGGGCGCGGCGGCGGACGGGGCGGTGAACGCGGACATCGCGCGGCGGCTGCACCTGTCGGAGGGGACGGTCCGCAACTACCTGTCGATGGCGATCCAGAAGACCGAGGCCCGCAACCGCACCGAGGCGGTGCGGATCGCCCGGGAGAAGGGCTGGCTCTGAGCGCGCCCCACGACCGGCTCTGAGCGCGCTCCCGGCCGGCTCCGAGCGCGCTCCCGGCCGGCTCCGAGCGCGCCCCTGACCGGTTCTGATCGCGTTCTCGGGCGGTCGTCAGTTGAGCCGGTGCCGGGCGGCCCGG
Organism: Kitasatospora sp. NPDC056731; assembly: GCF_040687675.1. Taxonomy (NCBI): domain Bacteria; kingdom Bacillati; phylum Actinomycetota; class Actinomycetes; order Kitasatosporales; family Streptomycetaceae; genus Kitasatospora; species Kitasatospora sp. NPDC056731. Next base: position 115,359 of record NZ_JBFBNR010000016.1, read on the forward strand.
GCCTCCTGGCGGACCTTGGCGGCGGTGTCGGGGTCGAAGGTGTCGAGGATCTGCGCGAAGGCGTCCATCTCGGCCGAGCCGCCGAGGAAGTCGCCGGTGCGGACGAGGAGTTCGGCGCGTTCGAGGCGGAGCTGGGCGGGGTGGCGGGGCAGCAGGAGGGCGAGTTCGGTGGCCCAGAGCTGGGTGCGGGCGTGTTCGGGGCGGTCGGCGGCCCAGGCGCGGATGTTGCCGAGCACGCGCAGCACGAGGTCGAGCGGCTGGGCGGGGGTGAGCAGGTCGGGGCTGAACTCCTGCCCGGCGCCGCGGACCAGGCGTTCGGCGTCGTCCGGGTCGAGCAGCCGCCCGCCGTGGAAGGGGTCGGCGAGCACGTACTCGTCGCCGCCGCCCGGTCCGCCGACGGCGACGATGACATGGCCGGGCAGCGCGATGCCGTGGACGGCTAGCCCGGCCCGCCGCCCGACCGCCATCCACACCAGGGACAGCATGATCGGCAGTCCGCGCCGCCGCCGCAGCACGTCGGGCAGCAGCGAGGATTCGAGCCGCCGGTAGTCGGACTGCCGCCCGTGGAAGCGTTCCCGCCCGCCGAGGACGGCGGCGAGCAGGGCGGCGGTCTCCTCCGGGCCGGCGGGGGCGCGTTCGGCGACGGCGAGCCGGACGGCGCTCGCGTGCCGGTCGAGGGCGGCCTCGCAGGCGGCGAGCAGGGCGTCCACGCTGGGCGGTTCCCCGGGGTCGTCCGGGTCGAGGACCGGGCCGTGTTCGGCGGCGGCGAGCAGGCAGAGCAGCACCGGGTCGGGATGCTCGGCGCGGGCGGCGGTCCGGAAGCGGTCTCTGCTCTGCTCGGTCACGGTGACGGCGACGGCTTTCGTACGGCGGGCGGGCAAAGGCGGGCGAGAAGCGGCGGGCGGGGCGGCGGTGCGGGCGGTGCTACCCCTGGGGGAGAAGGGCGTAGTGGTAAGTGTGACTGGTCGTGAAGCCGAGTCCGTCATAGAGCGCGATCGCCCCGGTGTTGTCCGCCTCGACCTGGAGGTATCCGCCGGTCGCCCCCTCCTCGGCGGCCCGGGCGGCGAGCACCGCCATGACGGTCGTGGCCAGCCCGGCCCGCCGGGCGTACGGCGCGACCTCGATCGCGCCGAAGCAGGCCCAGGGCCCGTCGATGACGCAGCGTCCGATCGCCAGCGGCGGCTGTCCGGGGGCGCCCGGCACGGTGGCGAACCAGACCGACGGCCCGCCGTGCAGCACCTGCCGGGCGGCCCGCTCCAGCGCCTCGTCCTCGCCGACCCGGCGGTAGAGCGAGAGCCAGGCCGGGTCGGCGGTCCGGGCGAGCCGGACCCGCCCGGGCCCGGACCCGGCCCGGGCGAGCCCGGCCAGCGGTGCGGTTCGCACCAGGGTGGGCGCGTAGCCGGCGCCCAGCCGGTCGAGCTCGGCCCGCAGCTCGTCCGGCGAGCCCGGGGTGATCACCTCGACGTACGCGGGAAGGCCGCGCGCCGCGTACCAGCGGCGGACGGCGGCGAGCGCGTCGGGCAGCGGCAGTCCGGGGTCGCCGAGCGCCTGGACGGAGTTGGCGCGCCGGGTGAACCCGGCCGAGGCGCGCAGCGTCCACGCGCCGAGCGGCTCCTGTTCGACGGCGGGCCAGCCGCGGGCCGCGATCCGCTGGAGCTCGACGGGCGTGGCGGCGGGCAGCGGTGCGCGCCGGGCCGGGAAGAGCGGCACGACCTTGCCCGCGACCAGCAGCTTCTCGGCGAAGGAGACGGGGTCGCCGGTCCGCGGGGCGACCGTCAGTCCATGATCGTCCCACGATGTGAGCACGCCGATCGAATCCCGGAACACCGGACGGTCGTCCACGAACCCCGAGAGGCGGCGGACGGACACGCGTCGTCCCACGTCAGAGCGATCTATCCGGACCTCCGGACGGTCCTGGGCCGGGCCGCCTGCCGTCATCTGGGCACCTCCTGTGCATTTGCGGTCTCCGACCCGCGATACTAGGGGCGGGCATCGACGACGCCGCGCTCACCGCGCACGCGAGCAGAACAGAACGGGCCGCCACGGCCCTTCCGAGGAGGAACGACAGCGTGACCTACGTCATCGCGCAGCCTTGTGTCGACGTGAAGGACAAGGCGTGCATCGAAGAATGCCCGGTTGACTGCATCTACGAGGGCGAGCGATCGCTCTACATCCACCCGGATGAGTGTGTCGACTGCGGCGCTTGCGAGCCGGTCTGCCCGGTCGAGGCGATCTTCTACGAGGACGACACTCCGGAGGAGTGGAAGGACTACTACAAGGCGAACGTCGAGTTCTTCGACGATCTGGGTTCGCCCGGTGGCGCCTCGAAGCTGGGTCTGATCGAGCGCGACCACCCCTTCATCGCCGCTCTGCCGCCGCAGAACGCCGACCACTGACGATCGGTGGCATCTGAGCTGTGAACACCAACAGCACGCGCGCGCCGTTCCCGGGTCACCCGGGGGCGGCGCGCCGCGTTTCCGACCTCCTGCCGGTCTTCCCCTGGGACAAGCTGGAGCCGTACAAGGCGACCGCGCTGGCCCACCCGGGCGGTCTCTGCGACTTCTCGGTGGGCACCCCGGTGGACCCGGTCCCCGAGGTGATCCAGAAGGCGCTGGCCGCCGCCACCGACACGCCGGGCTACCCGACGGTGTGGGGCCCGGCGGAGCTGCGCGAGGCGATCGCCGGCTGGCTGCACCGCCGCTGCGGCGCCGAGATCGGCCCGCAGGCCGTGCTGCCGACCGTCGGCTCCAAGGAGCTGGTGGCCTGGCTGCCGACCCAGCTCGGCCTCGGCCCGGGCGACCAGGTCGCCTACCCGCGGCTGGCCTACCCGACGTACGAGGTGGGCGCGCGGCTGTGCGGCGCGGAGCCGGTCGAGTACGACTCGGTGGACGAGCTGGACGGTTCGCGGGTGCGCCTGCTCTGGGTGAACTCGCCGTCCAACCCGACCGGCCGGGTGCTCGGCGGGGACGAGCTGCGCCGGGCGGTCGCCTGGGCCCGGGAGCACGGGGCGCTGCTGGTCAGCGACGAGTGCTACCTGGAGCTGGGCTGGTCCGCCGAGCCGGTCTCGGTCCTGCACCCGGACGTCTGCGGCGCGGGCCACGAGGGCCTGCTGGCCGTCCACTCGCTCTCCAAGCGCTCCAACCTGGCCGGCTACCGCGCCTCCTTCGTGGCGGGCGACCCGGTGGTGGTCAGGGAGCTGCTGGAGGTCCGCAAGCACGGCGGCATGATCGTGCCGGCGCCGGTCCAGGCGGCGACGATCGCGGCGCTGTCGGACGACGCGCACGTGGCGGAGCAGCGGGAGCGGTACGCGGCCCGGCGCTCGGCGCTGCGGGCGGCGCTGGAGGCGTACGGCTTCCGGGTCGAGCACTCGCAGGCGAGCCTCTACCTGTGGGTGACGCAGGACCGCCCGTGCTGGGAGACCGTGGCCGAACTGGCCGCACTGGGCATCCTGGTGGCGCCCGGTGACTTCTACGGGCCGGCCGGCGAGCGCTTCGTCCGGGTCGCGTTCACCGCGACCGACGAGCGGGTGGCCGCGGCCGTGGAGCGGCTGAACGCGGCCCGCTGACCGACGCCGAAGGGGCCGGTGTTCCGAACGGAACACCGGCCCCTTCGCCGTACCCGGGGCGGGTTAGAGCGGCAGGCCGCTGATGCTGCCGCCGTTCACGCCGCCCAGCAGGCCGCCGATCGGGCCGAGCGCGCCGGTGAGGCCGGACAGCGGGTTGTTCGGGCCGAGGTCGGCGCCGCCGAGGCGGTTGGCCGAGCCGTGCTCGGCCAGGCCCAGGACGTCGGTGGCGGGCAGGGCGGGCAGCGCGCGCGCGACGGAGCCGAGCGGCAGTGCGTCGGTGACGGCGTTGGTGCCGGGGACGGCGCCGGCGAGCTTGTCGGCGCCGGGCAGGCCCTTGGCGATGGAGCCGGTCTGGGCGAGCCCGCCGACCGGGCTGGCCGCGGCGCTGCGGGTGCCGACGCCCTTGCCGGTGACGGCCTCGCCGAGCTTGCCGGCCAGTGCGGAGGCGACCTTCGGGGTGACGGCGGAGAGCTGGCCGGTGGTGGCGGCGGTCTGGTCGACCGGGGCGGTCAGCGAGCTGGCCTTCTCGTTCGCCTCGGGGAGCTGGTGGGCGACGATGTTGCCGGCGGCGTCGGCGGAGGCCGGTACGCCCGCGGCGACGGTGGCGGCGCCGGTGCTGCCGGCGGCCTGGCCCAGTTGGTGGGTGGTGTGCTGGAGGGTGGAACCGGTGTCGGTGTTGGTCAGCTGGCCCAGCGGCGCGACCAGGTCGCTCTTGGGCAGCAGGGCGTCGCCGCCCAGGGCGGACGCGGAGCCGGCCGCGACCAGCGGGGTCGCGCCGGCCGCCACGAGCAGCGCGGCGCTGGCGATCCGTCGCGTGAGGGGGTGAGACATGGGGCTCCTCGGAGGGTCTGGGTCCGTCACGTCCGCCGGGCGGACGACGGTGTTACCGCTTGAGAAGCCAGAAGGTTTCGGCCTGGATCAGGAAAGTGTCTGACCGACCATCGGATCGTAGGACCGGCGTGACGGTGCCTGGCGGGCCCGTACGGCCCCCGTGGACCCGGCCCCGGGCAAGGGGAGTGACGGTTCTCCAGCAAGGCCGCCACGGCGGGCTCCCGGTCCACCGCGGTTGACCGGGTTCACCCGTCCGGCGGCCACCCGAACGTCGGTTCGTCAGCCCTTGGCGGACGTGGCGAGGGTGACCTGAACGAGCTTGGTCGACGTCCCGGAGGTCTGCGACTGCCAGCCGTCCTCCGACTTGGCCTTGCGCCAGATCTTCCCGTCGTAGGCGACCGTCGCGATGCCCAGCTGCTGGGCCTGGGCGACCGCCCAGTGGGCGACCTCCCAGCCGCTCGCCCGCTCGGCGGTGATCCCGCCGTCGGCTCCGTCGGCCGAGGAGGTCAGCGCGGCGGCGGACGGGTCCGGGGTGAGCGAGACCGCGTTCTCGGCGCCCTTGATGGTCGAGGCGTACCCGGTGGCCGGGGTCACGGTGCGGCCGAACTCGCGGCGCACCCGGTCGGACAGCACCTGGGCCCGGTCCGCGGCGGTGGGCTGGGAGGCGGCCGGGGAGACGGAGGCACTCGCCGTGGGGGAGGACGAGTCGGCCGGATCCGGCTTGGCGTAATCGCGCACCACGCAGGAGAACGAACCGGGCTCCCGGCCGGCCAGCGCCGAGGTGAGCAGCGTCGCCTTGGTCTCGTGCTTGGCGTACGCCTGCGGGTAGCCGCTCTTCTGCACGGCCTGGGCCGCGTCGGTCAGCGGCAGCCGGGTGTAGCCGGGCACCTTGACCAGGCCGTCCAGGAACTTGTTGGTCGCGTAGACCGGGTCCCCGATCTGCTGCGCCGTGCCCCAGCCCATCGAGGGCCGCTGCTGGAACAGGCCGATCGAGTCCCGGTCGCCGCCCGCGAGGTTGCGCAGCTTGGACTCCTGCATCGCGGTGGCCAGCGAGATCGCCGTCGCCCGGTCCGGCAGCCCGCGCGAGCGCGCCACCGCGGCGATCGTCGCGGCGTTGGCCGCCTGCGGGAGCTCCAGCGTGCCGCTGCCGGCCGCGGTCTTCACCGTGCAGCCCTCGGGCTCGCCCTGCTTGAAGCCGAACCACCAGATGCCGACCACGGCCAGTCCCGCGACCAGCGCGAGGCCGAGCAGGCCGACGATCACGAGCAACAGCGCGCGCAGTGGACCGCGGCGGGGGGGCGCCAACTCCTCGCCCAGCTCCTCGCCGCTCTTTCTCCTGGCCACCGTCGCCCCTCTCGCGCCTTGCTTCTTGATCCGACACCGTACCCACTCGGACGGGTGTGCGGCGCCACCCGGTTGCGGTTACCCGCCCGCTCGCTCCGGGGCGGGCCGCCGCGCCCCGCGTCACGCAAGCGCCACGCGGGGCGCACACCCCGCGGACTAGGCTGGCGCCATGAGCAGCCCGAACCCGACGCCCCTGGACCTCACCCTCGACGGCGGCGCGCTGACCGCCCGGCTCGTCGACTTCCCGTCGGTGAGCGGCGACGAGCAGGCGCTCGCCGACGCCGTGGAGACCGCGCTGCGCGGCTACCCGCACCTGACCGTGGACCGGTACGGCAACAACGTGGTCGCCCGCACCACCCTCGGCCGCCCCGAGCGCGTCCTGCTCGCCGGCCACCTGGACACCGTGCCGATCGCCGACAACGTGCCCTCCCACGTCGAGGGGGACCTGCTCTACGGCTGCGGCACCTCGGACATGAAGTCCGGCGTCGCCGTCCAGCTGCGGCTCGCCGCCACCCTGACCGAGCCCAACCGCGACCTCACCTTCGTGTTCTACGACTGCGAGGAGGTGGAGGCCCACCGCAACGGCCTCGGCCACCTCGCCAGGGAGCACCCGGACTGGCTGACCGCCGACTTCGCGGTGCTGATGGAGCCGAGCGGCGCGGTCGTCGAGGGCGGCTGCCAGGGCACGCTGCGGGCGCAGATCCGGCTCACCGGCGTGCGCGCGCACGCGGCCCGCAGCTGGCTCGGCGACAACGCCATCCACCACGCCGCCGAGGTGCTCACCCGGCTCGCGGACTACCGGCCGCGCCGGGTGGAGATCGACGGACTGGAGTACCGGGAGGGCCTGAACGCCGTCCGGATCGACGGCGGCGTGGCCGGCAACGTCATCCCGGACGAGTGCGTCGTGACGGTCAACTTCCGCTACGCGCCGGACCGCAGCGAGGCGGAGGCGGAGAAGCACGTGCGCGAGGTCTTCGACGGCTTCGAGCTGACCGTCACCGACTTCGCCCCGGGCGCGCTGCCCGGGCTCGCCCAGCCGGCCGCCCAGGCCTTCCTGGAGGCCACCGGCGGCCAGGCCCGGGCCAAGTTCGGCTGGACCGACGTCGCCCGGTTCAGCGCGCTGGGCGTCCCGGCGGTCAACTACGGCCCCGGTGACCCGAACCTCGCGCACAAGCGGGAGGAGCACTGCTCGCTGAGCGCCATCGCGGAGACCGAGGACCGGCTGAGGACCTGGCTGACCAGCTGAGGTGCCGCTCCGATGATCGGCCGGTCCGACCGGCCGATCATCGGCTGAGCGCCATCTTCCGGTCGCCCAACCGACCTTCCCCTGTTGCCTGAAAACCGGGATCACCGGACGTAGGGTTTCGTCATGACAGGCACAGGAGACGAGAAGCACTACGGACACGGCCCCGAGCAGGTCGGCGTGCCGCGGAAGAAGAAGGCCTGGCCCGAGAAGCAGAAGGGCCCGGTGCTGGTGCGCCGGGACCAGGTCGGCACGAGCACCACGGACCAGCGGCTGCTGGACACCACCGGCCCGACCGACTGGCTGCACACCGATCCGTGGCGGGTGCTGCGGATCACCTCCGAGTTCGTCGAGGGCTTCGGCGCCCTCGCCGAACTCCCGCCCGCGATCAGCGTCTTCGGCTCCGCCCGGACCCCGGCCGACTCGCCCGAGTACGAGGCCGGCGTGGCCATCGGCCGGGCCCTCGCCGAGGCCGGCTACGCGGTGATCACCGGCGGCGGCCCGGGTGCCATGGAGGCCGCCAACCGCGGCGCCTCCGAGGCCGGCGGCCTCAGCGTCGGCCTGGGCATCGAGCTGCCCTTCGAGCAGGGCCTCAACGAGTTCGTCGACCTCGGGCTGAACTTCCGTTACTTCTTCGTCCGCAAGACGATGTTCGTGAAGTACGCCCAGGGCTTCGTGGTCCTGCCCGGCGGGCTCGGCACGCTGGACGAGCTGTTCGAGGCGCTCACCCTGGTGCAGACGAAGAAGGTCACCCGCTTCCCGGTGATCCTCTTCGGCAGCGCGTACTGGGGCGGCCTCTACGAGTGGCTGAAGAACACCCTGGTCGCGCAGGGCAAGGCGGCCCCGCACGACCTGGAGCTGTTCCACATCACCGACGAGATCGACGAGGTCATGAAGATCCTCGCCGACACCCGCCGGCCGACCAACCAGATCTAGGCCCTGGGCCCTCCGGCCCCCCGGGCCGCCTACGCCAGCCCCCGGCGGGCGACCGCCGGGGGGCGGGTGCCCCGGATCGAGGCGACCATGTCCAGCACCTGGCGGGTCTCCGCGACCTGGTGGACCCGGTAGACCTGCGCGCCCAGCCAGGCCGAGACCGCGGTGGTGGCCAGGGTGCCGAGCAGCCGCTCGTTCACCGGCCGGTCCAGCGTCTCGCCGACGAAGTCCTTGTTGGACAGCGAGACCAGCACCGGGAAGCCGGTCGCGGTCATCTCCGGCAGCCGCCGGGTGGCCTCCAGCGAGTGCCGGGTGTTCTTGCCGAAGTCGTGCCCCGGGTCGATGATCACCGCGTCCCGCCGAACACCCAGCTCCACCGCCCGCTCGGCCAGCCCGACGGTCACCCGCAGGATGTCCGCCATCACGTCCTGGTAGCCGACCCGGTGCGGCCGGGTGCGCGGCTCGGCGCCGCCCGCGTGCGTGCAGACCAGCCCGACGTCGTGGCGCGCGGCCACCTCGGCGAGCTTCGGGTCCACCCCGCCCCAGGCGTCGTTCAGCAGGTCGGCGCCTACCTCGCAGACGGCCTCGCCGACCTCGTGCCGCCAGGTGTCGACGCTGATCACGGCCTCCGGGTGGCGCTTGCGCAACTCGGCCACGAAGGGCACGGTGCGCCGCAGCTCCTCCTCCACCGTGACCTCGTCACCGGGCCCGGCCTTCACCCCGCCGATGTCCAGGATCGCCGCGCCCTCGGCCATCGCGCGGTCGGCGGCGGCGAACGCGGCCTCGTCCGCGAAGGTCGCCCCCTTGTCGAAGAACGAGTCCGGCGTCCGGTTGACGATCGCCATGATCACCAGCTCGTCGTCACCGAATTCCCGCGGTCCCAGGCGCAGTGCCACCGATGTCTCCTCCACAGCTGCTGCGGGTGCGATGATGGCCCCCGGCCTCACAGGGACCATGCTGTCATGATCAGTTTGGTCGGGGGCACTTCGCAGCAGGCCGGCCGGGAGTTCGGGAGGACAGCTCGTGTTCTGGGTGATCGTGGTCGCCATGGCCGTGGTGGTCGGCGGCGCCGCGCTGGTGGCGCTCGGCGGGGGCGGCTCGATGCCGGAGGCGGTGCAGGACCGCCTCGCGGCCCGGCTGCCGCAGGACCGTCCGCTGAGCAAGGCGGACGTCGACGACCTGCGGCTGCCGATGGCCGTCCGCGGCTACCGGATGGACGAGGTCGACGACGTCCTGGACCGCCTCGGCGCCGAACTCGCCTACCGCGACTCGCGGATCGCCGAACTGGAGGCCGCCGGCCACCTGCGCGGCGCGGTCGAGGCGACCGACGGCCCGGACGCCGGCGCCGAACCGCTGCCCGGCCTGGAGGAGTTCGCGAAGGTGGTCGAGCCGGCCGTCGCGCTCACCAAGGAGCGGCCCGAGCAGGAGCGGCCCGAGGACGCGAAACCGGTGAACGACCGGTGACCGCCCTCACCGAGGGCGCGGTGCTCGGTGCGGACGGCCTGCGCCGCTGCGCCTGGGGCGAGTCGACCGACGACTACCGGGCCTACCACGACACCGAGTGGGGCCGTCCGGTGCACGGCGACGACGCCCTGTTCGAGCGGGTCTGCCTGGAGGCGTTCCAGTCCGGGCTGTCCTGGCTGACCATCCTGCGCCGCCGGGAGGGCTTCCGGGCCGCGTTCGCCGGCTTCGGGATCGCCGAGGTCGCCGAGTTCGGCGAGGCGGACGTGGAGCGGCTGCTCGCCGACACCGGCATCATCCGCAACCGGGCCAAGATCCAGGCCGCCATCGCCAACGCCCGGGTCGCCCGCGACCTGGACGGCGGGCTGGACGCGCTGATCTGGCAGTTCGCCGGAGCCCCGGACCGGCCGGCCCCCCGCACGATGGGGGAGGTGCCGGCCGTCACGCCCGAGTCGACCGCGCTCGCGAAGGCCCTGAAGAAGGAGGGCTTCCGCTTCGTCGGCCCGACCACCGCCTACGCCCTGATGCAGGCCTGCGGCCTGGTCGACGACCACCTGGCGGACTGCCACGTCCGCACCGCGCGCCCGGTCTGACCGGTCGGGCGGGAAACCCTAGCGGCCCAGGTACTGCGGCTTCTCCTTGGCGATGAAGGCGCGGACCGCGATCCGGTGGTCCTCGCTCTCGCCGGCCAGGGTCTGCAGCTCGTCCTCCTTGTCGAGCAGTTCGTCCAGCGAGTGCGAGGCGCCGTACGCCAGCGACTCCTTGATGGCGCCGTAGGCCACCGTGGGGCCTGCGGCCAGCTCCTGGGCGAAGGCCCGCGCGGTGGCGGCGAGCTCCTCGGCCGGCACCACCCTGGTGGCCAGGCCCAGCTCCAGCGCCTCGGCGGCCTTGACCGTCCGGGGCAGCATCAGCAGCTCGGTGGCCCTGGCGTGCCCGACCAGCCGGGGCAGCGTCCAGGAGGCGCCCGAGTCGGCGGTCAGGGCGATCCCGGCGAAGGCGGTGTTGAAGCCGGCCCGGTCGGAGAGGACCCGGAAGTCGCAGGCGAAGGCCAGCGAGGCGCCCGCGCCGGCCGCCACCCCGCCGACCGCGGCGACGGTCGGCTTGCGCATCCCGGCCAGCGCCCGCACCAGCGGGTTGTAGTGCTCGGCGACGGTGCGCAGCGCGCCCTCGCCGGTCTCGTCGGCCCGCTTCAGCATCGTCAGGTGCTCGTTCAGGTCCTGCCCGACGCAGAACGCGCGCTCGCCGGCCCCGGTCAGCAGCACCGCCCGCGCCGCCGGATCCGCGGCCGCGGCGGCCACGGCGTCCCGCAGTGCGATCTTGGTCGCGACGTCGAGGGCGTTCATCGCCTCCGGGCGGTTGATGGTGATGACGGCCAGGCCGCCGTCCAGCTCGTACAGCACGGAATCGGACATGGGCGAGGGCTCCCCGGTGGTCGGCTCGGTGTCGGTCGAGTGCCAGGATGCCGGAGCGGACGGCCGGGTGGGGAGTGTGAGGTATCGCACCTTTCGGCGGCCCGCGCACCGCCGCCACGCCGGGGCTTATGACGGCAATTGCGGCGCTTGGGGGCGGTCCGGCCGATGTTGCACCGAGAGTGATGTTGGTCATCAGCCCGTGGCATGCGGGATAATGGCTTCCGATCAATGCGTTCGATACCGGCGGTGGACGGACTGCCGGTGCGTAGCTGAGCGGTTGCAGGAAGGGGAACGAGCATGGCGGCCATGAAGCCGCGGACGGGTGACGGCCCGCTCGAAGTCACCAAAGAGGGACGGGGCATCATCATGCGCGTTCCGCTCGAAGGCGGCGGACGCCTTGTGGTGGAGCTCACACCTGACGAGGCCGACGCCCTCGGCGAGGCCCTGAAGAAGGCCTGCGGCTGACCGCAGCGGGTGCTCGTCATCTCCTGGAGATGTGCTGCCGGGCCCGGGTACGACGTCATGTCGGCCCGGGCCCTGCGGCGTTTGGGGCCCCGCGGCGTTCAAGGGCCCGGCGCGTCAGGCGCCCGGCGGCCGCGGCCTGAGGCGGCGGGACCGCCGCCTGACGGTCCCACTGCCTGACGGCCCTGCCGCTCGACGGTCCTACCGTTTGATGGCGCAGAGCAGCCCGTCCGAGACCGGCAGCAGCGCCGGCAGCAGCGCCTCGCTCTCCCGGACGTCCCGGACCAGGTCGCGCACCGCGCCCGTCTGGGGGTCCTGCAGCTCCGGCTCGGCCAGCCGGCCCTCCTGGAACACCCCCTCGAAGCAGACCATCCCGCCCGGCCGCAGCAGCCGCAGCGACTCCAGCAGGTACTCCCGGGACTCGGCCGGGTCGCCGTCGCAGAACACCAGGTCGTACTGGCCGTCGGCGAGCCGGGGCAGCACCTCCAGCGCCCGGCCCGGTATGAACCGCGAGCGGTTGGCCGCGAATCCGGCCGCGTGGTACGCCTCGCGGGCCAGCTGCTGGCGCACCGGTTCGGAGTCCACCGTGGTGAGCACGCCGTCCGGCCGCATGCCGCGCAGCAGGTAGACCCCGGAGACGCCCGTCCCGGTGCCGATCTCGGCCACCGCCTTGGCGTCCAGTGCCGCGGCCAGCAGCCGCAGGCACGCCCCGCCGCTGGGCCCGATCGCCCGTATCCCGGTGCGCGCGGACTGCGCCCGGGCGTAGGTCAGCACCGCGTCCTCGCCGACGTAGGTGTCGGCGAGGGCCACACGCTCGGGCCCGAACTCGCTGATGGCTGCCTCTTTCGGAGCCCCGGGTTACGGCCCGGTGCCGAGGGAAGTCGATATTTCCTGGCACAGATTACTGGCCGACCGGGAACCGCGTACGGCGGCGGGCCGTTGTCACGAAGGACCGGGTACGGGAGACCTCCCGGGCACTTTTATCCGGGCTTGACGGGTGAGGTGGATATGGTGGTGGCCCTGCTGGGAAGAAGAGCCGACCGAGGAGGTGTGGCCGAGGGCGACGTCCCCGTGCGGCGGCACTCCCGCTGCACCGCGTCGGTCCGTACGCCGAAGCCCGTGATGAACCAGCCTGCGCACTCCGACCTGGACCAGCCCGCCGCCGCAACGCCGGCCGCCGGTACCACCGAGGCCCCCGCCCTCGCGACCTTCACCGAGGGCCCCGACGCGCAGACCTGGACTCCGCCCTCCTGGGAGGAGATCGTCGAGGCGCACAGCGCCCGGGTCTACCGCCTCGCGTACCGCCTGACGGGCAACCAGCACGACGCCGAGGACCTCACCCAGGAGGTCTTCGTCCGGGTGTTCCGTTCGCTGTCCACCTACACCCCCGGCACGTTCGAGGGCTGGCTGCACCGGATCACCACCAACCTGTTCCTGGACATGGTCCGCCGCCGCCAGCGCATCCGCTTCGACGCGCTCGGCGAGGACGCGGCCGAGCGGCTCGCCTCCCGCGAGCCCAGCCCGGCCCAGCACTTCAGCGACACCCACTTCGACGCCGACGTGCAGCACGCCCTGGACACCCTCGCCCCGGAGTTCCGCGCCGCCGTGGTGCTCTGCGACATCGAGGGACTGTCCTACGAGGAGATCGCCGCCACGCTGGGCGTCAAGCTCGGCACCGTCCGCAGCCGCATCCACCGCGGCCGCTCGCACCTGCGCGCCGCGCTCAAGCACCGTGCCCCCGGCTCGGCCCCCGGGCGCGAGCGCCGCGGCGGCTCGGAGGAGCCGGTGCCGGTCGGCGCCGCCGTCGAGGGCGCGCTCGCGCCGGGTGTGCGCGGACGGAGGCGATCGTGAGCGGAACCGGCCGGTCCGGGCCGGGCCAGTCGGACCCGTTCGGCCGGTCGGCGGCCAGGCGGGGCTGGGCCCTGCCCGGCCGCCGCGGCGACGAACCGGGCGAGCCCGTCCTGCCCGCGCTCCCGCTGCCGGGCGAGACGGCGCTGCGCGCGGTGCCGGTGCGCCCCGCCGAGCCGGCCGCCGAGGAGCACCACCTCGGTGAGCGCCTCTCCGCGTTCCTGGACGGCGAACTCGGCCACGACTCGCGCGATCGCGTCCAGGCCCACCTGGCGACCTGCCCGCAGTGCCTCGCCGAGGTCGACGCGGGCCGGGCCGTCAAGCACCTGCTGACCCGCACCGGCACCCCCGGGCCGTCCTCCGGCCTGATGGCCCGGCTGATGGCCGTCGGCGCCCTGCCAGCGGACGATCCGGCGGACGCCGACTGGCCCGTCGGGCGCGGCGGCCGCGGTGACGACGACGACCTGCCCGGCGGCGGGGTCGCGGCCGGCGGCACGTTCGGCGGCAGCCGGCTCACCGGCGGCTCCTTCGGCCGCGGCGCCGGCGCCTCCTTCGGCGCGGGCGCGCTCGGCGCCGACACCCCGGTGCCCGGGGTCGACCCGAGGGCGTTCGGGCGCGGCGGCGCGGTGCTGCGGCCCCTGATGGGCCGGCGCAACGGCCGCCCCGAGGCCGCGGCCCGCCCCGAGAGCGCCGTCCGGCCCCGCCCGGCCGCCGCCGCCGTACGCTCCGCCGCGCCGCGCGGGCGCCGCTTCGTCTTCGCCGCCGCGGGCGCCTTCTCGGTCGCCGCGGTGACGCTCGGCGGGGTCGGCGGCCTCAGCGCGCAGAGCGAGGACCAGCACGGCAACCCGGTCAGCACGGTCGGCAACAGCGGCGGCACGGGCCGCGGCGGGGGCCTGGTCCCGATGACCGCGCAGATCCCGGTGGACTTCCCGGCCCACCCCGTCGCCGCGACCCGCGACGCGACGCCGCCGCCGGCCTCGGAGCGAAACTCGGGCGGCCTGCCCGCACTGCGCCAGCAGACCCGCTAGGCCCTTGTCCCTACCTAGAGCGCCGCTCGCGCCCCGGTCGCGACGATCTCGGCCATCGGCAGGTCTTTACCACGGCTTCATCGCAGCGTGGACCATGGACCCGCCGATGGCCATTACCCTGTAGGGACCGTCGTCCGACGAGCTAGGGAGCTTAGGTGTTCAGCGATGTAGGCGGGCTGGAGATCCTGACCCTGGCCGTGATGGCGATCGTCATCTTCGGCCCCGACAAGCTCCCGAAGCTGATCCAGGACACCATGGGCTTCATCCGGAAGGTCCGTTCCTTCGCCGACAACGCGAAGGAGGACATCCGCAGCGAGCTGGGCCCCGAGTTCAAGGACTTCGAGTTCGAGGACCTGAACCCCAAGACCTTCGTCCGCAAGCAGCTCCTGGGCGACGAAGAGGACCCGCTGGGCCTCAAGGAGATGAAGGACTCGCTCGACATCCGCTCCGTCCTGGACGACAAGCCGGCGGCGCCGGTGAACGGCCGCAACGGCAGCGTGAGCTTCGAGAAGGCCGCCGCCCCGGTGGCGGCCTCCACCGGGGCGCCGTTGCAGCCCGGCGAGCGGCCCCCGTTCGACCCCGACGCGACCTGACCGGCCCCCGGTCACGCCCCGTACGACCACGCCACCGCCCCGCCCGGCCGCCCGGCTGAGCGGGGCGGCGGCGTGTGCGCCGCTATTGTGCTGATTGTTCCCGCAGAGCCGTCCGTCACATTCCGCGCTGTCGCGGACCAGGAACGGCTCCCGGGAACGCCGCGGTACGCCACGATGGGAGCGCGCCACGGCAGGCAAACGTGTGTTTGAGGAGGCCCGGGGATGGACGCGACGAGTCAGGCGGTGGGGACGACGGCCACGGCCGGCGGCCCGGTGGTCGGCGGACAGGCCGGCCCGGCGGACCCGCTGGTGCCCTACCTGTCCGCCGACTTCCCCTGGTACGGCCTGGACGACGGCTGGACCGGCCGCCGCTACCTGATGCAGGCCGGCGCCGGCGGCCCCCGGGCCGGGGCGCCCGGCAGCGTCGACTACGGCAGCCTCGGCCACGGCGAGGAGCCGGCCAGGCAGTACGAGCCGCGCGACATGCGCAGGTTCGCGGTCGTGGTCACGGTGGCCCGCCGGGACAGCCGCCGCAGCGCTGACAACACCGGCACCCTGGAGGCGACCTCCGCCTCCTCCGCCGCCTGGCTGGCCGGCTCGGGCCTGCTCGCCTCGACCTGGCCCGGCCAGCTCGACCGCGCGCTGCGCCAGGACTGGCTGGACCAGCAGAGCACCCTCGCGTGGGACCTCGCCGACGACCTGGCCGGCCCCGGCTGGTCCACCCTCAGCCTCCCGGTGAACGGCCTGCCGCAGCCCTTCCGCTACCGCGAGTCCGAGTACGGCTGGGTGCTCGCCGGCGAGGCCCCCGGCGTCCTGCTCGGCGCCTACGGCCGAGGCGTCAGCGCCTACGGCGCCGGCTTCGCCACCGCGCCCGACCTGACCGCCTACACCCGCCCGTAGGGCGCGAGGACGCCGAGCACGCCGAAGGGGCCGGGTGGTCGAACCACCCGGCCCCTTCGGCGACGCGTCGTCAGAACTTGTTCTTCGGGGTCAGCCCGAGGGAGAGCCCGGAGAGGCCGCGCTGGCGGCCGCCGAGCTTGCCGGCGACGGCGCGCAGGGCGGCGCCGGCCGGGGAGTCGGGAGCGGCGAGCACGACCGGGCGGCCGTCGTCGCCGCCCTCGCGCAGGCGCACGTCGATCGGGATCGAGCCGAGCACCGGGACGGTCGCGCCGACGGTGCGGGTGAGCGCGTCCGCGACGGTCTGGCCGCCGCCGGTGCCGAAGACGTCGATCATCTCGTCGCAGTGCGGGCACGGCATGCCGGACATGTTCTCGATCACGCCGACGATCTTCTGGTGGGTCTGCACCGCGATGGTGCCGGCCCGCTCGGCCACCTCGGCGGCGGCCATCTGCGGGGTGGTGACGATCAGGATCTCCGCGTTGGGGACCAGCTGGGCCACCGAGATCGCGATGTCGCCGGTGCCGGGCGGCAGGTCCAGCAGCAGGACGTCCAGGTCGCCCCAGTAGACGTCGGCGAGGAACTGCTGGAGCGCGCGGTGCAGCATCGGGCCGCGCCAGACCACCGGGGCGTTGCCCGGGGTGAACATGCCGATCGAGATGACCTTCACGCCGTGCGACTGCGGCGGCATGATCATGTCCTGGACCTGGGTGGGCCGGCCCTCGACGCCGAGCATGCGGGGCACGCTGTGGCCGTAGATGTCGGCGTCCACGACGGCGACCTTCAGGCCGTCGGCGGCCATCGCGGCGGCCAGGTTGACCGTGACGGAGGACTTGCCGACGCCGCCCTTGCCGGAGGCGACGGCGTAGACCCGGGTCAGTGTGCCCGGCTTGGCGAACGGGATCTCCCGCTCGGGGGCGCCGCCGCGCAGCAGCTGGGAGAGCTCCTTGCGCTGCTCGTCGCTCATCACGTCGAGCTCGACCTCGACGCCGGTCACACCGGGCACGCGGCCGACCGCTTCGCGGACCCGGGTGACGATGGTGTCGCGCATCGGGCAGCCGGAGACGGTCAGGTAGACCGCGACGCGCACCGCGCCGTCCTCGGCGATCCCGACCGATTTCACCATGCCGATCTCGGTGATCGGGCGGTTGATCTCCGGGTCGTTGACGGTCGCCAGCGCCTGGCGTACGGACTCCTCCGTGACGCCGGCCGCGACCTCTGTCTCGTTGGCCATGCCTTGATGGTACGGCGCTCGGGGGATCCCCTAACCCGCCGGTAGCGTGCCGCCGGTCACAGCGTCCCGGAGGGCTCCCGGCGCTCCTCGATCTCCTTGAGCAGGGACTGGAGTTCGGAGCGGATGAAGTCTCGGGTGGCGACCTCGCCGAGCCCGTGCCGCAGTGCCGCGACCTCGCGGGTCAGGTACTCGGTGTCCGCGATGTTGCGGTCGCTGCGGGCCCGGTCCTGCTCCATGTTGACCCGGTCCCGGTTGTCCTGGCGGTTCTGCGCGAGCAGGATCAGCGGGGCCGCGTAGGAGGCCTGGAGGGACAGCACCAGGGTGAGGAAGATGAAGGGGTAGCTGTCGAAGCGCACGTTCTCCGGCAGCAGGGTGTTCCAGGCCACCCAGATGATGATCACCACCGTCATCCAGACGATGAAGCGGCCGGTGCCCAGGAACCGCGCGATCCGTTCGGAGAGCTTGCCGAACGCCTCCGGGTCGTAGGCGGGCAGCGAGATCAGCCCGGGCCGGGCGGTGCGGGGCTGGTCGAGCCGGGTGCGGGCCGGGCCGGCCACGGAGATCTCGGCGCGCCGCTCCCGGCCGCCCTCCCGGCCGCGCAGTTCGCGCAGCTGGCGCAGTTCCCGCAGTTCGCTCTGGATGCGTTGGCGGGGGGACTCGTCCCGCCGCCCCTTGCGGTCAGCGTCCACCGTGCACCTCTTCCCTCGTGCCGTCCGTGTCGTCGTGGCCGTGCAGGACGGACTCGCGCCAGTCCTCCGGCAGCAGGTGGTCGAGCACGTCGTCGACGGTCACCGCGCCGAGCAGGTGGTCGGCCTCGTCGACGACCGGCGCGGACACCAGGTTGTAGGTCGCCAGGTAGCTGGTGATCAGCGACAGCGGGGTGTCCGGCGGCAGCGGGTCCAGGTCGTCGTCGACCAGCGAGCCGACCAGCACGTACGGCGGCTCGCGCAGCAGCCGCTGGAAGTGCACGGTGCCCAGGTACTTGCCGGTCGGGGTCTCGTTCGGCGGCCGGCAGACGTACACCTGCGCGGCGAGCGCGGGCTTGTGGTCGGAGACCCGGATGCGGGCGAGCGCCTCGGCCACGGTCGCGTCCGGCTCCAGCACGACCGGCTCGGTGGTCATCAGGCCGCCGGCGGTGTTCTCCTCGTACGACAGCAGGCGGCGGACGGGCTCGGCCTCGTCCGGCTCCATCAGCTGGAGCAGCCGTTCGGCCTCGTCGTCGGGCAGTTCGGAGAGCAGGTCGGCGGCGTCGTCCGGGTCCATCGCCTCCAGGACGTCGGCGGCACGTTCGTCCTTGAGCTTGCCGATGATCTCGACCTGGTCGTCCTCGGGCAGCTCCTCCAAGACGTCGGCGAGCCGCTCGTCGTCGAGCGCGGCGGCCACCTCGGCGCGGCGCTTGGCGGACAGGTGGTGCATGACGCTGGCGAGGTCGGCGGCGCGCAGCTGGTCGAAGGTGGCGAGCAGGTTGGCGGCGCCCTGGTCCTGCTCGGGCAGCGTGAAGCCGGTGACGTCCTGCCAGTCCAGGGTGAGCCGCTCGCCCTTGCCCTTGCGCAGCCGGCCGGCCCGGCCGACCTGGACGAAGACCTTGCTGATCTCCCACTCGCGCATCCGGGTCTGCACCATCCCGACGTCCAGCACGGTGA
This sequence comes from Kitasatospora sp. NPDC056731, assembly GCF_040687675.1. Classification (NCBI taxonomy): domain Bacteria; kingdom Bacillati; phylum Actinomycetota; class Actinomycetes; order Kitasatosporales; family Streptomycetaceae; genus Kitasatospora; species Kitasatospora sp. NPDC056731. Next base: position 133,853 of record NZ_JBFBNR010000016.1, read on the forward strand.
CGTCCTCACCGGTCTTGGACCAGGTGACGGTGCGGTCCAGCAGCTCGGCGAGCACCAGGGTCTCGGACGGGCGCTGCTCGAAGCGCCGCAGGTTGATCACGCCGGTGGCGAGCACCTGGCCGGACTCCAGGCTGGTCACCCGGGTCATCGGCAGGAAGATCCGGCGCCGGCCGACCACCTCGACCACCAGGCCCAGGACCCGCGGCGGGCGGCCGCCGAGCCGCAGCGAGACGACGACGTCACGGACCCGGCCGACCTGGTCGCCGTTCGGGTCGAAGACGGCGAGGGCGGAGAGGTGGGAGATGAAGACCCGGGTACCTGGCCCTGCCATGAACTCCCTCGACTCGTTCGACGCCGTGCCGGGTACGCCGGGGCGCACCTGCGGGCAAGGCTACCCGCGTGTCGCGAGCCCGGCCCGACGAGGCACGGTACACAGCCGAGGAGTCCCGGGCGTGAATCTTTAGCGGCGCTTGAACAGCAGTTTGGGCAGACCGGCCGGGATGGGGCGGCGGGTGGTGGCCGCGGTGGGCATCGGCTGGGCGGCGTGCGAGCCGTCCGGCATCGCGCCCGGACGCTCGGTCAGCGCTCCGGCGGGCTCCAGGCGCAGCACCCGGCACTCGCGGGCCCAGCGGTCGGTGATGGTGTCGGTGTCGGGCGCGTTCAGCCGCTTGCCCTTGAGCTCCTCGACGGCGCCCAGCCAGGCCTCGCCGCCCGGGGCCAGCTCCGAGACCCGGGCGTTCCAGCCGGTCAGCCGGCCGCCCTTGTCCTTGCTGCGGACGGTCACCACCGCGCCGGATCCGGCGGTCAGACCGTGCAGCGGCTGCTCGCCGCCCTCGCCGACCACCACCACGGCGCCGTCGTGCCAGGCGTGCCAGAGCGGGCGGGCCTGCTCCTGGCCGTCCGCGCGGACCCAGAGGAGGCCGGACTTCTTCGCGGCCTCCTCCAGCAGGGCCTGGTCGAGGAGGTCGTCGGCGGTCGCGGCGGCGGGCGTACGGTCCATGGCGCCCAGGGTACGACCTCCGCCGTCCACGAGTTGTCTCAGCCGTCGGGCGACAGTTCCATCGGCTTGCCACGGGCCTTACCGTAGGAGCGCCCAGCCCCGGCCCCGGTTCAGCCCGGCCCGGTCCAGCCCCAGCCAGGTTCAGCCCGGCCCCCGCCTCGCCCCAGCCCACGTGACCAGCAGAGGAGCGCCGTGCCCGCCGCCCGGCCCGCGACCGCCCCCGCACCAGCCGCCACCGCCACCGAGCCGGCGCACCCGCTCCCCACCGCCGACCTGCTGCTGCTCGCCGTCTCCATCGCCGGCATCTCGCTGTCCGGCCCGCTGATCAGCGCCACCGCCGCGCCCGCGCTGGCGATCGCGTTCTGGCGCAACGTCATGTCGGTCGGTGTCCTCGGCCCGTACGCGCTGCTGCGCCACCGCGCCGAACTGCGCGGGATCGGCCGGAGGGCGCTGCTGCTCGCGATCGCGGCGGGCGTACTGCTCGCCGTGCACTTCGCGCTCTGGATGCCCAGCCTGCGGATGACCTCGGTGGCCTCGGCGACCGCCCTGGTCACCACCACCCCGCTGTGGACCATCCTGCTGATGCGACTGCTCGGCGTCCGCGCCCCCCGGATGGTCTGGCTCGGTACGGGCGTGGCCTTCGCCGGCGTGCTGGTGCTGACCGGCGTCGACCTCTCGCTCTCCCCGCGCGCGCTGCTCGGCGACGCGCTCGCCCTCGGCGCGGGCCTGGCCGCCGCCGGGTACATGCTGCTGGGCGCGGAGGTCCGCAAGACCGTCAGCACCACCGCGTACACGCTGGTCTGCTACGCCACCACGGCGGTGGGCCTGCTGGCGATCTGCCTGGTCGCGGGGACGCCGCTGGCCGGCTGGCCGGCCGGGGTGTGGTGGCAGATCGTGCTGCTGATGGTCGCCGCCCAACTGCTCGGCCACTCGCTGAGCAACCGCGTGGTGCGCAGCCTCGGCCCGTCGATCACCTCCACCGCGATCCTGCTGGAGACGCCGGGCGCGGCCCTGATCGCCGCCCTGTGGCTCGGCCAGTGGCCCCCGGTGGCGGCGTATCCGGCGGTGGTGCTGATCCTGGTGGGCCTGGTCCTGGTCGCCCGCGGCGGCCGGCGGTAGCGGCTGGCGGGCGCCGCGGGCGGCTACAGCCAGCCGTTGCGGCGGAAGCCCCGGTACATCCCGACGCAGATCAGCATGATGGCGCCGAGCACCATCGGATAGCCGTACTTGTGGTGCAGCTCGGGCATGTACTCGAAGTTCATGCCGTACACGCCGGTGATCATGGTGGGCACGGCGAAGATCGCCGCCCAGGCGGTGATCTTGCGCATGTCCTCGTTCTGCGCCACCGAGACCTGCGCCAGGTTGGCCTGGAGCAGCGAGTTCAGCAGTTCGTCGAAGCCGTGCACCTGCTCGGTGACCCGGGCCAGGTGGTCGGCGACGTCCCGGAAGTACTTCTGGATGTCCGGGTCGACGAGGCGCTGCAGCGGCTCGGACAACTGCTGCATCGGGCGCAGCAGCGGCACCACGGCCCGCTTGAACTCCAGTACCTCGCGCTTGAGTTGGTACACCCGGCCGACGTCGGAGCTGCGCCCGCCCTTGGCCGAGAAGACGCCGTACTCGATCTCGTCCACGTCGTTCTGCAGCCGCTCGGAGACCAGCAGGTAGTTGTCCACGACGTGGTCGGCGATCGCGTGCAGCACCGCGGACGGGCCCTTGGCGAGCAGTCCGGACTCGTCCGCGTCGGCCTCCAGCCGGTGCCGCAGCTCCTGCAGCGAGCCGTGGCCGCCGTGCCGGACGGTGATCACGAAGTCCCGCCCGGCGAAGACCATCAACTCGCCGGTCTCCACCACCTCGCTGGTCGGGGTGAGCTGGTCGTGCTCGACGTAGCGGATGGTCTTGAAGACGGCGAACAGCACGTCGTCGTAGCGCTCGACCTTGGGCCGCTGGTGCGCGTGCACCGCGTCCTCGACCGCGAGCGGGTGCAGGCCGAAGCGCTGGGCGATGCCCTCGAACTCGGCCTCGGTCGGCTCGTGCAGCCCGATCCAGCTGAACGAGCCGTCCCCGTCCGGGAGTTGGTGCGCGGCCTTGATCCGGCGGGCGGCCTCGCGGGGGCTGCAGGTCTCGCCGTGGCGCTTGCCGTGCTGGTACACCGCGCAGTCGACGACCGCCGAGCCGGCGCCCGCCGGGACGGCGTCGTACGCGCCGACCGCGGAGCGGCGGCGGTTGGTGCGGACGGCGGCGCGCAGGCTGTTGATCATCGACATGGCAGGCTCCCTGGAACAGGAGCCGCCGCACAGCGGCGTAGGGGTCCCCCCGGTCGGAAGGCGGGGGAGGAGCGGGCGGCCGTGGTGCGACGGCGAAGAACACCGGTGAAGGGGGGTGAGGGTGCTCTCCCGGCCGGTTCGTCCGCGTCCGGCCTGCCCGGGCTACCTCGGCTGGATCAGCCGGTTCAGCCTGCGTGGCGAGGGGTACGGGGAAGTCGGGGCCGGGTAGAGCTGCCGGTACTGCATGGTCGGCCGGTATCCACCGCAACCACCTCCTTCGTGCCGCCGCCCCGGGAACCTGAGGATTTCCGGTGGCCAGTCGCTCACCCTAACATCTGACCGACCATCGGCGCCCCGGGCTTTCCCGAGGCTTTGCCCGGGCCGCCCGCACACGGCCGGCCCGCCCCCGGGGGTTACGCTCACCGGCATGGCGCATGACTTCCCGCTCTTCGGCGAACCCCACGGCGGCAGCTCCCCGGCGCTCTCCCGGGAGGCGGTGCTGGCCGCCGTCGAGGCCCGGCTGATCACCACCTTCGGCGAGCCGAGCGGCCGCGCCGCGGTCACCTTCCTCGGCACCGACCGGATCGAGGTGCTGCGCTTCGGCCCGGACGCGGACGGCCTGGTCCGGTACGCGACGCTCGGCATGGCCGCCGCGCCGATGGCCGACCCGACCGCACCGGTGGCCGACCAACTGCGCGGCCCGCGCGCCGAACTGGTGCTGACCGTCCGCGGCGGGCGCGACAGCGTGCTGCGCAGCCTGGCCACCCTGGCCGCGACCCCGCAGGTCGAGGGACTGGTGGTGGCCCCCGGCGGCTCGCTGGACCTCGGCGCCCCGCTGTGGGACGGCGCGCCGTTCACCTCGGTGCTGGCCGCCGAGCCGGGCGGCCTGGTGCCGGACCTGGAGCTGGACGAGCCGGCCGACCCGGTCCGCTTCCTGCCGCTGCTGCCGATGACGCCCAACGAGGCCGGCTGGAAGCGGGTGCACGGCGCGGCCGCGCTCCAGGAGCGCTGGCTGGACCAGGGCGCCGACCTGCGCGACCCGGACCGCCGCGGCGTCCGGCTGGACTGACCGGGGCTCAGGCCGCGGGTCTCCCGTCCTGGCCCCGCGCTCCCGCCGCGCCCCCGCACCCCGGCGTGCGGCCCTCAGCCGCCGATCGGCTTCGCGCCGGTGGCCTGCGCCAGCAGGGCCTCGTACACCGCGGGATCGGTGGTGTGCTCGCCGAGCCGGACGGTCTTGCGGCTGCCGTGGTAGTCGCTGGAGCCGGTGACCAGCAGCCCCAGTTCGCCGGCCAGGCCGCGCAGCCGCACCCGGGTCTCCTCGTCGTGGTCGGTGTGGTCGACCTCCAGCGCCGCCAGCCCGGCCGCCGCGAGGTCGGCGATCACCTGGTCCGGGACGGTCCGCCCGCGCTTGACCGCGCCGGGGTGGGCGAACACCGGCACCCCGCCGGCGGCCCGGACCAGCCGGACCGCCTCGATCGGGTCGGTCTCGTGCTTGCGGACGTCCGCCCGGGCGCCGTTGGCCAGCCACTCGGCGGTGAAGGCGTCCGAGACGGTGGCCACCACGCCCGCCTCGACCAGCGCGCTGGCGATGTGCGGGCGCCCGACCGAGCCGGCCCCGGCGATCCGCTGCACCTGCTCCCAGCTGATGTCCGCGCCGAGTTCGCGGCAGCGCTCGACGACCGCCCGCCCGCGCCGGAACCGGTCGGTGCGCACCAGCTCCCGCTCGCGCGCGAACTCCGGCTCGTCCGGGTCGAACAGGTACGCCAGCAGGTGCATGCTGACGCCGCCCACCACGCAGGACAGTTCGGCGCCCGGGACGACGGTCAGCCGGCTGCCGGCGGGCAGCGCGCGCACCGCCCCGGCGGCCTCGGCGTGGCCCGCGACGGTGTCGTGGTCGGTGAGCGCCACGACGTCGAGGCCCGCGGCCACGGCCGCCGCGACCAGCTCGGCCGGGCTGTCGGTGCCGTCGGAGGCGTTGCTGTGGGCGTGCAGGTCGATGCGCACGGGGCGGACTCCTGGGGGCTCGGGGTGCCGCCCAGGATAGGACAGGGCGCCAGGCCCGGGCCGGACGGGACCTATCCCAGCAGGCGGGGGGAGAGGGCCCCGCAGGGGAGCAGGTCCAGTTCGGCGCCGGCCTCACGCAGGTCGGTGAGGACGAGTTCGTCGTACATCACCAGGGCGGACTGCTCGGGCCAGGCGACCGCCCAGAGCCAGAGGCCGCGGGCCTCGCCGACGAACACCGCGCGGTCGGCCGGGGCGTCCGGGATGTGGAACATCGGGGTGGGCCGTCCGGCGGCCAGCAGCTTGGCGTCGGCGGGCTTGTAGAGGCCGACGGAGTCGCCCGGATCGGGCCCGGGCATCCCGGCGTAGCGGGCGCCGAGGCCGACCCCCAGCTCCTCGGCGACGAGCACCAGCTCGCCGAAGCCGCCGAGCGGGGCCGGTCCGGAGCAGGCGACGGCGGTGGCCCGGGCGCCGGAGACGTCGTCGCCGACGTGGGCGATGCCGGTGTAGAGCCAGCCGACCGGGAGCGGCCAGGGCAGCCAGACGGGGACCTGCGAGCGGGTGACGGCGACGCCCAGGGCTTCGACGCTCGGTGGCAGCACGGGCTGCATCGGGTGCACGGCTCCGTGCCGGTCGCACTGCCAGGTGTCTGAGAACAGACCGGGGGCGCGGACCCGACCGGCGCACCTCGGGCAGCTTGGCTCGCCCCTCATAGGCGACAACGCTCCTCCCTCCGGACCGCCGCGTCAAGGACGATCACCCGTACGGAGGGCTCGGCGGCACCTGTCGGTGGCGGGGCCCGTTCGGCGCGGGGTGGGGCGGCGCGGCACGGGCGGTTCCCGTTGGGGGATGTCCCGTGGCGGGCGGCGGCAAACGTCGACGGGCGCAGGGCCCGGACACACTGACGCCCCGTCATCGGCGATTGCGGTGACAGGGCGTCAGTCGGGTATCGGAACGTCCGGATCGGACGCTCCCGGCTCGTCGGCGGCGGGTGAGGGCTCCCGGTCGGAGGCGCCGCGCGTGGTCAGACGGTCGGGCACGGGCGGATGAGCAGGCGCTCACCGGTGCGGGCGGCGGCCTGGACGAACTCGCGGACGGTCTCGGCGTCGGCTATCAGGCGGTCGGCGGCGGAGCCGTTGGCGTCGTCCAGTCGAACGATCTCGAAGCGCATGGTCTTCGTCATGGGCGTCTCCTGTTCCTGCCCCGTCGGTCGGGGCGATTGCGGCTGAGTGGATACCAGCCCTTGAGGGGTCCTACGGGTCCGGCGGTGCGGCCGGATCGCTCGGTTCGTACGTGCGGCGGTCTGCTGCGGCAAGGGCTCCCCCTGCTTGCCCGGTGCGTCTGGTGCCTCGTGAACCACGGTGACGTGGTGGTGCTTCCGGGTCGTTGCCCGCCCGTGAAGTCCAGGTTTCGGCTGATTCGCGCCGACGCGGAGGCCGGCGATGATTCCCGGACAGAATCAAAGATTACCGTAACTAACGACTTTTGTCCTGTGTTGAAGACGGTCGAACTTCGAGAAGTGGTTCAGACCACTCTCCGGATCGGCCCGGTTCAGGCCCAGAACGCGGCCAGCGCCCCGGCCGTGGCGGCCGGGCGTTCGGCGTTGGGGGAGTGGCCGGCGTCCTCGACAACCACCCGGCGGGCCCCCAGGCGCTCCGCCATCCGGGTCTGCTCCGGCACCGGCCAGGCGTAGTCCCGCACCCCGGACAGCACCAGCACCGGCAGGCCGGCGGTGGCGGCGGCCAGCTCGGCCACCCGGTCCGGCGCGGCGACCAGATGGCCACCGGTGACGCTCAGCGACAGCGGCACGTTGGCCAGCCAGCGGCGGTGCAGGAACTCCGCGACGGCCGGCTCCGGGCGCTGCTTCTGGTCCCCGCTGCCCTCCTCCATCTGCCGCATGACCTGCCAGATCTCCTCCAGGCTCATGACCGGCAGCACGTCCAGCAGCAGCTTGGTGCGGGCCGCCTCGGCCGGATCGATCGCGCCCGGGCCGGTGGACATCAGGGTCAGCGAGCGCCACGGCGACGGGCCGTCCGCGGCCGCGGCCAGCACCGCCTCCCGGACCACCTGGCCGCCGAAGGAGTGCCCCAGCAGGTGCAGCGGCCCGCCGCCGCCGTCGGCGGCCACCGCCTCGGTGAGCGCCCGGACGTCCGCGCCGAGCGCCTCGACGGCGTACGCGGCCGGGTCGTCCGGGCCGCCGGTCTCGTACTGGCCGCGCTGGTCGACGGCGGTCACCCGGTAGCCGGCCGCCGCCAGCGGCTCCAGCAGGGCGATGAAGTCCTCCTTGCTGCCGGTGAAGCCCGGCACCAGCAGCGCCGAGCCGCGCACCGGCCCGTCCGGTTCGGCCCGCAGCGCGGCGAACCCGCCGCGGCTGGTCGACAGCCGCAGCGCGCGGGCGCAGCGGGGAAGGGTGAGGAACGGCGGCGTGCTCATGGGCTGCTCTCCTGCGGGCGACTGGCCGGTAACCCCGACCCTATCCAGCCTGCGCCGGAACGCCGGAACGCCGGAGGGGGCGGGCCAGGCCACCAGGGGCCCGGCCCGCCCCCTCCGGGGCGGGGTGCGTCAGCTCTCCGGGGTGGCCTCCGGCGCGGCGGCGGCCTTGCGGGCCCTGGTGCGCTTGCGCGGGGCCGGGACCTCGGTCGCGGCGTCGGCGGCCGCAGCCTCCGGAGCCGCCGGGGCGGTCGCGGCCTCGGCCTTGGGCTTGCGGGTGCGCGTCCGGGTGGCGGGCTTCTCCACGGCGACGGCCTCGGCGGCCGGTGCCTCGGCGACGGCCTCGACGGCCTCCGCCTTCGGCTTGCGGGTGCGCGTCCGGGTGGCCGGCTTCTTCGCGACGGCGGCCTCGACGGCCTCGGCGGCGGGTGCCTCGGCCGGTGCCTCGGTGACGGCCTCGACGGCCTCCGCCTTCGGCTTGCGGCTGCGCGTCCGGGTGCGGGCGGCCGGCTTCTCTTCGACGGCGGCCTCGACGACGGCCTCGGCGGCGGCCACGACGGCCACGGCGGCCGGAACCTCGGCCGGGGCCTCGGCGACCGGAGCCGCCACAGCCGCCTCGGTCACCGCGACGGCCTCGGCCACCACAGCGGCCTCGCCGGCGGCGGCGCCGCGCGAACGGCGGCGACGGCGGCGCGGGGCCGCCTCGCCCTCGGTGCCCTCGACGGCCGGGGCCGCGGCGGCCTCGACGACGCTCCCGGCCTCGCCCTCGGCGACCGTGGAGCCCCCGCGGGTGCGGCGGCGCTCACGGGTGCGGCGCGGCTTCTCCTCGGTCGCCACGGCGGCCTCAGGGGCGCCGGTGCGGCCGGAGCCGCTGCGCGGGCCCTTGGCCCGGGCGGTGCGCGCACCGCGCCCGCCGGTCTCGCCGAGGTCCTCGACCTCCTCCGCGCCGAGCCCGGCCCGGGTCCGCTCCGAACGCGGCAGCACACCCTTGGTGCCCGGCGCGATCTTCAGCAGCTCGTACAGGTGCGGCGAGGTGGAGTAGGTCTCCTCCGGGTCGTTGAAGGTCAGCTCCAGCGCCTTGTTGATCAGCTGCCAGCGCGGGATGTCGTCCCAGTCGACCAGGGTGATGGCGGTGCCCGAGGCGCCGGCCCGGCCGGTGCGGCCGATCCGGTGCAGGTAGGTCTTCTCGTCCTCGGGGCACTGGTAGTTGACCACGTGCGTGACGCCCTCGACGTCGATGCCGCGGGCGGCGACGTCGGTGCAGACCAGCACGTCGACCTTGCCGTTGCGGAACGCGCGCAGCGCCTGCTCGCGGGCGCCCTGGCCGAGGTCGCCGTGGACGGCGCCGGCCGCGAAGCCGCGCTGGGTCAGCTGGTCGGCGACGTCGGCGGCGGTGCGCTTGGTCCGGCAGAAGATCATCGCCAGCCCGCGGCCGTCGGCCTGGAGGATGCGCGAGACGAGCTCGACCTTGTCCAGCGAGTGCGCGCGGAAGATGTGCTGCTCGGTGTTGGCGACGGTGGTGCCGGTGTCGTCCGGGGCGGCGGCCCGGATGTGGGTGGGCTGGCTCATGTACCGGCGGGCGAGGCTGATGACCTGACCCGGCATGGTGGCCGAGAACAGCAGGGTCTGCCGCTTGGCCGGCAGCATGGTGATGATCTTCTCGACGTCCGGCAGGAAGCCGAGGTCGAGCATCTCGTCGGCCTCGTCCAGGACCAGCGAGCGGACCTTGGACAGGTTCAGCTTCTTCTGCCCGGCCAGGTCCAGCAGGCGGCCCGGGGTGCCGACCACGATGTCGACGCCCTTGGCGAGCGCCTCGACCTGCGGCTCGTACGCGCGGCCGCCGTAGACGGCCAGGACGCGCACGTCGCGGACCTTGCCGGCGGTCTGCAGGTCGTTGGTGACCTGGGTGCAGAGCTCACGGGTCGGGACGACGATGAGCGCCTGCGGGCCGTCGGAGAGCTGCTCCTCGGTCGCCCGGCCGGCGTCCACGTCGGCGCGCACGATGCAGCGCTCGATCAGCGGGAGGCCGAAGCCGAGGGTCTTGCCGGTGCCGGTCTTGGCCTGGCCGATGACGTCGTGGCCGGTCAGCGCGACCGGGAGGGTCATCTCCTGGATGGGGAAGGGGTGGACGATGCCGACGGACTCGAGCGCCTCGGCGGTCTCCGGGAGGATTCCCAGATCCCGGAACGTCGTCTTGATGGGTTCAGCGGTGGTGGACAGGGTGCTGCCTCTTCCGTGTGAAAGGGGCCGAGAGCGAGCGGCGGGCGGGCAGCCGCACGGCTGCGTACGGGCCTGGCGGCCCTGATGCAGCTGAGCGGACGCACAACCGCGCCGGTCCCTGCGGCCGGCCGGTGCGCGCTGCCCTGTGCGGGGCGCGTCGCCGACGGCGTCGGGGAGGATTCCCATGAGGGACCTGCGCGGGACCTTCGCCAGGGGGCGCGGTCTCGGCGGCCCTCGCTCGGCCACTGATGCGGTGCCAAGGCTTGAGGTCCAAGCCATGGTCGGAGCCGATCGGCTCTCCGACCGGGCATCCGCGTACGTGAGTACCCGTGGCTCCGGTGCGGACACGTCCGGATGGACGGTGCCGCTTCGGAGCGGGCTTGCGCGGGACACCGAGACGGCGGTGACACCGTGCGAACACGACGGGGCTCCGTACCACCATACAGTCAGGCGACGACTCGAACACGTGACGCGTCTGACATTGCCCCTTCCGACCCGGGCCGGAAGGGGTGTTCCGGCCGGTCACCCGGGCGACCAGCCGACGGCCGGCCAGGGTGGGTCCCCCGGGCCGGCGGGACTAAGGTGGCGGGTCATGGAGACCCATGGTGAGACGCAGGACGCCGCGGCCGGCTCGATCGGGGACTGGGCCGCGTGCTCGGCCGACCCCGGCTACCGGGCGGCGGTGCTGGATCTGCTCGGCGCGCTCGCCTACGGCGAGCTGAGCGCCTTCGAGCGGCTCGCCGAGGACGCCAAGCTGGCGCCGGACCTCGCCGACAAGGCGGCCCTGGCCCGGATGGCCTCCGCCGAGTTCCAGCACTACCAGCGCCTGCACGACCGGCTCGCCGAGATCGGCGCCGACCCGCAGGAGGCGATGCGCCCGTTCGTCGAGCCGCTGGAGCTGTTCCACCGGATGACCGCGCCCTCGGACTGGCTGGAGGGCCTGGTCAAGGCCTACGTCGGCGACGCCATCGCGACCGACTTCTACCGCGAGGTCGCCGTCCGGCTCGACGACGACACCCGTGACCTGGTGCTCGGCGTCATGTCCGACACCGGGCACGCCCAGTTCGCGGTGGACAAGGTGCGCCAGGCCATCGAGGCCGACCCGCGCTCCGGCGGCCGGCTCGCGCTGTGGGGCCGGCGGCTGATGGGCGAGGCGCTCAGCCAGGCCCAGCGGGTGGTCGCCGAGCGGGACGCGCTGTCCAACCTGCTGGTCGGCGGCGTCCAGGTGCAGGGCTTCGACCTGGTCGAGGTCGGCAAGATGTTCAACCGGATCACCGAGGCGCACACCCGGCGGATGGCCGCCCTGGGCCTGGCCAGCTAGGACCTGTCCGGCCCCAGGCGTCAGGCCGGCCGGTGGCGCCGCGTGCGGTGGACACCGGCCCGGTGCGGGTGGTGCCGGTGCGCCGGGGCCCGCCCGGCGGCGAGGTCCGGCCGGGCCAGCGTCGTGGTCAGCACCGCCGAGGCCAGCGCGGCGGCCGCGATCGACACCGCCGGGTAGCGCCCGTCCAGGCAGAAGTGCGCCACCGTCCCGCCGAGCAGCGCCGCCGCCAGGGCGGTGCCCAGGGTCAGGGTGCGGGCCGCCCGGAAGTACGCGGGCCGCGCCAGCAGTGCGGCCAGGCCCGCGGCCAGGCCGACGAGGGCGAAGGCGATCGACTCGACCAGCAAAACTGCCTCCCCGGGGACGGGCGCGCGGCGCCGGCGGCCGCACTGTCGCCGTACCCCGGCCGACCCGGCCGTACACGCAACGGTGCCCCGCTCCCTGGGGGAGCGGGGCACCGGGTGAGCAGCTCGGACGACGCCTCAGGCGGTGCCGAAGCCGACCTTGCGGGCGGCCTGCTCGCCGATCTCCACGTACGCCAGGCGCTCGGCCGGGACGATGACGCGGCGGCCGTGCTCGTCGGTCAGCGCGAAGAGCTTCTCCGAACCCTCCAGCGCCTTGGCGATCGCGCTCTGGATCTCATCGGCACTCTGCGTGCTCTCGATCACGATCTCGCGCGGCGTGTTCTGCACGCCGATCTTGACCTCCACGGCTTCCGTCCCTCCGGGGTTGCAGCCTCCACGCGCGGACACCCCGACCGCCTGGGACAAGCGTTCGCGACGACCGCGCCGTACGGCTTCACCATAGAGCACGGGATCACCGGGGCGGCGAAGGTCGGTGGATCACCCCTGCTAGAGGGCCTCCCCGCCCTCTGAAACGGGATGCATCGGGAAGCCCTTCAGCCCGCGCCAGGCCAGGCTGGCGACCAGCCGCACCGCCTCGTCGCGGGGGATGTCCAGGCCCTGCGACAGCCAGTACCGGGCGGTGATCTGGGCCAGGCCGCAGACCCCGGCGGCGAGCAGCTTGGACTCCGCCTCGGGCAGGTCGGTGTCCTCCTGGATCACCTTGCTGACCAGCGTCGCGCTCGCCTCGGAGGCCCGCTCGACCCGCTCGCGCACGGCCGGCTCGTTGGTCAGGTCCGACTCGAAGACCAGGCGGAACGCGCCGGACTCGCTGGAGACGTAGTTGAAGTACGCCTCCATCGTCGCGGCCACCCGGAGCTTGTTGTCGGTGGTCGTCGACAGTGCGTCGCGGGTCGACTCGACCAGGGCGTCGCAGTGCTTGTCCAGCAGTGCCAGGTACAGCTCCAGCTTCCCGGGGAAGTGCTGGTACAGCACCGGCTTGCTGACCCCGGCGCGGTCGGCGATGTCGTCCATGGCGGCCGCGTGGTAACCCTGCGCGACGAACACCTCCTGGGCGGCACCGAGCAGTTGTTCACGGCGGGCGCTTCGCGGCAGGCGGGCACCGCGCGGGCGCTCCTGCGCCTCCTGGATGGCCGTCACGGCGCTCCTCACTTCGGTTGTTCGGGGCTGGCAAGAGGGCCGATTCTACTTTTCGGTAACCGCTTCCGCGTTCGGCGGGAGTGAGAAAAGGACCTCGGCCTCCTTGTCAGGAGCCCACAATACGGCGCTGACCTCGGCGTCGGCAGGGGTGTGACAGGGGCCGGAACGGCCGTTCTGGCCGCCGGAATCCGAACCTCGTGACGCACCGCACCGGCGGTGTCACCGAGCGCGGAGCACGGGCCGGGCATCGCGGACCCGGGGACCCCTCGCGGCGGCGAACAAGGTCACTCCCATCGTCCGTCATGAGCGGGGAGGTCGGCGACCGGCGCCCGGTCGCGCGGACCGCCCGGTAACGGCCCGGTTCGGGGCGAGGTCACGCTCGTTCACTCGTTCAGGTGGCAACCAGGCATGTGACCGATGGATTGCCCGGGCCCGGTCCTACCTTTCTGCTGTCGGACCGAACAGGTGTGGGGGAGGCCGCGGACGCCGGGGAAATCCGGGGGCGGCCGCACCCAGGGGGCCCGGCGGGTCGGGCCCGACCCGCCGGAACGGGCGTGCGCCCGGGGGAACGGATCGCGGGAGGGGCGCGGCCGGACCGTCGGGCCGGACGGCCGCACCACCGCTCGGTGGTGCCCCGCCCCGGGGGAGCGTCGCGGTGTCGTACCCGGCCGACCGGACTCCTCGCCCCCGGACCGTCCCCGCCGCCGTGCGGGGCCGCCCCGGTGACCACTCAAGCCGCTCAAGCCATCCGTCGATCCCGCCCGCCCGTGATCCGCCCGCCCGTGATCCGCTCTGCCCTGGAGGTCTCCCGTGCGCATCGCCCTGCTCACCGAGGGTGCCCGCCCACATTCCCGGCGCGGCGCCGGAGGCTGGTGCGACCGGCTGGCCGCGGGTCTGCCGGAGCACGAGTTCGGGCTGTACCTGCTGACCGGCCAAGACGGCCAGGGAGGCCAGGGCGCCGCCGAGCGGCCGTCCCCCGGCTGGCGCGGGGCGCGCGAGCTGGCGCTGTGGGGGCGCCGGCCGGGCGGCCGGGTGCCCGGAGCGCTGCGCAGACGCCAGTACGCCCGGGCGTACGAGGACCTGGTCAGAGCCCTGGTGCTGCCGGGGGAGCGGGCCGGCTTCGGGGCCGGGCTGTACCGGCTGGCCGTCCTCGCCCGGGAGGACGGCACGCTGCCCGCCTTCCTCGCCTCCGCGCACGCCCGGCGCATCCTGGAGCGGGTCTGGCGGTTGCCGGGCGCGGAGACCTCGGCCGGGCAGCCGCTGGTCCGCGACGTGCTGGTCGCGGCGGACCTGCTGGAGCAGTGCCTGCGGCCGCTGTCCGCGCCCTGGTACGGCACCGGGCCCGACGGCCTCGGCGGCGCCGACCTGTGCCACGTGGTCGGCGGCGGCCCCGCGGCGCTGCCCGCACTCGTCGCCCGGTACCTGCACGGGGTGCCGTTCGTGGTCACCGAGCACGGCCTGCACCTGCGCGAGCAGTACCTGGGCTACCGCGAGGCGCCGTACCGGTGGCCGGTCCGGGCGCTGCTGCTGGCGTACTTCCGGGCGCTCACCGAGGAGACCTACCGGCAGGCGGCCGTCCTGACCCCCGGCAGCGCCCACGACCAGCAGTGGCAGCTCCGCTGCGGGGCCGACCCGGCGCGCACCCGGGTGGTGTACGAGGGGACGCCCGCGGTGGTCCGCCCGGCGGCCGGGCCCGAGCCCGCCGCGCCGACCCTGGTGTGGGCGGGCGCGCTGGAGCCGGGGCGGGACACCGAACTGATGCTGCACGCCTTCGCGCAGGTGCACGCCGACCTGCCGCGGGCCCGGCTGGTGATCCACGGCGAGGAGGCCGCGCCCGGCTACCGGGCGCACTGCGCGGCGCTGGCCGAGCGGCTCGGACTGGCCGCGGCGGTGGACTTCGCCGGGCGGCCCGGCTCGCTCGCCGAGGTCTGGGAGGGCGGCACGCTGGCCGTCTTCTCCGCGCTGTCCCAGCGCAGCCCCCGGCTGCTCGCGGACGCGATGCTCAGCGGCCGGGCGGTGGTGTCCACCGATGTCGGGGTGGCCCGCGAGGTGGTCGGGCCGACCGGGCTGCTGGTGCCCGCCCGGGACCCGCGCGCGCTGGCCGGCGCCTGCCTGGCGCTGCTGCGTGACGAGGAGCGGCGCGCCCGGCTCGGGCTGGCCGGGCGGCTGCGGGCGCAGGAACGCTTCGCCGTGGAGCCGGTGATCGGCGCCTTCCGGGAGATCTACCTGGAGCTGGTCTCGCAGTACCCGGCCTTCCCCGGCGGTGGGGCCGGCGGCGCGGCGGGGGAGCCGCCGCGCCCGTTCGCCCGGCCCGCCGAGTACTGGCTCGCCGACGGCCGCCGCGCGCCGGACGGCCCGGACGGCCAGGGTGCCCCGGACGCGGCGGACGGCCCCGACGGCCGCCACGGCGCCGGGCCGGCCGGGTCCGAGCGGTCGGAGGACGAGGGCGGCGACGCCGGCGCGCAAGAGCGCCCCGGCGCCCTCGCGGAGGCCGTCTGATGGCGGGCGGCGCGGCGCCGGGCGGCCCCGGGAGCCCGGTGGGGGACCCGGTGCGCGAGGTGATGGCCGAGCACCGGGCGCTGTGCGAGCGGGCCGTCGACCCGCTGGAGATCGCCGCCGGACTGGAGGAGGCCGGGCTCGGCCCGCAGGCCGCCGCACGCTGCCGGCACGCCGACCTGTTCTCGCTCGCCGAGGAGCTGTACGCGCGGGTGCCCCGCCGCCCGCCCCCGCCGGAGCCGCCGCCGGGCCGGGAGTGCGCCGCCGCGACCCGGGCGACGCTGACCGCCGCCGCGCTGGCCGCGCTGCCCTGCGCGGCCGTGGTCGCGCTCGGCGCCCGCTGGCCGGTGCTGCTGCCGGCCGCCGTCCCGCTGGTGCTGGTGCCCGCCCTGGCCGCGGACCCCGGCGCCGAGCCCGGCCCGCCGTGCACCGCCCCCTGCCGCGCGGTGGACGGGCTGGGCCCGGCGCGGGCGCCGCGGCGGGCCGGCTCCCGGTGGCGCCCGGCGGCGCTGGGGTACGGGCTGGGCCTGGCGGCGCTGCTGCTGCTCCCGCTGGCCGCGGCGGACGGGGACCGGCGGCTGACCGCCGCGCTGGTGCTGGCCGGGGCGGTGTCGGCCGGGTCGGCCGAGCGGGCGGCCCGCTGGTACCGGCAGGTCGGCCGCGGCCATCTCGGCGCGGCGGCCACGCTGGCCGAGTTCCGGTCCCGGATGCGGCCGGTGCTCCCGGTGGCGGTCGCCCTGCACCTGGCGGTGCTCGCGGTGCTGACCTTCGCCGCGCTGGCGGTGCTGACCGTCCTCGCGCCGCGCCCCGGGCCGGGCCACGGCGGGGGCCTGCTGCACCTGGCGGCCGAACGGGCCGGCGCCGCGCAGTGGGCGGCGCAGGGCGTGCTGGGCCTGCTGCTGGTGCTGCCCGCGCTGCTGGCCCGCTGCGGCCGGACGACGGCCGCGGCGGCGGGGGCGCTGGCCGGGCCCGCCGTGGTGCTCGGGCTGCTCGTCCTGGGCCGCTCCGGGCCGACGGCCGGGCTGCTCGGCGGCGGCGCGGTCGCCGCGGTGCTGCTGGCGTACGCCTGGGCCGTGCTCGGCCGGGCCGGTTCGCACCGCTGAGCCCCGCCCGCCGGTGCGGCCCCGGGTGCTGCCCCCTTCTCGTTGCTCTCACTCAGTCCGCTCTTGATTTCAGTCCGCCAGGTCGTCCCCGACCTCGCTTCGTGGAAGGACGCCCCCGATGAGGGTGCTGCTGCTGGGCGCCGACGGTTTCATCGGCCGCCGGGTCACCGATCGTCTGCTCATGGACCAGGAGTTGCAGGTGACGGTGCTCGGCCGGCGCGACTCGGCCGACATCCGCTTCGACCTGACCACCGGAAGCCCGGGCGCGCTGGCCCGGTTCCTGGACGCGGTCGTGCCGCAGGTGGTGATCAACTGCGCGGGCGCCACCTACGGCAGCTCGCGCACCCTGATCCGGTCGAACACGCTGGCCGTCGCCACCGTCTGCGAGGCGATCCGGCGCAGCCGGGAGCCGGCCCGGCTGGTGCACGTCGGCTCGGCCGCCGAGTACGGCCCGGTGCCGGGCGGGGTGCCGGTGTCGGAGCAGGCCGAGCCGCGGCCGGTCGGCCCGTACGGGGTGTCCAAGCTGGCCGGGACGGAGCTGGTGCTGGCGTCGGGCCTGGACGCGGCGGTGCTGCGGGTGTTCGACGTGGTGGGCCCGGGGGCGCCGACCGCCTCGCTGTTCGGGCGGCTCGCGGAGGGGCTGCGGCGGGCCCTGGAGCGGGACGAGGCCCAGGTGCGGATGCCGGACCTGTCCGGATACCGGGATTTCGTGGACGTGCGGGACGTCGCGCGGGCGATCCAGGCGGCGGCGGTGTCGGCCGCCACCGGGGTGGTCAACATCGGCAGCGGGCACGCCGTCCGGGCCCGGGACGCGGCCCAGCTGCTGGTCCGGGCGTCCGGCTTCGAGGGGGCGATCGTCGAGGAGAACCGGCAGGTCCTGCTGCCCGCGCAGGCCGGCGGCCCGGTCGGCGACCACCTGCCCGGCCACCACCTGCCGGGCCACCGGGTGGAGGGCCACCGGCCGGAGGGCCGGGTCGCGGCGGGGGAGCCGGTGCCGTGGCGGCAGGCGGACGTGCGCACCGCCCGGGACCGTCTCGGCTGGCGGACACAGGTGCCGCTGGAGGAGTCGCTCGGGGACGTCTGGCTGGAGACGGCCTGCCGGGTCTGAGCGGTCACCGGGGGCGCCCCGGGCCTGTCGGCACAGGCCCGGGGTGCTTTTCCGGGCTCCGGCGGGCGGTCCCACGATCCGACGCCGGCTGTCTCGCCCATCGGACGAGCTGTCTCGGAATACCGGAGGGGCGTGACACTGTTGGCCTAGGAGCCACCCGCGTGGCGGCGCAGCAACCACCATGAGGCTGGCCCAGGCCACCTGAACCAGACACCCATCGGAGTCCCCGTGTCGTTGCCACCCCTGGTCGAGCCGGCCGACGAGCTCACCGTTGACGAGGTCCGCAGGTACTCCCGCCACCTGATCATCCCCGACGTGGGCATGGCCGGGCAGAAGCGGCTGAAGAACGCCAAGGTGCTGTGCGTCGGCGCCGGCGGCCTGGGCTCGCCCGCGCTGATGTACCTGGCCGCGGCCGGTGTCGGCACGCTGGGCATCGTCGAGTTCGACGTGGTCGACGAGTCGAACCTGCAGCGCCAGATCATCCACGGCCAGTCGGACGTGGGCCGCTCCAAGGCGGAGTCGGCGCGGGACTCGGTCAAGGAGATCAACCCCTACGTCGACGTGATCCTCCACGAGGAGCGCCTCGACAACTCCAACGTCATGGAGATCTTCTCCGGCTACGACCTGATCGTGGACGGCACCGACAACTTCGCCACCCGCTACCTGGTGAACGACGCCGCGGTGCTGCTCGGCAAGCCGTACGTGTGGGGCTCGATCTACCGCTTCGACGGCCAGGCCAGCGTGTTCTGGGCCGAGCACGGCCCCTGCTACCGCTGCCTCTACCCGGAGGCCCCGCCGGCGGGCATGGTCCCCTCCTGCGCCGAGGGCGGCGTGCTGGGCGTGCTGTGCGCGTCCATCGGCTCGATCCAGGTCACCGAGGCGATCAAGCTGCTGGCCGGCGTGGGCGACCCGCTGGTCGGCCGGCTGATGATCTACGACGCCCTGGAGATGAACTACCGCCAGGTGAAGGTCCGCAAGGACCCGGACTGCGCCGTCTGCTCCGAGCACCCGACGGTCACCGAGCTGATCGACTACGAGGCCTTCTGCGGCGTCGTGTCGGAGGAGGCGCAGGCCGCCGCCGCGGGCTCGACCGTCACCTCGGCGCAGCTCAAGCAGTGGCAGGACGACAAGGAGGACATCTTCCTGATCGACGTCCGCGAGCCCGGCGAGTACGAGATCGTCAACATCCCCGGCGCGGTGCTGATCCCGAAGAACGAGTTCCTCATGGGCGACGCCCTGGAGAAGCTGCCGCAGGACCGCAAGATCGTGCTGCACTGCAAGTCGGGCGTGCGCTCGGCCGAGGTGCTGGCCGTGGTCAAGGCGGCCGGCTTCGCCAACGCCGTCCACCTGGGCGGCGGCGTGCTCGGCTGGGTCAACCAGATCGAGCCGCACAAGCCGGTCTACTAGGACGCCGGAACGTGCAGGAAGGGCCCGCCTCGGCGGGCCCTTCCGCGTATCCGGTGGACGTCAGAGCGCGCCGCGGCGCTGCAGCATGTTGTAGGAGATCCAGCCCGGCAGCACCGGCAGCCAGAAGGTGAGCGCCCGGTAGAGGAATACCGCGGGGGTGGCGACCGCCGGCGACACGTCCGCGACCGTCAGGGCGCCGATCAGGGCGACCTCGACCGGGCCGATGCCGCCCGGGGTGGGGATCGCCGAGCCGGCCGCGTTGGCGGTCAGGAAGACCACCGCCACCGCCGAGAAGCTGACGTCGCCGCCGAAGGCCTGCACCGAGGCGTCCAGGCAGGCGGTGAAGGACAGGGTCAGCAGCAGGATGCCGCCGAAGCCGGTGACCAGCTTGCTGGGCGTCTGCATCAGGTCGAGCATCCGCGGCACCACGCCGAAGAACAGCGAGCGCAGCCGGCCCAGCACGAACCGGCGCAGCGGCGCGACCGCCGCCACCACCAGGGCGAGCACGGCGGCGGTCAGCACGCCGATGATCACCGCGCGGGAGGCGGACAGGTCGCCGTTGGTCTGGCTGCCGGTGATCAGGCCGAAGCTGAACAGCAGCAGCAGGTGCCCGGCCAGGCCGGCCAGTTGGGAGGCGCCGACCGAGGCCACCGCCTGGCCGGAGCGGATCCCGGCCTTCTGCAGGTAGCGGGTGTTGAGCGCGATGCCGCCGATCGCGGCGGGCGCGACCAGCTTGACGAAGGAGCCGGCCAGCTGGGCCGCGACGGTGCGCCGGAACGGCAGCTTCTCCGGGACGAAGCCGGTCAGGCTCATCGCGGCGGCGACGTAGCTGAACGCGGCTGCCAGCAGGGCCGCCGCCGCCCAGACCCAGTCCATCTGGGAGAGCTTGAGCTGGGCCGGCTTGATGGTGGTCAGCGCCAGGTAGGCGGCGAAGGTGAGCGCGATCACCATGATCAGGCTCTTCGGCTTCAGCCGCTCCAGCTTGGCCGGCTCCATCGGTGCCTCGGGGGCGATCTGGAGGATCTGGCCGCGGATGCGGCTCAGCAGGTCCTCGCCGGCCACCGCGATGTCCTCCTCGGCCTGCTGCTGGGTGCGCTCGCCGGCCGCGACCTGCTCCAGCGCCCTGGCCCGGGCGACGGTCTTGCGCTCCTTGGTGAGCCGAGAGAGGTCGACCCTGGTGGAGCGGCTCATCCCGACCGGCTGGAGCAGCGGCAGCGCCTGGGCGACCCGGTCGGCGCCGAGCACCGCGTTGGCGGTGGCGACGGCCCGCTCCGGGCCGATCCGCAGCGCGAAGGTGGTGACCAGCTGGGCGACGTCGATGCGCAGCGTCAGGTCGGTGGCGGCGATGTCGCCGCCGGAGAGGTTGACCAGGCAGGCCGTCTTCTCGTCCACCACCAGCAGCGACTCGCCGGTCAGCCGGCGGTGGGCGATCCGGCGCTCGTGCAGGGCCGCCACCGACTCCCAGAGCGAGGCCATCACCTGGTCGGTGACCTCCTCGTCGGAGAGCTCGTCCAGGATGCGGCCCTCGACCTTGCCGTAGACCAGGATCGCGGCGTCCGGACCCAGCTCGGAGGTGGCGACCAGCTGCGGCGCGCGGGCGCCCGAGGCGGCCGCCGCGTAGGCGATCAGGGCCTCCTGCTCCAGCGCCTGGCGCAGCGACTGCGGGCTGCGGCGCACCGCCACCGAGCGCAGCCGCAGCCGCCGCCAGGCCCGGTAGAAGAAGCCGGAGGCCTGCTGCTCGCGGTCGATGATGTGGACGTCCAGCGGCGGGCCGCTCTGCTGGGTGACGTAGTAGCGGCGGGTGCCGCCGGGCGCGTCCGGGGCGCGGTGGGCGCTCTCCGGGGTGAAGCCGACCTTGCGCAGGCCGATCATCAGGTGCTGGCCGGTGGGCCGGATGTTCGGGGAGCCGATCGCGTACAGCGTGCCGTACGCGACGGACCAGCCGATCAGGACGGTGAGCAGCAGCGACAGCGGGGTGGTGTAGCCGCCGAGCAGTTCGGTGATCCCGCTGAAGACCACCACCACCCACAGGGCGACCCGCCACCGGGGGCGGCTCGACATGCCGACCGCGGTCATGTAGGCGATCACCGGGGCGAGGTAGCCGTGCACCGGGTCGGTGAGGGTGCCGTTGCTGTCCATCGGCAGTCTGGTCAGCGCGTCCCGGATGTGGTCGGAGGCGCCCTCGGCCACCCACCAGTCGATGCCCAGCGAGACGCCGTAGGCGAGCACCGAGGCGAGCACGCCGTCGGCGACCCGCAGGCCGTCGCGTTTGATCAGCCGCTCGACCGCGAAGGCCAGCGGTACGGCGAGCACCGCGACGCTGGAGAGCAGGCCGGTGATCGTGGAGAGCACCGCGGAGAAGTGCGGCGCGTTGGTGGCGATGTCCTGTTCGATGCCGGTGGTGGTCGAGGTGGCGATGCCCGCCAGCACGAAGACGGCGACTATGCCGAGGACGCCGGCCAGGAAGCGGATCAGGTCGGACGGGCGGTGCGCCCGGGCGGCGAGCAGGGGCTCGTCGACGTCCAGGTGCGTGGTGTCGCCCAACGGGTCGTGGTAGTCGGGCAGCGGGCGCCGGGCCGGCGGCGCGGCGGCGGCCGGTTCCCCGGGGTCCTCGGCGGCTTCAGCGGGTTCGGCGGGTTCTTCGGAGGCCTCGGCGGGCGCGGGGGTCTTGATCGTCAGGTCCTTGATCAGGGAGACTTCCGGTGTCGGCCCGGTCGCGGGCCCACCACCGGGAGCCGAGGGCACGGCGGCGGCGGACTCGTCGGAGTCCTCGTCCACACCCACGTCAGCCGTCCCGGTCATCTGGTCTTGTCCTCGTATCACCACTCACCGCCCCGAAGATGGTGGCATGCCTCGGCGCCCCGTGCTGGACAGGGGCCGGATCGGGCGCGGCGGATCGTTCGTACGGGGCCGCGGGTGCGCCCCCGTGAGGAAGAATGCCGCAGGTGACGGACGTAACAGACGACGGCCTCCCGGACACCCTGCCACCCTTCGCCGAACTGGTGCTCGACCTGACCGAGCGGATTCCACCCGGCAGGGTGATGACCTACGGGGACGTTGCCGAGTACCTCGGCCAGGGCGGCCCCCGGCAGGTCGGCCGGGTGATGGCCCTGTACGGCGGCTCGGTCCCCTGGTGGCGGGTCATCCGCGCCGACGGCCGCTTCCTGCCCGGACACGAGCACCGCGCCCTCGCCCACTACGGCGAGGAGGGCACCCCGCTGCGCGAACTCGCCGACCCGCCCCGGGTCGACCTGCGGCGGGCCCGCTGGGACGGGCGGGAGCCGGGCGGCGAGCAATGAGGTCGCCGCGGAAAGCGGAACGAGGTCGCCGCGGACCGGGGATGCCGCGAAACCGCCGCGCGGACGGGAATGACGGGGCAGGATCGTAGGCTCGATACGGGCGGGCCCCGGCGGGCCCGCCCGGCCACGCCTCCAGCACAACCCCAGGATCCGCCTCCGTGAGTTCCCCGTACCGGCTCGTGCGCAGCCCGCTCGTCCAGCCCGCCCCACCCGTGCTGGACGAGTACCAGCGCGCCGTGGTCGAGCACGGCGGCGGGCCGCTGCTGGTGCTCGCCGGCCCCGGGACGGGCAAGACCACCACCCTGGTCGAGGCCGTCGCCCGGCGGATCGAGCACGGCACCGACCCCGAGCGCATCCTCGTCCTCACCTTCAGCCGCAAGGCCGCGACGGAACTGCGCGACCGGATGTCCGCCCGGCTCGGCTCCTCCTCGGCAGCCCCCCAGGCCACCACCTTCCACTCCTTCAGCTACGCCCTGCTGCGCGCCCACCAGGACCCGCAGGACTACGCCGAACCGCTGCGGCTGCTCTCCGGCCCCGAGCAGGACGTCATGGTCCGCGAACTGCTGGCCGGCGGCGCCGAGGACGCGAAGCTCGGCAGCTCCCGGATCCACTGGCCGCTCGACCTGCGGGCCTGCCTGACCACCCGCGGCTTCGCCGACGAGGTCCGCGCCGTCCTCGCCCGCAGCCGCGAGCTGGGCCTGGGCGAAGCCGAACTGGAGCGCTTCGCCCAGGGCGTCCAGCGCCCCGACTGGGCCGCCGCCGCGCACTTCCTCGCCGACTACCTCGACGTGCTCGACCTGCGCGGCGTCCTCGACTACGCCGAACTCGTCCACCGGGCCGTCCTGCTCGCCGAACGCCCCGAGGTCGCCGACCAACTGCGGCGGCGCTACGAGGTGGTGTTCGTCGACGAGTACCAGGACACCGACCCCTCCCAGGTCCGGCTGCTGCGCCAGCTGGCCGGCGGCGGCCGCGAACTCGTCGCGGTCGGCGACCCCGACCAGTCGATCTACGCCTTCCGCGGCGCCGACATCAACGGCATCCTCGACTTCCCGCAGACCTTCCGCCGGGCCGACGGCGAACCCGCCGACGTCAAGGTGCTGCGCGTCTCCCGCCGCTCCGGCGCCGTCCTGCTCGCCGCCTCCCGGGAGCTCGCCCGGCGGATGCCGATGGGCCGGCTGCCCGCAGACAAACTCGCCCAGCACCGGGCGCTGCTGCCCTCCCGCGAGGGCGGCCGGGCCGAGGTCTACACCTACCCCACCCCCGGCGCCGAACTGGACTCGATCGCCGACCTGCTGCGCCGCGCCCACTTGGAGGACGGCGTGCCCTGGGGCGAGATGGCCGTCCTGGTCCGGGCCGGCGCCCGCTCCATCCCCGGCGTACGGCGGGCGCTCGGCGCGGCCGGCGTCCCGCTGGAGATCGACGGCGACGACCTGCCGCTGCGCGAGGAGCCGGCCGTCGCCCACCTGCTGCTCGCCCTGCGGGTCTGCGCCGAGCAGGCCGCCCGCGACCGGCACGGCGACCCCGACACACCCGACCCGCTCACCACCGACCTGGCCCACGCCCTGCTCACCGGCCCGCTCGGCGGCCTCGACGGCTCCGACCTGCGCCGCCTCGGCCGCGTCCTGCGCGAGGAGGAACGCGCCGCCCTGCGCGCCGACGGGGACCCGGCCGCCCCGCGCCCGGCCGGCGACCTGCTGCGCGAGGCCCTCGCCGAACCCGAGCGGCTGATCGCCCTCGACCCCGCCCACGCCCGCCGGGCCCGCGACCTCGGCACCCTGCTGCGCAAGGTCCGCGAACGCCTCGCCGGCGGCTGCACCGCCGAGGAGGCGCTCTGGGAGCTGTGGGACGGCAGCCGCCGCTGGCGCGAGCGCCTGGAACGGGCCGCCCTGCGCGGCGGCGCCGCCGGCCGCAACGCCGACCGCGACCTCGACGCGCTGTGCGCCCTGTTCGAGACCGCCGCCCGCGCCGAGGAGCAGGTCACCGGACACCGCGGCGCCCTCGACCTGCTCGCCGAGCTCGACGCCCAGGACATCGCCGCCGACACCCTCACCGTCCGGGCCGTGCGCCCCGAGGCCGTCCGGCTGATGACCGCCCACCGCTCCAAGGGCCTGGAGTGGCGCCTGGTCGTCGTCGCCGGCGTCCAGGACGGCCTCTGGCCCGACCTGCGCCGCCGCGGCTCCCTGCTGGAGGCCGACCGGATCGGCCGCGACGGCCTCGCCGAACCGCTCTCCCCGGGCGCCCTGCTCGGCGAGGAGCGCCGACTCTTCTACGTCGCCGCGACCCGCGCCCGGGAACGGCTGATCGTCACCGCCGTCAAGGCCCCCGCCGACGACGGCGACGAGCCCTCCCGCTTCCTGCGCGAGCTCTACCGCGAGGACGTCGACCCGCGTACCGGCAAGGTCGTGCGCCGCACCCCGTCCGTCGTCGTCGAGGACGTCACCCACCGCCCGCGCCGCCCGCTGTCCGTCGCCGCACTGGTCGCCGAACTGCGGGCCGTCACCGTCGACCCGGCCCGCTCGCCCGAACTGCGCCGGGCCGCCGCCGAACGGCTCGCCCTCCTCGCCACCGCCACCGACGACGAGGGCCAGCCGCTGGTGCCCGCCGCCCGCCCCGACCGCTGGTGGGGCCTGGCCGACGCCACCGCCGCCCCCGACCCGCTGCGCAGCGCCGACCTGCCGGTGCGGCTGTCCGGCAGCGGCCTGGAACAACTGGAGAACTGCTCGCTGCAGTGGTTCCTGGACAAGGAGGTCAAGGCCCGCGCAGCCGGCTCCGCCGCCCAGGGCTTCGGCAACGTCGTGCACGCGCTCGCCGACGAGGTCGGCTCCGGGCGCACCCCCGCCGACCTCGCCGTCCTGATGGAACGCCTGGACACCGTCTGGGACGCGCTGGCCTTCGACGCGCCCTGGAAGTCCCACCAGGAGAAGACCCAGGCCCGCGCCGCCCTGGAGCGCTTCCTCAACTGGCACGTGCTGGAACGCGGCCGCGACCTCGTCGCCACCGAGCACGGCTTCGACGTCACCCTCGACGCCGGTGGCGTCTCGGTGCGCATCCGCGGCTCGATGGACCGGGTCGAGAAGGACGCGGCCGGGCGCGCCTACGTCGTCGACTTCAAGACCGGCAAGCAGATCCCCACCGACAAGTCGCTGCCCGAGCACAAGCAGCTCGCCGTCTACCAGCTCGCCGTCCGCGCCGGGGCCCTCAACGAACTGCCCGGCTTCGCCGACCGCCCCCCGGCCACCGGCGGCGCCGAACTCGTCCACCTGCGCGAGCCCGCCGCCAAGGCCGCCCAGGACGCCCCCAAGGTGCAGCGGCAGGACCCGCCGGAGGGCGAGCCGTGGATCGAGAACCTGCTCGCCGACGCGGCCGGCCGGGTCCTCGCCGAGCGCTTCGTCCCGCAGACCGGCGGCGGCTGCGACCGCTGCACCTTCCGCCGCAGCTGCTCCGCCCAGCGGGACGGGGCGCAACTCGTCGAGTGAAGGTTGTCCGCCGCTCCGGTTAACGTTGCGGGGTGACCGCCGTGCTCAGCCATCCCGACCAGCTCAAGGAGCTGCTGGGCATCCCGTTCAACCGGGAGCAGATGGCGGCCATCGGCGCCCCCCTGGAACCGGCCGTGATCGTGGCCGGCGCCGGCTCCGGCAAGACCACGGTGATGGCCGCCCGGGTGGTCTGGCTGGTCGGCTCCGGCGCCGTCCGGCCCGAGGAGGTGCTCGGCCTCACCTTCACCAACAAGGCCGCCGGCGAACTCGCCGAACGCGTGCGCACCGCCCTGCTGCGGGCCGGCGTCACCGGGCAGGACGCCGCGGAGCCGCTCGGCGAACCGGAGATCTCCACCTACCACGCCTTCGCCGGCCGGCTGCTCAAGGAGCACGGCCTGCGGATCGGCATCGAACCCGACGTGCGGCTGCTCGCCGACGCCACCCGCTTCCAGCTCGCCGCCAAGGTGCTGCGCACCGCCCGCGGCCCGTTCCCCGCGCTCACCGGCACCTTCGCCAACCTGGTCGCCGACCTGATCGCCCTGGACGGCGAACTCGCCGAACACCTGGTCGAGCCGGACACCCTGCGCGCCCACGACGAGGACCTGCTGGACACCCTCGCCACCGTCAAGCTCACCAACGACGACCTGCGGGCCGTCCCCGCCACCGCCCGGGCCCGGCTGGAGCTGCTGCGCCTGGTCGAGGACTACCGGCGCCGCAAGCACACCGCCGGGCTGATGGACTTCGGCGACCAGATAGCCGCCGCCGCCCGGCTCGCCCAGCAGCGGCCCGAGGTCGGCGCGCTGCTCCGCGGCCAGTTCCGGGTCGTGCTGCTCGACGAGTACCAGGACACCTCGGTCGCCCAGCGGCTGATGCTGGCCGGCCTGTTCGGCGCCGGCCCCGGCGCCGGCTCCGACCGTCCCGTCGCCGGCCACCCCGTCACCGCCGTCGGCGACCCCTGCCAGGCGATCTACGGGTGGCGCGGCGCCTCCGTCGCCAACCTCGACGAGTTCCCCCGGCACTTCCCGAAGGCCGACGGCCGCCCCGCCGCCCGCTACGCGCTCAGCGAGAACCGCCGCAGCGGCGGCCGGCTGCTCGCCTTCGCCAACGAACTCGCCGCGCCGCTGCGGGCCATGCACGAGGGCGTCGAGGCGCTGCGCCCGGCCCCCGGCGCCGAGCAGGACGGCTACGTGCGGGCGGCGCTGCTGCCCACCCACGCCGAGGAGGTCGACTGGCTCGCCGACTCGATCGCCCACCTGGTGCGCACCGGCACCGCGCCCGGCCGGATCGCCGTGCTGTGCCGCGGCGGCGCGGCCTTCCCGGACATCCACGCCGCCCTGGTCGCCCGCGAGGTGCCGGTCGAGGTGGTGGGCCTGGGTGGGCTGCTGCAACTGCCCGAGGTGGCCGACCTGGTGGCGGTCTGCGAGGTGCTCCAGGACCCGACCGCCAACGCCGCGCTGGTGCGCCTGCTGATCGGCCCGCGCTGGCGGATCGGCCCGCGCGACCTCGCCCTGCTCGGGCGCCGGGCCGCCGACCTGGTGCGCACCGACCGGCCCGAGGGCGTGGAGGCGCTGACGGCGGCCGTCGCCGAGGCCGACCCCACCGAGGTGGTCTCGCTCGCCGACGCGGTGGAGACCTTCCTCGACGCGGAGCAGCCCGACGAACTGCCCTTCTCCGCCGAGGCCAGGGTCCGCCTGGCCCGCCTCGGCCAGGAGCTGCGCGACCTGCGCCGCTCGCTCGCCGACCCGCTGATGGACGTGCTGCACCGGGTGCTGGCCGTCACCGGCCTGGAGGTCGAACTCGCCGCCTCCCCGCAGGCGCTGGCCGCCCGGCGGCGCGAGACCCTGCACGCCTTCCTGGACGTCGCCGCCTCCTTCGCCGACCTCGACGGCGATCCCGGCCTGGCCGCCTTCCTCGGCTTCCTGCGCGCCGCCCAGGAGTACGAGCGCGGCCTGGACAGCAGCCTGCCCGGCGGCGAGGACACCGTGAAGGTGCTCACCGCGCACAAGTCCAAGGGCCTGGAGTGGGACGTCGTCGCCGTCCCCGGCCTGGTCAAGGGCTCGTTCCCGTCCACCACCTCGCGCGAGCGCTGGACCAGCAGCAAGCGGGTGCTCCCGCACGCCCTGCGCGGCGACGCGGACACCCTGCCCGACGTGCGCGGCGGGTGGGACGGCAAGGCCATGACCGCGTTCAAGCGGCAGCTGGCCGAGCACTCCGGCACCGAGGAACTGCGCCTGGGCTACGTCGCGTTCACCCGCCCGCGCACGCTGCTGCTGGCCTCCGGGCACTGGTGGGGGCCCAGCCAGAAGACCGTCCGCGGCCCGTCCGCCTTCCTGGAGCAGCTGCGCGAGCACTGCGAGCGGCCCGGCGCCGGGGAGGTCGAGCACTGGGCCGAGCAGCCGGAGAAGGGCGCCGAGAACCCGGCGCTGGCCGATCCCGTCGAGCGCCCCTGGCCGCTGCCGCTGGACCCGGCTGCCCAGCTGGCCCGCCGCCGGGTCGCCGAGGTGGTGCACGCCCGGCTGGCCGGCGCGCCCGCCCCCGAACCCGAGCTGATGGCCGCCGAGGACCAGCGCCAGGCGGCCTCCTGGGACCGTGACCTCACCGCGCTGCTGGGCGAGTTGGAGCGCTCCCGGCGCACCGCCCGCGACGTGCCGCTGCCCGCCGCGCTGTCCGCCACCCAACTGCTGCGCCTGGCCGCCGACCCGGACGGCTTCGCGCGCGACCTGGCCCGGCCGATGCCGCGCCCGCCGCAGCCGGCCGCCCGGCGGGGCACCCGCTTCCACGCCTGGGTGCAGTCCCGGATCGAACCGCTGCTGCTGATCGAGCCGGGCGCGCTGCCCGGCGCCGACGACGACGGCATCGAGGACGAGCAGGACCTGGAGCGGCTCAAGGAGGCGTTCCTGCGTACCCCGTACGCCCAGCGCCGGCCGCACCGGGTGGAGGCGCCGTTCCAGCTGGTGCTCGGGGGGCGGGTGGTGCGCGGCCGGATCGACGCGGTATACCGGGACGGTGACGTGACGTCAGTAACCGGTGGCGCGTCACGCTACGAAGTGGTGGACTGGAAGACCCACCGCGAGGAGACTGCCGACCCGTTGCAGCTCGCGGTCTACCGGATCGCCTGGGCCGAGCAGGCGGGCGTTCCGCCGGAGCAGGTCACGGCTTCCTTCCTGTACGTCCGCAGCGGGCGGATCGTCCGTCCGACAGGACTTCCCGACCGAAAAGAGTTGGAACGGCTCCTGATCGGGAACAGTGAAGAATGAGTCACGCAGAGCATTCAAGTCATCACGGCAGCGCCCGAAACCTGTGCGCCATGCACGTTTCGTGCCTATTGTGGGGTCGGTAACCGGTCAACCCCCGTGCTCCGGCCGCCAGCGAGGCCCGCATTCCCTAACCCTCAGTCATCACCGCAGGTGCCCCCGGGCATCGGCGTCTTCTGCTGGAGTAACCGACGTTGAGCGCGACCGGATGGATCAGAGAGCGGTTCACCGGGCCGACCCCGGGACCCGCTCCGGGCACGACCGGCACCTGGCCGAGGACGGCGCTCGCGCTGCCCTTCATCGGCATGGCGCTGATCGTCGCCCTCGACTTCGTCAGCAACACCGAGGTGACGGTCGAACCGGCCCTCACCGCCGTCCCCGCGCTGGCCGCCGTGGTCAGCCACCGAACCTGGTACCCGCTCGCCATCGGCCTCTTCACCGAGGCGGTGGCCTTCCTGATGGCCTTCCGCAGCGACGCCCTCGACCAGTCCGTGCACGCCGCCAGCGTCTTCGCGATCCTGCTGGTCGCCCTGATCGGCTGGGTCAGCGCCACCCTGCGGCTGCGCCAGGAGCGGGCGCTGGCCGACGCCCAGCTCGTCGCCTCGATCGCCCGCCGGGTGCTGCTGCGGCCCGTCCCCGAGCGGGTCGGCACCGTCCAGGCGGCCGTCCACTACGAGGCCGCCGCCGCGCACGCCAGGATCGGCGGCGACCTGTACGAGGTGGTCAACACCCGGCACGGGGTGCGGGCCGTGGTCGGCGACGTCCGCGGCAAGGGCCTCGGCGCGGTCGAGACCGCCGCCGCCGTCCTCGGCGCCTTCCGCGAGGCCGCGCACCAGGAGCCCGCACTGGACCGGGTCGCCGGCTGGCTGGCCGTCAGCCTCGACCGGGCCCTGCACGAGAACGACCACCCGGGCGTGGAGGAGGAGTTCGTCACCCTGGTGCTGATCGGCGTCGGGGCGGACGGCACCGCGGAACTGGTCAACTGCGGCCACCCCTCGCCGCTGCTGCTGCGCGGCGGGGACGTCCGGCCGCTCGAACTCGCCGAGACCGTCCCGCCGCTGGGCGTCCTCGACCCGGCCGACGTCCGGCCGCCGGTGCACCGGGTGGCACTGCGGCCCGGCGACCGGGTCCTGCTGTTCACCGACGGGGTGATCGAGGCCCGCGACCGCTCCGGCGCCTTCTACCCGCTCGCCGAACGCCTCCCGCGCTGCGCCGACGGCCGCCCGGCGGACGTCCTGCAGCGCCTGCACGAGGACGTGGTGCGCCACGTCGGCCGCCAACTCGGCGACGACGCGGCCATGCTGCTCCTCCAGTACGCGCCGGCCCCCGCCGCCGGCCCCCAACTACCGCACCAGCACGGCATCCTGTCCCGCCAGCGCTAGGCTCGGACACACGCTAGAGCGAGACCTCCACCAGCAGCGGCCGGTGGTCCGACACCGCCGCGCGCGGCGCCGCCGCCGGGCCGACCGCGGCGCGCGGCACACCGACCGCCAGCACGTGGTCGAACTGCACCGCCGGGCGGTGCGAGGGGTACGTCGGGGTGCGGGCCAGGTCGTACCAGCCCTGCAGCCGGGGGCGGGGCTCGCGCACCCGGCGCCGGCGCGGCTCGGCCAGGGCCGGCCGGGCCCGCCGGGCCGCCCGCAGCTCCCGGACCCGCGCCCGGGGCGCGGTGCGCTCCAGCGCGGTCGCCCCGCCGAGGACGGTGCGCGGCACCGCGCCGACCAGGTTGAAGTCGCCCAGCACCAGGTACGGCTGCGGCAGGTCCGCGATCCACCGCCGGATGCCGGCCAGCTGCGCCATGTTCCACCCGGGGACGAAGGACAGGTGCGCCGCCACCACGGTGAACGGGCCGTGGTCGCCCTCCAGTACGGCCGCCAGCGCCGCCCGCGGCTCGTCCGGCACCGGGGTGAGCCCGCGTCGGCCGGCCACCCGCAGCGGCAGTCCGAACGGGGCCGGGGCGAACCGGCGGGCCCGCCAGTGCCGCACCGGGAGCCGGGTCAGCAGCGCGGTGCCGTACGAGGGCGGGGCGCCGTCGCCGACGTCGCCGGGCCCGTACACCCGCAGGCCGCCGGGCACGGAGGGCTCCGGCACCCAGCCCGCGACCGGCGCCGGGCGCCCGTGCAGGGCGGCGGCGAACCGCCAGTCGGCGGCCCCCATGGCCTTGGCGGCCACCGCGGCCTGGTCGGTGCCGCCGGAGCGGGACTGGTGGCGGTCCACCTCCTGCAGGGCCAGTACGTCGGCGTCCAGCGCGGCCACCGCCTCCGCCAGCGGCCCGCCGGCGTCGGCGGGGTAGGGCCGCGGGGCGCCGTCCGGGGCGAGCGGCTGACCGTGCAGCAGGTTGAAGGTGGCGATGCGCAACTGGCTCACACCGCACGACGGTACCCGCTCGCCGGGGGAGGGGGCGCGGCTTGAGCCTGTAGGGCATACCGGGTATACATACTGAGTATGTCCATCCGACACGGTCTGCTCGCCCTGCTCGACCAGGGCCCGCGCTACGGCTACCAACTGCGCACCGAGTTCGAGGCGCGCACCGGCGCCACCTGGCCGCTCAACGTCGGGCAGGTCTACACCACGCTGTCCCGACTGGAGCGGGACGGCCTGGTCGAGCCCGCCGGAGAGGACGACGAGGGCCACCAGTTCTACGCCGTCACCGAGGAGGGGCGCACCGAGCTGCGGGCCTGGTTCGACACCCCGGTGCCCCGGACCAACCCCCCGCGCGACGAACTGGCCATCAAGCTCGCCATGGCCGTCACCGTCCCCGGGGTGGACGTCTCCGCCGTCGTCCAGGGCCAGCGCCGCCACAGCATCAAGGCGCTCCAGGACTACACCCGGCTCAAGGGCCGCGCGCTGGCCGGGGAGTCCCGGCCCGGCATCGCGCCCTCCGCGAGCAACGACCTGGCCTGGCTGCTCGTCCTCGACCAGCTGATCTTCCAGACCGAGGCCGAGATCCGCTGGCTCGACCACTGCGAGACCCGGCTCCACCAGCACGCGGAGACCGAACAGGCCCGCGCCGCCGAAGCCGCCCGCGACGGCGGCGCCACGGCCGCCCGGCCCGCCCGCCGCCGCTCGCGCACCTGACCGCGCGCACCTGACCTCGCCCGCCGTAGCCCACGCACCCGACCCCGCCCGCCGCCGCTGACGCACCTGACCCCGGCGGCCACCCGAACCATCGGCCCGGACCCGACGCCGAGCCCACCACCAGCACAAGGGGGGAACCATGTCCCACACCGACCCGGCCCGGCAGACGCCGGTACTGCACCTGGAGAACGTCACCCGAGTCCACGGCCAAGGCGCCGCGGAGGTCCAAGCCCTGCGCGGCATCGACCTCAAGGTCCACCCCGGCGAGTTCGTCGCCGTCATGGGCCCGTCCGGCTCCGGCAAGTCGACGCTCCTCACCCTCGCCGGCGGACTGGACACCCCGACCACCGGCCAGGTCCTCGTCGAGGGCGTCGCCCTCGGCGGGCTCAACCGCAAGCGGCTCGCCCAGGTCCGCCGCCGCTCCATCGGCTACGTCTTCCAGGACTACAACCTGATCCCGGCCCTCACCGCCGGCGAGAACATCTCGCTGCCGCGCGAACTCGACGGCCTCTCCGCCCGCGCCGCCCGCCGCGAGGCGCTCGCCGCCCTGGAGGAGCTCGGCATCCCCGAGCTCGCCGACCGCTTCCCCGACGACATGTCCGGCGGCCAGCAGCAGCGCGTCGCCATCGCCCGCGCCCTCATCGGCGAGCGCCGCCTCGTCCTCGCCGACGAGCCCACGGGCGCCCTCGACTCCACCACCGGTGAGGCCGTCCTCGCCGTCCTGCGCGCCCGCTGCGACGCCGGCGCCGCCGCCATGATGGTCACCCACGAGGCCCGGCACGCCGCCTGGGCCGACCGCGTGGTCTTCCTGCGCGACGGCCGCATGGTCGACGAGAGCGTCAGCCAGGACGCCGCCAGCCTGCTCGTCAGCGCCGCCACCAACAGCATGAAGGTGGACGAGTGAAGCTCAGCGCCTGGCGGGTCGCCCTGCGCATCGCCCGCCGCGACGCCCTGCGGGCCAAGGGACGCAGCGCCCTGGTCATCGCCATGGTCGCGCTGCCCGTCCTCGGCGTCACCGGCGCCGACGTGGTCTTCCGCAGCGCCGACCTCGAACCCGCCGAACACGTCGTGCGCGTCATGGGCCAGGCCGCCGGCGAACTGCAGATGGTCGAACGCGGCTCCACCGTCCTCCAGGCGCCCGACCCCGACAAGGGAATGACCACCAAGAGCGCCAAGGACGAGGCGAAGAACGGCGCCGCCCCCCAGTACACCCCCGCCCAGCAGCGCAGCCTCGACACCGAGCCCGCCGAACTGGCGAAGCAGCTGCTCCCGCCCGGCGCCACCCTCGTGCCCGAGCGGCAGGGCCCCTACATCGCCGCCGGCAGCTCCCAGGGCCTGCTCAGCACCGGGACCACCGAACTGGACCTCACCGACCCGGTCTGGAACGGCCGCGTCAACCTGGTCAAGGGCCGCGCCCCCGCCACCGACGGCGAAGCCGCCGTCACCCGGGACTTCCTCACCCGCTCCGGCCTCAAGATCGGCGACCGGACCGCCGTCCGCGGCCTGGAGGACAGCCCCTTCACCATCACCGGCGTCGTCGAGTACCCCGGTGAACTGACGGCCACCGAGATCATCGCCCGGCCCGGCACCCTGATCAGCAAGCTCGCCAAGCTCCCCGGCGCCGACCGCGGCCGCAACGCCGGCACCGACGCGCCCACCCACTGGCTCGTCAAGCTCCCCGCCGGCGCCACCCTCGACTGGCCCAAGGTCACCGAACTGGGCGGCTACGGCTTCGCCCTCGCCTCCCGCGCCGTCCTGCTCGACCCGCCGGCCCGCGCCGACGTGCCCTACTACGTCGAGGCCGACAAGCACGGCGGCCCCACCCCCGGCTACCTCGACCGCACCTCCGTCGTCATCCTCGCCACCGTCGTCGGCATGGCCCTGCTGGAGATCGTCCTCCTCGCGGGCCCCGCCTTCGCCGTCGGGGCCAGGCGCTCCCGGCGGCAGCTCGGCCTGCTCGCCGCAGGCGGCGGTGAGCGCGCCAACATCCGCGCCGTCGTCCTCGGCGGCGGCATCGTCCTCGGCGTCACCGGCGCCGTCGTCGGCCTCGGACTCGGCATCGGCCTGGTCGCCCTGCTGCGCACCCGGGCCGAGGAGTACGCCGGCCAGCGCTTCGGCCACTTCAACCTCCAGCCGCTCGACCTGCTCGGCGTGCTCCTGGTCGGCCTGGTCACCGGCCTGCTCGCCGCCGTCGTGCCCGCCGTCCAGGCCTCCCGCCAGGACGTCGTCGCCGCGCTCACCGGCCGCGACTCGCTCAAGCCCCCGAGCCGCAGGCTCGCCGTGGTCGGCCTGCTGATGCTCGGCGGCGGCTCCGCGCTCGCCCTGCTCGGTGCCACCAGCGGCTTCGCCAACCGCAGCCTGTCCGTCCTCGGCGGCTCGGCCGTCGCCGAACTCGGCATGGTCGCCCTGACGCCCTACCTGGTCGGCCTGTTCGGCCGGCTCGGCCGCTGGCTCTCGCTCGGCCCCCGGCTCGCCCTGCGCGACTCGGTGCGCCACCGCGGCCGCACCGCGCCCGCCGTCGCCGCCGTGATGGCCGCCGTCGCCGGCACCGTCGCGGTCAGCGTCTACCTCGCCAGCTACGACGAGGGGAACCGCCGCGAGTACACCGCCGCCGCCCCCTCCGGCGCCGTCCTGCTCGGCAGCGGCTGGCTGCCCGCCTCCGAGGGCAATCTGCTGCCGCAGATGCGCGACGCGGTGGAACGCAACATCCCCGCCCTCGGACCGCGCGCCGACGTCCAGCGCGTCAACTACAAGGGCGACTGCGCCGACGGCGGCAGCCGCTGCGGCTACATCCAGGTCGCGCTGCCCGAGGAACTGCGCTGCCCCGTCCTCGACGACACCGAGCGCAGCACCAGCGAGACGGAGCGCATCCTCGGCACCGACCCGCGCTGCCAGGTCTCGGGCCACCGCGGCAACCAGTTCAGCAACCTCTCCGCGGGCGACGCCACCCTGCTGCACAACCTCTACGGCGTCACCGACCCGGCCGCCGGGCAGGCCCTCGCCGCCGGCAAGGCCGTGGTCTTCGACGCGCGCTACCTCAAGGACGGCAAGATCGCGGTCGAGCTGAACGATCCGATGGAGGAGACCGACGGGTCGTCCCACGGGCCGTCCCCCAGGAAGCGCGGCCACACCGAGATCTCCGTCGACGCCGTCCTCGCGTCCTCGGCGGTGCCGGCCAGCGGCCAGGCCGTGATCAGCCCCGACACCGCCACCCGCCTCGGCCTCACCACCGCCCCGGCCGGCTCGGTCTGGCTGCCCGACAGCTCCCCCTCCGACGGCGCCCAGCAGAAGGCCAACGGGGCGCTGGCCAAGCTCACCGACCAGGAGGTCCTCTCGATCGAGCGCGGCTACCAGTCCAGGGCCGACCTGATCGGCCTCGGGCTGTCGATCTTCGCCGGCATCGTCGCCCTCGGCGCGGCCGGCATCGCCACCGGACTCGCCGCCGCCGACTCCCAGCGCGACCTGACCACCCTCGCGGCGGTCGGCGCCGAGCCCCGGATCCGGCGCACGCTGTCCGGCTTCCAGTGCGGGGTGATCGCCGCCATGGGCACCCTGCTCGGCACCGTCTGCGGGATCGTGCCGGCGGTGGCCCTGCGCAAGGTCCAGGGCGCGGCGGCCACCGTCCCCGGGATGCCCGCCGAGATGATCGCCAACAAGTCGGTCGTGGTCCTCCCGTGGCTCACCATCGGGTTCACCGTGGTGGCGCTGCCGCTGCTCGCGGCGGGCCTGGCCGCGCTGCTCACCCGCTCGCGGATCTCGCTGCTGCGCCGCTCCGGCTGAGGTCCGTGCACCCTCCGTCACCCCCGTCCGCGCCCCCTTCACTCCGGGGGCACGGACGGGGGTGACGGAGGTTACAGCCCCAACGGCGCCCGGCAGCCGGACGGCCGGGGCGGGCACCCGCACGGGCGAACTAAAGTCGTCGGTATGACGAGAACTCCGGACAGCGTCGTCCGCTCCTTCATCGACCAGCACCAGGCCGGCTTCCTCGCCGACCTCTCCGAGTGGCTGGCCATTCCCTCGGTCTCCGCCGACCCGGCCCGCGCCGGCGACGTGCGGCGCTCCGCCGAGTGGCTGGCCGCCAAGCTGCGCGACACCGGCTTCCCGGTGGCCGAGGTGTGGGAGACCGACGGCCTGCCGGCGGTGTTCGCCGAGTGGCCCTCCGGGGACTCGTCCGCGCCGACCGTCCTGGTCTACGGGCACCACGACGTGCAGCCCGCCGCCAAGGAGGACGGCTGGGAGACGGAGCCGTTCACCCCGACCGTGGTCGGCGGGCGGCTGTTCGCCCGCGGCGCGGCCGACGACAAGGGCCAGGTGTTCTTCCACACCCTGGGCGTGCGCGCCCACCTGGCCGCGACCGGCCGCACCGCGCCGGCCGTCAACCTCAAGCTGCTGATCGAGGGCGAGGAGGAGTCCGGCTCGCCGCACTTCGCCGACCTGGTCCGGCGCGAGGCCGGGCGGCTGGCCGCCGACGTGGTGGTCATCTCGGACACCGGCATGTGGTCCGAGACCACGCCGACCGTGTGCACCGGTATGCGAGGCCTGGCCGACGCCCAGATCGACCTGTACGGCCCGGACACCGACATCCACTCCGGCTCCTTCGGCGGCGCCGTCCCCAACCCGGCGCAGGTCGCCGCCGAGCTGGCGGCCGGCCTGCACGACGCCGACCGCCGGGTGGACATCCCGGGCTTCTACGACGGCGTGATCGAGCTGACCGACCGCGAGCGCGAGCTGTTCGCCGAACTGCCCTTCGACGAGGCGCAGTGGCTCAGGGTCGCCAAGTCGTACGGCACCCGGGGCGAGGCCGGCTACTCCACCCTGGAGCGGGTCTGGGCCCGCCCGACCGCCGAGGTCAACGGCGTCTGGGGCGGCTACACCGGCCCCGGCGGCAAGACCATCGTGCCGTCCTCGGCGCACCTCAAGCTGTCCTTCCGGCTGGTCGCCGGGCAGGAGGTGGAGAAGGTGCGCGAGGCCGTCCGGGAGTGGGTGGCCGCGCGGGTGCCCGAGGGCGTCCGCCACGAGCTGACCTTCCCGGGCGCGACCCGGCCCTGCCTGACCCCGCTGGACCACCCGGCGCTGCAGTCCACCGTCCGCGCCATGGGCCGGGCCTTCGGGCAGAAGATCCTCTTCACCCGCGAGGGCGGCTCCGGCCCGGCCGCCGACCTCCAGGACGTGCTCGGCGCGCCGGTGCTGTTCCTCGGCATCTCGGTGCCCTCGGACGGCTGGCACTCGGTCAACGAGAAGGTCGAACTGGACCTGCTGGCCAAGGGCGTGGAGACGGCCGCGTACCTGTGGGGGGACCTGGCCGAGAACTTCCGGCCCGGCGCGTGATCCCGCGCGGGCACACCATGGCAGTCAGATCACTCATCCGGATGATTCATCACGTGGGGATGGAACGAAGTGAGCACCGTGCCTGAGACCGAACGCCCACTGAACCTGGCACTGGCCCGGGCCGGGGTGGACCGGGCGGCCGAGCACCGGCTCGACGAGCCCTGGCTGGCCGCGGCCTGGAGCCACCCGGCCACCCGGGTGCTGCCGATCGCCGGCGGCGAGGCGTTCGTCGTCGACACCGCGCAGGGCACCGAACTCGTGCTGATGCCCTCCTTCGAGGCGCCGCAGACCGGGGACCGGTACTTCCTCGGCACCGACGAGGACGGCGTCTCGTACTTCGCGCTGGCCGGGGAGAGCCTGCCCGGGCGGCTGGACGGCGACGCCCGCCCGGCCGGGCTGCGCGAGGTCGGCGCGCTGCTGTCGGACCGGGACGCCGGCCTGCTGGTGCACGCCGTCGCGCTGGAGCACTGGCACCGGCTGCACAGCTTCTGCTCGCGCTGCGGGCACCCGACCGAGAAGGCCGGCGCCGGGCACGTGCGGCGCTGCACCTCCTGCGCGGCCGAGCACTACCCGCGCACCGACCCGGCGGTGATCATGGTGATCACCGACGAGCAGGACCGCTGCCTGCTCGGCCGTCAGGCGCTGTGGCCGGAGGGCCGCTGGTCCACCCTGGCCGGCTTCGTCGAGCCGGGGGAGTCGATCGAGCAGGCGGTGGTGCGCGAGGTGCACGAGGAGGCCGGCGTGCGGGTCGGCGAGGTGCGCTACGTCGCCAGCCAGCCCTGGCCCTTCCCGTCGAGCCTGATGCTCGGCTTCACGGGCCGGGCGCTGCCGGGCGGCACGGCGATCACCGTGGACGGTGAGGAGTTGGCCGAGGCGCGCTGGTTCTCCCGTGACGAGCTGCGGGCCGGGATGGAGGCGGGGGAGATCCTGCCGCCCTCCGGGATCTCGATCGCGCGCCACCTGGTCGAGCTCTGGTACGGCGGACCGCTGCCGTCGGCGGCGCGCTGGTAATCCCCGACGAATGGGGGGCGTGCGGATTATCCCGCGCGCCCCCGTTTTTCTTTTCCCTTCCTTCCCGAATCCGTCACGATCAGATGTTCGTGGCCGGACGGGCCAGTTCTGCTACCGCCGCCCGCCGCCCCGCGGCCGTCGTCAACCCGCGCGGACGACATTGCCGGAAACGGCTGAAACCCCGCCATCGCGCTCGCTACATTCACTCGGGTGACAATCCCCCGGGGCACCGCCCAATCCCCCAAATACCAGCGTCTCGCCGCCGACCTGCGCCGCCGGATCGCCGAGGGCGAGTTCACCGCCGACGCCGCACTCCCGGTCGAGAGCGAACTGGAACGCCAGTACGGAGTCGCCCGCAACACCGTCCGGCTCGCCGTCGACGTCCTGGTCAACGAAGGCCGCCTGGTCCGCCTCCAGGGCAAGGGCACCTACCTGCGGGAACACCCCGTCCTGGACCACCGCGCCTACGGCCCCACCCTGGCCCCCGCCCCCCGGGACTGCCTGGCCGTGCCCTCCGCCGTCTACCTCGGCGAGGCCGCCGAAGCCGGCCGCGAACTCACCACCGACTTCGAGATGATGATCGTCCGGGCCCGGGTCGACATCGCCGAACGGCTCGGACTGCGCCCCGGCGAGGCCATCGTGGTCCGCCGCCAACTGCGCCTGCTCGACCGCGAGCCGTACTCCATCGAGGAGAGCCACTACCGGGCCGGACTCGCCGCCGGCACCCCGCTGATGGAACCCGACCCGGTCGAGGGCGGCGACGAGGCCGTCCTCAACGAACTCGGCCGCACCGAGATCGGCGCCGTCGACCACCTGGTCGCCCGGATGCCCGGCCCCGAGGAGGCCCAGTGGTTCCAGGGCGGCCCCGGCGTGCCGCTGATGGTCCAGACCCGCGTCACCTACGACCGGCGCGGGCCCGTCCGGGTCATCGAGACCCGCTACTCGGCCGACCGCAGCCGGCTCGTCTACGGCATCGGCGACCTCGGCGCGCGCGCCACCCTGCCCGCGCCCGCCGCACCCGTCGACCCCGCCAGGGCCGACGCGCAGTGACGCGCGCCGGCCCGGACCCCGGGCCGGGCCGGCGCAGGCCGCTCGGACCACTCAGACCCCGAGGGCCTTCTTCACCTGCAACAGGCTCGGGTTGGTCATCACGACCCGCTCGCCGCCGGCGTTCGGCGTCACCAGCACCGTCGGCACGGTCTGGTTGCCGCCGTTGACCGACTCGACGAACGACGCCGACGCCGGGTCCTCCTCGATGTTGACCTCCGTGTAGCCGATCCCCTCCCGGTCCATCTGGCTCTTGAGTCGGTTGCAGTACCCGCACCAGGTCGTGCTGTACATCGTCACGCTGCCGGACATCGAGGAGGCTCCTTCAGGAAGAGGGCGTACGGTCTCAGGGCAGGAACGCCCACCGCGCGACGGTCATTCCGCACGGCCACGCTCCGTCGCACCACGACGGCGCCCGAACGGCCCCGCGCGCCCCGGTGCGCAGCGATCATCCTGCGATCACACCGGGCCTGTGGACAACCCCGCCCCCGTTGTCCCAGCGGGCTGAGAGGATGGAAAGCATGCAGGAAGACCTCTTGAGCGGCAGCCCGTCCGACGGCCCCCACGGCTCCCTCTGGGCCGACCCCACCGCCGCCACGGGCCCCGACGCCGTGCTCGCCGGGCTCGACCCCGAACAGCGCGCCGTCGCCACCGCCCTGCACGGGCCCGTCTGCGTCCTCGCCGGCGCAGGCACCGGCAAGACCCGCGCCATCACCCACCGGATCGCCTACGGCGTGCGCAGCGGCGTGTACCAGCCCCAGCAGGTCCTCGCCGTCACCTTCACCGCCCGCGCCGCCGGTGAGATGCGCGGCCGACTGCGCCAACTCGGCGCCGACGGCGTCCAGGCCCGCACCTTCCACGCCGCCGCCCTGCGTCAGCTCCAGTACTTCTGGCCGCGCGCCGTCGGCGGCCCCGTGCCCCAACTGCTCGAACGCAAGGTCCAGCTCGTCGCCGAATCCGCCGGCCGCTGCGGCCTGCGCGTCCAGCGCACCGAACTGCGCGACCTCACCGCCGAGATCGAATGGGCCAAGGTCACCCAACTCGGCCCCGACGACTACCCCGCCGCCGTCCAGAAGTCCAGCCGCGACGCCCCCCGCGACCCGGCCGAGACCGCCCAGGTCTACCGCGTCTACGAGGAGACCAAGAGCCGCCGCGGCGTCATCGACTTCGAGGACGTCCTGCTGCTCACCGCCGCCATCCTGGAGGACCGCCCCGACATCGCGGACCAGGTCCGCTCCCAGTACCGGCACTTCACCGTCGACGAGTACCAGGACGTCTCCCCGCTCCAGCAGCGGCTGCTCGACCAGTGGACCGGCCCCGGCGGCGGCGCCAGCCTCTGCGTCGTCGGCGACGCCAGCCAGACCATCTACTCCTTCACCGGCGCCACCCCCGACTACCTGCTCAACTTCCGCACCCACCACCCCGAGGCCACGGTCGTCAAGCTGGTCCGCGACTACCGCTCCACCCCGCAGGTCGTCCACCTCGCCAACGGACTGCTCAGCCAGGCCCGCGGCGAGGCCGCCCGCCACCGCCTCGAACTCGTCTCCCAGCGCGAGGCCGGCCCCGAACCCGTCTACACCGAGTACGAGGACGAGCCCACCGAGGCCGAGACCACCGCCCGCCGGATCAAGGACCTGCTCGCCACCGGCGTGCGCGCCAGCGAGGTCGCCGTCCTGTTCCGCACCAACGGCCAGTCCGAGGTCTACGAGCAGGCCCTCGCCGACCTCGGCGTCCCCTACCAGCTCAAGGGCGCCGAGCGGTTCTTCGAACGCCCCGAGGTCCGCGACGCCGGCGTCCTGCTGCGCGGCGCCGCCCGGGCCGGCGCCGACCCGCTCACCGCCGACGCCCCCGACCTCGCCGGCCAGGTCCGCGCCGTCCTCGCCGCCCGCGGCTTCACCGCCGAACCGCCCGCCGGCTCCGGCGCCGTCCGCGACCGCTGGGAGTCCCTCGCCGCCCTCGTCCGGCTCGCCGAGGAGTTCGAGCGCACCCGCACCGCCGCCGGCCACAGCGCCGACCTCGCCGCTTACGTCGCCGAACTCGACGCCCGCGCCGCCGCCCAGCACGCCCCCGCCGTCGAAGGCGTCACCCTCGCCTCGCTGCACGCCGCCAAGGGCCTCGAATGGGACGCCGTCTTCCTCGTCGGCCTCACCGAGGGCACCCTGCCGATCATCTACGCCAAGACCGACGAGCAGATCGAGGAGGAGCGCCGACTCCTCTACGTCGGCGTCACCCGCGCCCGCAGGCACCTCTCCCTCTCCTGGGCGCTCAGCCGCTCCCCGGGCGGCCGGGCCAGCCGCAAGCCCAGCCGCTTCCTGGACGGGCTGCGTCCCGGCTCCAGCGCCCCCGGCGCACGCACCGGCGGGCGGGGCGGGCGCGGGGGCGTGGAGCCCGGCGAGCGCTCCGCCGGACGGCGGGTCCGCGGCCCGGTCAAGTGCCGGGTCTGCGAGAAGGTGCTCACTGAGGCGGTCGAGCGCAAGCTGCGCCGCTGCGAGAGCTGTCCGTCCACGATGGACGAGGCGCTGTACGAGCGGCTGCGCGAGTGGCGGGCCAGGCAGGCCAAGAAGCAGGGGGCGCCGGCCTACGTGGTGTTCACCGACGCCACGCTCATGGCCATCGCCGAGGACGTGCCGGCCAGCCGCCAGGAGCTGGCCGTGATCTCCGGGGTCGGCGCGATGAAGCTGGACAAGTACGGGGCGGCCGTGCTCTCGTTGTGTGCGGGGGAGGAGCCCGAGGAGGATCCGGACGGCGTCGAGGACGGCGAGCCGGTCGATCCGGCGTGAGCCGGTCCGGGCGCGGTCCAGGGGAGTCTCCCGGGGGCCGCTCGGGGGACATTCGAACCCGCCGTGAAAAATAGTTTGCGCGGCATACCGGGAGCGCAATAGCCTGCCGGAGCGGTCAAGGGGACGAGATCGCACGGGGTGACACCTGTGCCGAATCCCCTGCACCCAACAGCTTCACCGAGACAGACATCCGAACATTCGGAGCCGGGGCGACCTGGCTCCGCGAGACGCCGAGAGGAGGCGATGACAGTGGGAAACATCATGATCACCAAAATGACTGGCCAGACCGTTGTTGCTGCCTCCCTGCGTGCCGCCCGTCTGCGGGCGCTCGCCGAGCTCGGTGGAACCGGTCTGGGTCTCGACACCACCGGTGTCTCCGTCGTCCCCGTTGTCAGTGGCCTTGGACACACTGATGTCTGCGCCGCGGGCGGCAGGAACGTCGAAGGCACCTCCGTCGAGGCCGGTCTGTCCGGCGACTGGGCGTCGTTCGGCACGTCGCGCTCCCTGCGTGATGAGCGACCGACCCAGGCACCGAAGGCAGTCGTAGCAGCCGCCATGCATGGCGACTATGCGCAGGTCGTCGGTGCCGGAAGCACCCAGAAGCAGAACGAGCAGCAGATTAACCAGGCCATGGCCGCCTTTGCGGGCGCCACGGCCATCCGGATGCGGGCCTTCCGCGGGCCTGAACCCTGGAGAGAACGAACCTGAGTAAGCCTCAGGTCGGCACCTCCAGGGCCGCGGAACCCGTCACACCGGGATCCGCGGCCCTTCTGTTTTGTCCGGTACGCAAGACCACCCAGGCCCCCCGGGGCCTCCGGCCCAGACCCACCAGCCATCTGGGCCGGAACCACTGAGAAGACGAGGAAGACGCCACAGTGTCCACGGTCATCACGCCGCCCATCCCGTCCGTACCGCCGACAAGCCAGATCACCAAGGCCGACCAGGCCGACCCCCCGGAGGTTCTTTCCATGCAGATCAGCTCCATCGAGCAGGCCGAGGCGCTCGGGCTCCCCATCCCCTGCCGCGCCTTCGACCCCGAGGTCTTCTTCGCCGAGACGCCCGCCGACGTCGAGTACGCGAAGTCCCTCTGCGGCACCTGCCCGGTCAAGGACGCCTGTCTGACCGGTGCGCTGGAGCGGCGCGAGCCGTGGGGCGTCTGGGGTGGCGAGCTTTTCGTCCAGGGTGTCGTCGTGGCCCGCAAGCGGCCGCGTGGCCGTCCGCGCAAGACCGAGGTCATGGCGTGAACCCCGCCCACGGCGCCAGGGCCGTCCGCCGGGGAGAGCAGCCCCTGCTGGACAGCTCCCTCCGCCGTTCCGTCCGGATCGCCGCCGCCAAGGCCGACGCAGCCCGGCCAGCCCCCTTCCCGAGCACGCACCACGAGCAGGACCACCACATGACCGCCGCCGCCATCGATCCGACCGTCCGCGCTGAGCAGACCACCGAACTTCAGATCCAGAACAGGACCCTCGAAATGCAACTCCTCCACGAATCCCTGGCCCGGGCCCATATGCAAGAGCGCCTGCACGAGGCCGAGCACCAACGCCTCGTCACCCGGGTCGCCCGGGCCCGCCGGCTCAAGCAGCGGGCCGAGCGCGCCTCGCTGCGGGCCCGCAAGGCGATCGCCGTCGCCCTGATGTAGTCGCGGCTGTCGTCGCGGCTTTCGTCGCGGCGCGGGGCCTCCCCGCGTTCCACCCCCGTCGTGCCGCAGGCCGCTCCCCGTCACGGGGAGCGGCCTGCGGTCGTCGGGGGCGTTGTGGTCAGCTCTTGCGGGTGCGGTTGGCGGGCTCGCCGCCTGCCGGCTTGCGACCGGCCGGCTTCGCCGTCCCCGCCGGCCCTGCTGGGTTGACCGGCTTCGCCGGCTCTCGACCGGCGAACTGGGGCAGCCACGCCAGCATCTCCGCC
This sequence comes from Kitasatospora sp. NPDC056731, assembly GCF_040687675.1. Taxonomy (NCBI): domain Bacteria; kingdom Bacillati; phylum Actinomycetota; class Actinomycetes; order Kitasatosporales; family Streptomycetaceae; genus Kitasatospora; species Kitasatospora sp. NPDC056731. The sequence continues at coordinate 177,877 of NZ_JBFBNR010000016.1, forward strand.
CGGAACGGCGCCTGGGCGCCCAACTGGCAGAGCACCCCGATGGTGCTCAGCGTCACCCGATGGATCAGCAGGTACGCGGGCGGCAGGTTCAGTTGCTTGCCCAGGTTGTAGGCGGGCGAGCGCGGATCGGCGATCCGGGCCGCCTGCGCGCGCATCCAGGCCCGGGTGAAGTGGAAGCTGTCCACGGCGGCTGGCTCGATGATCGGCCGCAGGTAGTCCAGCACCGCGTCCGGGTCCAGCTCGATCGAGGGCTTGACGAAGCCCTCCTCGCGCAGCATCTTCAGCACGCCCGCCGCGTCGCCGTCCAAGGCCATCCGCAGCGACGCCCCGATCGGCGCGGGCAGCCCGCCCGGCAGCCGGTCCACCGTGCCGAAGTCCAGCACCCCCAGCCGCCAGCCCGACGCCGGGCCGTCGTCCTTCAGCAGCCGGAAGTTGCCCGGGTGCGGGTCCGCGTGCAGCAGGCCGGTCCGGGACGGGCCCGCGAACAGGAACCGGGCCAGCAACTGCCCGGCACGGTCGCGCTCCTCCTGGGTGCCGCCCGTGATCACCTCGGCCAGCGGGGTGCCGTCCATCCACTCGGTGACCAGCACCTGGTCGGCCTGCGCCACCACACCGGGCACCACGATGTCCGGGTCGCCGGCGAACTCCTCGGCGTGCCGGCGCTGGGCCTGCGCCTCCAGCTCGTAGTCCAGCTCCTCCGACACCCGTTCGCGCAGCTCGGCGATCAGCGGCTTGATGTCCAGCCCCGGGATCAGCGGGCCCAACAGCCAGGCCACCCGGCTCAGTTGCGTCAGGTCGGCGAGCAGCGCGTCGCCCGCGCCCGGGTACTGCACCTTGACCGCGACCCGGCGCCCGTCGTGCCAGACGGCCCGGTGCACCTGCCCGATCGAGGCGGCCGCCGCCGGCCGGTCGTCGAACTCCCGGAACAGCTCGCGCCAACCGTCCCCGAGCCGCTGGGCGAGCGCGGTGTGCACCTTGGCGGCGGGCATCGGGGGAGCGGCGTCCTGCAGCTTGGTGAGCGCGGCCCGGTACGGACCGGCGACCTCCTCGGGCAGCGCGGCCTCGAAGACGGACAGCACCTGCCCGAACTTCATGGCCCCGCCCTTGAGTTCACCCAGGACCTTGAACAGCTGGTCGGCGGTGGCCTGCTGGAGCTCGGCCGTCACCACCTCGGCGGAGCGCCCGCCGATGCGCTTGCCCAGACCGAGCGTGGCGCGTCCGGCTATCCCCAGCGGCAGGGCGGCGAGCCGTGCCGTGCGGGTCACTGCCTTGCGCGGAAGATCGCTCACCCGGGCCTCCATTCCCTGGCCCCCCGACACCGGACGGCCCACCATCACTAGGCCATTGTGCCCGCTCCCCGCCCCGCGACCGCCGGTATTTCGCCAGGCGGGGAGGGGACGCCCGTACGTGGGCCGCGACCGCTGTCCCTTTGCGGGGGAGTTGGACGGCTTGGTCCGGTCGGACCGGCGTGGTGGGCGGGCGGTGGCTGCGCGCCGAGTGGAGTGCCCGCGGGTCGTCCGGCCGACGGGTCAGCGGGGCAGACGGAGGGCCAGGCCGTCCAGGACCACGGCGAGGCCGTAGGCGAACTTGGCGTCGCGCGTGGCGGCCGGGTCCGGGTCCGCGGAGGCGGCCGAGTAGCCGTCGGCGAGGTGGGCGAAGCCCGCGGTGGCCTCCCGGGCGGCGGGCATCAGCCGGGCGATGAACGCGGCCTCGCTCTCGCCGGCCCGGGCGACGGTGGTGAGCCAGGCCGCCTCCGTGGTGCTCATGCCGACGACGTAGGAGATGACCGTGTCGATCGCCCGGACCGGTTCGGGGAAGCCGGCCGAGGTGAAGAAGGCGGTCAGCCGCTCGCCGTAGGACATCAGGTTGGGGCCGAGGTAGGCGAGGCCGGCCTGGCCGAGGACGGACGACAGCCAGGGGTGGCGCAGGGCCGTCGCCCGGAAGGCACCGGCGGCCTCGGTGGCGGCGGCGCGCCAGTCGGGGCTGTCGGCGGGCGGGAGGGTGATCTCGCCGAAGACCTCGTCCACCGCGAGCTCCATCAGCTCGTCCTTGGTCGCCACGTGCCGGTACAGGGAGGTGGCGCCCGCGTTCAGCCGGGTGGCGAGCTTGCGCATGCTCAGGGCCTCGATGCCCTCGGCGTCCAGCATGGTGATCGCCTCGCGGACGATCGCGGCCCGGCTGAGTGCGGGCTGGTCGGGCTCGCGCTGCCGACGGGCCCATACGGACGGGATCGGGTTCGTTTCGGCGGCCATGGCGGCTCCCCTTCCCTCTGCTCCTGCTTCGCTGCGCACACCGTTCGCATTGAGCGTACAGGAGTCGAGCATTGCGCACACTGTTCCGTTGTGCGTACAGTGTGCGCAACAAAGGAACGGGGTGCGCACCGGGGGAACGGTGTGCGCAGAATGGAGGGGTGGCTGATGACAGCGCTCAACGCGACCGAGGGCCGCAATCCGCACCGCTGGTGGATCCTGATCGTGCTGTGCCTGAGCTCGCTCGTCCTGGTGGTCGACAGCATGGCGCTCACGGTCGCCGTGCCCTCGATGACGGCGGACCTCGGCGCCAGTGCCCAGGACACCCAGTGGATCCTCGACTCCTACGTCCTGGTCTTCGCCGGGCTGCTGCTCACCGCCGGCAGCCTCGGGGACCGCTTCGGCCGCCGGAAGATCATGATCATCGGACTGCTGCTCTTCGGGGCGGCCTCCCTGGCGGCCACCTTCTGCACCAACCCCGGCGAGGTGATCGCGGCCCGGGTCGCCATGGGCATCGGCGGATCGCTGATCATGCCCTCGACGCTGTCGATCCTCATCACCGTCTTCGACGAGGACGAGCGCAACAAGGCGATGGCCGCCTGGAGCTCGGTGGCGATGCTGGGGCTGGTCGGCAGCCCGGTCCTCGGCGGCGTGCTGATCAACCACTTCTCCTGGCACTCGATCTTCTTCATCAACGTCCCGGTCGTCGCCCTGGCGATCCTGGCCGGCCTGCTGCTGATGCCGGAGTCCAAGGGCCCGTGGCAGAAGCCCGACCCGCTCGGCGCGGTGCTCTCCGCGGCCGGCATGACCGCCCTGGTCTGGTGGATCATCGAGATCCCGCAGCACGGCGCCTTCGGCGGCCAGTCCCTGGTCACCCTGGCCATCGCGGTGCTCGCGCTCGGCGGGTTCGTGGCGTGGGAGAACATCACCTCCGCGCCCATGGTTCCGCTGGCGCTCTTCAAGCACCGCAACTTCAGCGGGGGCTCGCTGTCGCTGACCCTGGTGCAGATCGGCAACGGCGGCCTGCTGCTCGTGCTCACCCAGTACCTGCAGTTCGTGCTCGGCTACTCGCCGGTCAAGGCGGGCCTCGCGTTCGTGCCGCTGGCCATCGCCGCCCTGGTCGGCAACGGGGTCGGCGCCAAGTTCGCCGCCACGATCGGCAACCGCCTGCTCATCCTCACCGGGATGCTCGTCATGGCCGCCTCCTTCGCCCTGCTGACCACCGTCACCGCCGGCACCGGCTTCACCGTCCCGGAGGTCGCCCTCGGGCTGCTCGGCCTCGGCGCGGGCCTGGCGATGCCGGCGGCGGTGGGCGCGCTGATGGGCACCATCCCGCCGGAGCAGGCGGGCGTCGGCTCGGCGCTGAACGACACCATCCAGCAGGCCGGCACCGCGCTCGGCATCGCCATCCTGGGCTCACTGCTGTCGAGCGGTTTCGCCGCCGAGATGCCCGCCGGGATGCCGGAGGAGGCGAAGCACTCCGTCGGCGGGGCGCTGGCACTGGCCAACGGGGACACCGGGCTCGTCCGGACCGTCCGGGAGGCCTTCACCTCGGCGATGTCGACGACCTTCACGATCAGCGCGATCGGGGTGCTGGCGGCGGCGGTGGTGGCCACGCTGGTGATGCGCGACCGGAAGGCCGGGGCGGCGGCAGGGGAGCCGGTGGCCGGGGCGTCGGTGGAGGACACCGGGATCGCCGCCTGACTCCGCTGGATCTGGCTGGTCCACCTCGCTGCGAAGGCCGGTGCCCCTTGGGGCACCGGCCTTCGGCGCGGTGGGGTGGGGTGGTGGTGCGCAGGAAGTCGGGCGGGCCGACTTCCTGCGCGTGGTCCTTTGCCTGATCTCTGGGGCCCCCTCCCCCCCGCCCCCCACCCTCCCCTCCTCCCGCCCACCACCTCCCGCTGGCAACAGCGGATCCCCGCCTTGCATGGCCCGCGCCCTGCCCCAGGCACGTGTTCGTGCAGCGGATGACGGGCCAGGGCCCGGCCGCGCACCAGGTGTGGCTGCCGCCGCTGGAGGAGGCGCCGAGCATGGACCACCT
>NZ_JBFBNR010000017.1:0-124109 GCF_040687675.1 Kitasatospora sp. NPDC056731
GGCTCGCCCAGGGCCGCTCCAACGCCGGCATCGCCCCGGGCCACTTCAACACCGAGAAGGCCGCGCCGCGGCGGACGCCCCCCGGCCGCCCTGCTACGGGTGCAGCCGCAGCCGCCGGAACCGGCATCGCGCCTGACCGGCGGCGGTGACCAGAGCGCCGATTCCGGCGAACCGCCACCCCGACCGTCTGTCGGCACATGCCAACGGCACAGTCGCGGCCGGGGCGACCGAGCCGAGGGAGACCGAAACTCGCCAGTAATCAAAGCCGGACGGCCTTCGGGCCGGCAGCGGGACACTGGTACGTTCGGTGGTGATCACGGGACGCATCGACCGCCCCGTGAGGGCGTAGCAGTGCATGACACTCCTCCGCTCCGGGCCCCGGCCGACGGTGGACAGACCATGGCCGGGGCTGCGCTTTCTTGACGCTGAAAAAGGTACTCCTCCGTGAAAGCGGTTTGCACCGCAGATGTCTCAACTCGGTGCTGCACGTGCTGATGGGAATGGCATTGCCGGTGAGATCCAGCAGTGCCTGCGGACCTCGCAGCGGCACCGGTTCCGCTCTCACCGTGGCGTGACGATCGGACAGAAGCGGGCATGTGTTGACGCCATCCGGGCTCTACCGATCGGTAATAGCCGATTTCCGGGCCGGTGCACCGCGTGGCGACTACAGGGCCGTAGATGGACGGGCCGGTTTTCGGTATTCATCGAATTGCAGATGCAAGCAATCGGATGATGAGATTCCACAAAAGCCGTGATGCAAGTCACATGATGTGGCGGTCGTGGGCGGCGATCATCGCGCGAGCGCACGGTACGGACAGATCGCCCGGCCCCATGCGCCGCAGCCTCAGGAGGACCCGACGGGTCCGCTGGCAGCTCGTCAGCAAAGGCGGCAAGAGGTCGGCAAAAGGTCAGCATCGGTCCGATTGAAGGCTGCCGCGCCGCCCCGAACGCGCGAGTCGACGTGACATCCCACAGGGCCCTCCCACCCAACCAGCGCGCGCCTCACGAGCGCATTTCGCCAGGTCAGCGCACGCGCCCTCGCGCCTTCAGCGGGAGGGCGGGGAGCTCCGGCGCGCGCAGGCGGTCGCCGGCGTAGCCGTGGACGTCGCCGAAGCGGGCGGTGGACGTCCAGTCCTCGCGGGCCTGGGTGATCTCCTCGCCGGTGCGGCCGATGAAGTTCCACCACATGAGGATCTGCTCGTCGAAGGGTTCGCCGCCGAGGAGGAGGACGGCGGCGTCGGTGCGGGCGTGGAGGGGGAGTTCGGGGCGGCCGCAGCCGAGGTAGAGCATGGAGCCGGGTTCGACGCGGACGCCGTCGACGTCGACGCTGCCGGACATGGAGAGGACGGCGTACTCGAAGTCGGGGACGAGCGGGAGCTTGAGGTCGGCGCCCTCGGTGAGGGCGAGGTCGGCGCCGACGAGGGGGGTGTAGGCGGTGCCGGGCGAGGTGGCGGTGTCGAGGGTGCCGAGGATGACGGTGCCGTGCAGGCCGGGGGCGGTGACGACGGGCAGGTCGGCGTGGTGCTCGAAGGTGGGGGCGGTGTGCCGGTGGGCGTCCGGGAGGGCGACCCAGAGCTGGGCGCCGTGCAGGTAGCGGGCGTGCGGGCGCGGGGATTCCTCGGAGTGGGAGATCGCCCGGCCGGAGGTCATCAGGCCCAGTTCGTACGGGCGGACGGTCTGGAGGCTGCCGAGGCTGTCGCGGTGCAGCACTTCGCCCTGGTGGAGCCAGCTGACCGTCTGGAGGCCCATGTGGGGGTGGGGCGGGACCTGCATGCCGGGTTCGTCGGCGATGTCATCGGGTCCGTAGTGGTCGACGAAGCACCAGGCGCCGACCATCCGGCGGCCCAGGTTGGGGAGCAGGCGGCGGACCATCGTGCTCTCGCCGAGCTGGACCTGACGTCCGGTCAGCAGGTCCTTGACCGGTCCGGTGTCGGCCTCGCGGCCGCAGGTGGTCGGGGAGGGTTTGCGGTCGAGGTTGCTCATGTGCGGTTCCACCACCGTGCGGAGAGGGGCCGGGCGAGGGGCGTTCGCCAACGATCATCCCTGACGGCCGGTGGATCCTCCACCCCTCCCCGGGCCGGGGCCCTGGACGACGCCCCCTTAACGGCCCCGCCCGGGCTCAGTGCCCGCAGGCCCACCAGGCGTCCGCCGAGGCCTTGGTCGCGAGCTCCCGCAGCTTGCGCACGGCCTCGGCCGGGTCCTCGGCCCCGTACACCGCCGAGCCGGCCACGAACACGTCGGCGCCGGCTTCGGCGCAGCGCTCGATGGTGTCGGCGGAGACGCCGCCGTCGACCTGGAGCCACAGTTCCAGGTCGTGCTTGGCGATCAGCTCCCGGGTGCGGCGGATCTTCGGCAGCATGATGTCGAGGAACGCCTGGCCGCCGAAGCCGGGCTCGACGGTCATGATCAGCAGCATGTCGAGCTCGGGCAGCAGGTCCTCGTACGGCTCGATGGGCGTGCCCGGCTTGAGGGCCATGGAGGCGCGGGCGCCCTTGGCGCGGATCTCGCGGGCGAGGCGGACGGGTGCGGCGGCGGCCTCGACGTGGAAGGTGACGGAGCCGGCGCCTGCCTCGACGTACTGGGGGGCCCAGCGGTCCGGGTCCTCGATCATCAGGTGGCAGTCGAGCGGGGTGTCGGTGGCGCGGGCGAGCGACTCGACGATCGGGACGCCCAGGGTGAGGTTGGGGACGAAGTGGTTGTCCATCACGTCGACGTGCAGCCAGTCCGAGCCCCTGACGGCCTCGGCCTCGTCGGCGAGCCGGGCGAAGTCCGCGGACAGGATGCTGGGGTTGATCTGCGCCATTACCGACTACCTTCACACGAGGGTTCACACGAGGGCTGCGGCGTCCCGGGAGCGGGCACCTCGTCCCATCATCTCGCGCCGCCGCCCGGCCGGGTGCACACCGGGACCTCCCCGTGACCGTCATCACACCCGGTCCGGGATTACCGTGGCCGCCGCCGTGGTCATCAGCACTGAAGCGGCCCGCGCGCGCCCGATCCGTCGGCGCCCGCCGAGCCGCCCCGTCCGGCCGGGTTCGCCCCGCCCCTCTCCGAGGAAGGTCCTTCGATGGCCGATCTCGTCCACCCCGCCCGTGCACTGTGGTGGCTCTTCGAACCGGTGCACGCCGTCACCTACTTCCTGCCCGAGAGCCGCGAGGCCTACGAGGCGGCCGGGCTGCACGGCGGCTGGCGCGGCTACTTCGCCAGCCGGTCGGCGCCGCTGGGCGCGGTGGACGCGCCGCCGGTGATCGCCGCGTTCTTCAGCTTCTCCCCGGCGATGGTCGAGCGCGCGCTGCCGGAGGTGTGGACGCACGCCAGCCCGGAGGAGGCGCTGGCCGCCCGGCTGAAGGGCTCGGCGGCGGCGCTGGCCCGGCTGCTGGAGCACGTGGACCCGGCGCAGGTCGAACTGGTGGTGGAGGCCCTGGAGCGGGCCGCGGGCCGGCTCGACTGCGTCGGCCGGGTGCTGGCCGCCGCCAACGCCGCGCTGCCCCGCCCCTCCGGCCTGTACGAACGGCTGTGGCAGGCCGCCACGGTGATGCGCGAGCACCGCGGGGACGGCCACGTGGCGGCCCTGGTGGCGGCCGGACTGGACGGCTGCGAGGCGCTGGTGGTCCGGTGCGCGATGGACGTCCGGCGCGAGATGCTCCAGCCGATGCGCGGCTGGACGGACGAGGAGTGGGACGCGGCCGCGGCGCGCCTGGTCGATCGGGGCTGGCTGACCACGGCGGGCTCGGTGACCGAACTCGGCCGGATCCGGCACCAGTCCCTGGAGGCCGCCACCGACCTGGCCGCCGCGCGGGTCTGGGAGGACTACCCGCGCGCCGAACTCGACCGACTGGCCGCCGCGTTGAAGCCGATATCGGCGCTCTGTCGCAGCCAGCTCCCGGTCAACCCGGCCGGGCTGCCGGACAACCCCTGATCAGCCCCTGATCAACCCCTCGTGAGGTCCCGATCAGCCGCCGGTCAGTTCCCGACCGGTTGCTGGTCGGGAACCGATCGGGCGCCACCCGTGCCCGGCGGGCCGAGGACGATCCCCCGCCCGGCGTAGAAGCGCTCGAACGACCGCCACGGCACGTGCGCGAAGGACTGCGACTCTCCCGGGAATCCGGACGGGTTGTGGATCACCACCGCCGTGTCCGTGGCGCCCACCACCAGCACCAGGTGTCCGCCCCGCCGCACCGGCGCCGGACCGGCCGGCTCCCGGATCGCGGGATGCACCGACACCATCACCAGCCGCCCGCCGGCCACCTCGGCCGCCAGCTCCGCGGGCGCCAACTCCCGTGCCTGCGCGGCCAGTCCCCACCGCCGCCGGACGTAGTCGGCGAACGGCGTGTGGATCAGTCCGCGCAGGCTCTCGCCGTCCCGGACGTACGCCCCCGCCGCCACGCACTCCCCGGCCAGCGTGAGCGCCGGGGGCGCCAGGCCCCACCAGTGGTCGAGCGCCATCCGCAGGCAGGCCACCCCGCACAGCCGCCACGACCACCACGCGTACTCCTCCGGGGTGGCCGCACCGGACTGCCCCCACCGAGGGTCCTCGGCCGCGTCGACCTGTCCGTCGATGATCACCCGCACCAACTCGGCCGATTCCCACTGCGCGTGGTACGGCACCTCGTGCACCACGGGCCCGCCCACCGGCCCGCCCGTGGGCGCGCCCGTCGCTGCGCCCGCGTGTGCTCCGCCCGATGCGCCGGTCGGCGCGCTCGCCCGTACACCTCTCGGCGCGCCCGTCGGCATCCCGCCCTGCTCCTCCGCCATCCCCCGACGCTCTCACGCCGCGGCACCCGGGCCGACCCGCGACACTCCCTGGGCGCCCGGCGAGCACCCCTACTCGGGCACGCGCTCCCCCGAGCCTTCCTTCGAGCCCTCCTTCAGGCCTTCCGTCGAACCCTCCGACCGGTAGGCCAGTCGCTGCGACGCGCGGCGCCCACGCGCCTCGAGCGGCAGGGAGCCGGTGGCGCCCGCGAGACCGAACGGCGGCATGTCGAAGTAGATCGACTCGTACCCGCCCTCCGGCACCACGTACGTCTCGTGCCACAGCCCGACGTGCCGACGGGCCTTCCCCTCCCGCAGTTTGCGGTTGACGATGCCCCAGACGCTGTGGTGGAAGCCGTCCGGCGCGCTCGCGTAGCCGTACAGCTTCTCCTTCGACTCCCAGTACTGGACGACGTAGTACGTGCGCGGCGAGGCGGTGAGCAGGATCCGCCCGCGCAGGCCGCGTTCGGGGCTGCGCCCCAGTTCGTACAGCATCCGGAACATCGCGAACATCACCGGGCCCCAGTGGTGGACGGCCCAGAAGCGGTTGATCCGCATGCCGATCAGCAGCACCACGGTGTCGCCGGTGGCGCCCGCGGTGGTGTAGCCCGGCGTCGGCTTGGCGAACATCGATCGGACGAACGTCGTTCCCATGGACATCTCAGCCTCCCGCACCCCATGTAATCGGTGATTACATCAGGGCCGGGAAACCCGGTCAAGGCTCGCTGCACGCACAAATCGGTTACTGCGAAGGATGGTTGGCGATTCCCTGGCCGAAGGTGTCGAGCACCTTCCCGGCCAGCTCCTCCGCCTCCTCCCCCGGCAGGTAGCCGTCCACGATCATCTGCGCCAGCCCGAACACCAGCGCCTGCCCGGCCAGCCCCATCAACCCCGGATCCCCCGGGCGCAACCGGCCCGCCTCCTGGTCCGCCACGATCAGACCGGTGAACGCCCGGTCCATACCGTCCAGTTGATCCCGCAGCTCCGGCTCCCGCGAGGCCACGAACACCCGCGAACGCACCAGATCGAACCGGTGCGGATGGTGCAGCGCGTACCGGACGAACCCGAGCCCGACCGCCCGCATCACCGACCCCCCAACCGACCCCCCGACCGACCCCCCGACCGGATCCACCGCCGCCACCGCCGCCACCTCGGCCTCCTGGCACCGTACGAAGTCCGCCAGCACCCGGTCCGCCAGCGCCGTCAACAACGCCTGCCGGTCCGCGAAGTGGCGAAACGGCGCCCCCGCCGAAACCCCGGCCCGCCGCGCCACCTCCCGCATGCTCACCTTCTCCTGCCCGTACTCGTCCAGCAGCTCGAACGCCGCGGCGACCAGCGCCTCCGGCAGCGATCCGTGGTGGTACGAGCTGCGCCCGCCAGGCCGTTCCGTCATGCCTGCCTTGCTACCACAGCAGGCCGCCCCACCAGGAAACCGTCACCCCACCGATCGGAGCCCCATGCCCACGCACATGCCCACGCCCACACCGACCTCCGCGGGGACGGCCGCAGGACGGGCGCCGGGGGGCAGTAGGCCTCCCGGCGCCCGTGCGCGGCTACCAGGCGTAGTCCTCCGGGGCGGGCTGGTGGCCGGGGAAGAGTTCGTCGAGGCGGTCGAGGGTCTTCTGGTCGAGCTTCAGGTCGAGGGCGGCGACGGCGGCGTCGAGGTGGGCGGGGGTGCGGGGGCCGATGATGGGGGCGGTGACGGCGGGGCGGGTGAGGAGCCAGGCGAGGGCGAGGTCGGCGGGGTCGGTGCCGAGTTCGGCGGCGAGGTCCTCGTAGGCCTGGATGCGGTCGCGGTGGGTGGCGAGGAGCTCGCCGGCGTGGGGCATGGCACCGCGGACGCGGGTGCCTTCGCGTTCCTTGCGGAGGATGCCGCCGAGGAGGCCGCTGCGCAGCGGGGACCAGGGCAGCAGGCCGAGGCCGTAGTGCTGGAGAGCGGGGATGACCTCCAGTTCGATGGTGCGGTCGAGGAGGTTGTAGAGGGACTGTTCGCTCACCAGGCCGAGGAAGTGGCGGGAGCGGGCGGCCTCCTGGGCCTGGGCGAGGTGCCAGCCGGCGAAGTTGCTGGAGCCGACGTAGATGATCTTGCCCTGGGCGACCAGGACCTCCATCGCCTGCCAGATCTCCTCCCAGGGCGTGCCCCGGTCGATGTGGTGCATCTGGTAAAGGTCGATGTGGTCGGTGTTCAGGCGCCGCAGGCTGGCCTCGACGGCGCGGCGGATGCCGAGGGCGGAGAGTTTGCCCTCGTTGGGCCAGTCGCCCATCGGCCCGTACACCTTGGTGGCGAGGACGGTGCGTTCGCGGCGGCCGCCGCCCTGGGCGAACCAGCGGCCGATGAACTCCTCGGTCCGGCCCTTGAGGTTGCCCTCGCTGTCGCGGCCGTAGGCGTTGGCGGTGTCGAAGAAGTTGATGCCCCGCTCGTGGGCGGTGTCCATGATGCCGTGGGCCTCGGACTCCTCGGTGTGGGGGCCGAAGTTCATGGTCCCCAGGCAGAGTCGGGAGACGGTCAGGCCGGTGCGGCCGAGGTGGGTGTACTCCATGGCGCCCACCTTCGGCCGTACCGGCGCCGGTGTCCAGCACATTCCGTCAGACGAGCAGGCCCACAGGCGCGCAGACGAACCGGGTCGGACGGAATCGCCGGATTCCGGCCTGTTCAGCGCCCGTGCGTGGCGAACTTCCGTACGGCTAGCGGCACGCAGAGCGCGAGCAGCAGTCCGCTCCAGAGCAGCGAGGCGAGGACGGCGTGCTGCATGGGCCAGGCGCCGCCGGCCGCGGAGGGGTTGCCGAAGAGTTCGCGGCAGGCCTGGACGACGGCGCTGACCGGGTTCCAGTCGGCGACGACCCGCAGCCACCCGGGCATGCCGCCGGTGGGGACGTAGGCGTTGGTGACCATCGCGATCGGGAAGACCGCGACGGAGAGTTGGCCGGCGGCCTCCTCCTTGCCGATGGTCAGGCCGAGGCAGGTGCCGACCCAGGTCATCACGAAGCGGAAGAGCAGCAGCAGGGCGAACGCGCCTGCCGCGTCCCCGGCGCCCTCGCGGACGCGCCAGCCGGCGGCGAGGCCGACGAGCGCGAGGAGGGTCAGGACGACGAAACTGACGAGCAGGTCGGCGAGGGTCTGTCCGAGCAGCAGTCCGGTGCGGGAGACGGGCATGGAGCGCAGCCGGTCGGTGATGCCGCGGCCGACGTCGCGGGCGGCGCCGACCATGGTCACCATGATGCCGTTGGTGGCGACCATGGCGAACAGGCCGGGCATCAGGAACTCGCGGTAGTCGCCGCCGCCCGGGATCCGCATGGCGCTGCCGAAGACGTATCCGAAGACCACCACCATGATCACCGGGACGCCCAGCGAGGCGGCCAACAGGCCGGGCGAGTGGCGGTAGTTGAGGAGGATTCGGAGCATCGACGTCCAGGTGTCGACGGCCAGCCGGGCGGGTCGGGACGGTTTCGGCGCAGGGCGGGACGGTGTCGGCGCGGGGCGGGACGACATCGGCGCGGGGGTGTACGCGGCGGCCATCAGGCGGCCCTCCTCAGGGTTTCGGCGGATTCGCGGGTGAGCGCGAGGAACACGTCGTCCAGCGAGGGGGCCCGTACGGCGGCGTCCTCGGCGGTGATCCCGACGGTGTCCAACTCCCGTACCAGCGAGGGCAGCAGGACGGACACGCCGGGCTGGGTCAGTACCGTCACGGTCCGTTCGGCCGCGTCGACCTGCGCGTCGCCGCCCGAGAGGGTGGACAGCACCACGGCGGCGGCGGCGAGTTGGGCCGGGTCGGCGAGGGTGACGGACAGCTGGCTGCCGATCGCGGCCTTGAGCCTGGCTGGTGGGCCGGTGGCGATGGCGGCGCCGTGATCGACGACGACGATGTCGTCGGCGAGCCGGTCGGCCTCCTCCAGGTACTGGGTGGTGAGCAGCACGGTGGTGCCGCCGTCGGCCAACTCCTTGACGGTGTTCCAGATTTCCTGGCGGCTGCGCGGGTCGAGCCCGGTGGTGGGCTCGTCGAGGAAGAGCACCGGGGGGCTGGTGACCAGGCTGGCGATGAGGTCGAGGCGTCGACGCATGCCGCCGGAGTAGGTGCGGACGAGCCGGTCGCCGGCCTCGGTGAGGTCGAAGCGTTCGAGCAGTTCGTCGGCGCGGGCGCGGGCGCGGCGGGCGCCGAGGCGGTGCAGCCGGCCGAACAGGTGGAGGTTGTCGCGCCCGGTGATGCCCTCGTCGACGGCGGCGTACTGCCCGGCGAGGCCGATGGCCCGGCGGACGTCCTCGGCGGCGCGGGCGACGTCGTGGCCGGCGACGCGGGCGGTGCCCCGGTCGGGGGCGACGAGGGTGGCGAGGACGCGGACGGCGGTGGTCTTGCCGGCGCCGTTGGGGCCGAGCAATCCGCAGACGGTGCCGGCGGGAACGGTGAGGTCGAGGCCGCGGAGGGCCTCGGTGGTCCCGAATCGTTTCTCCACGCCTGCCATCTCGATGGCGGGTCGGGCGGTGTCGGACATGGCTCTGCCCCTTCTCTAGGTACAGCGTACGTAGAAGCGTGAGCCAAATGCTACTACGTACGTCGTACGTATCTAAGATGGGGGGCGAGGTGATCACCCAGTGCCGTCCAACGAACCCCCCAGCAACAGCGAGCGCCCAGCCACCCCCGAGGCGCCCGAACTGATCTGGCTACGCCCCGAACGCACCGGCCGCGGGCCGAAACCCGCCCACAGCCGGACGTCCATCGCCGCCGCGGCCGTCGAGATCGCCGACGCGGAGGGCCTGGACGCCGCCTCCATGCGCCGGGTCGCGGCCGCCCTCGGGGCGGGCACCATGTCGCTCTACAACTACGTGCCGAAGAAGGAGCACCTGCTCGACCTCATGCTCGACGCCGTCACCGCCGAGTACGAGCTGCCGGCCGCGCCGAGCGGCGACGTCCGCGCCGACCTCGCGGCGCTCGCCCGCCAGCAACTCGCCATCTTCCGCCGCCACCCCTGGCTGCCGGCCCTGGTGCTCGCCCGCCCGGGCATCGGCCCCAACGCCCTGCGCTACACCGACCACTTCCTCGCCGTCACCGCCTCCACCGGCCTGGGCGGCGGCGCCCGGATGGAGGCCATGGCCCTGTTCAACGGCTTCGTCTGCCAGTACGCCCAGTACGAGCAGACGGCAGCCGCGGGCGCCAAGTGGCAGGCGGAGCTGGTCGGTTACCTCACCCGGGCCGCCATGAGCGGCGAATACCCGCACCTGGCCCAGGCGTTCGCGACGTCCGGACCGCCCTCCGATCCGGACGCCGCCTTCGACCGCTCGCTGGACCGGGTGATCACCGCCATCCTGGCCACGCCGACGCCCGGCTGACGCCCCGCTGAGCCCACCGACCGGCCCCGCTAAGCGGCCCCGCCCTCAAGCCGCGCCCGCGACAGCACCGCCACCGCCCGCCCGTCGACCAGCACCAACACGGCCTCGTGCGCGCCCCCCAGCGCCGCCCGCGCCTCGGCCGGCGACTGCCCGACGCCCACCGCCGGCAGCGCCGGCCCGACCAGCACGCCCAGCGAATCACCCGACGGATCACCCAGCGGGTCACCCAGCGAACCACCCACCGGATCGCCCGGCTTGGCGCCGCCGTCCGCGAGCGCCGCCGCCAGCACCGCCCGCGACACCGAGCCGACCACCTCCGTCGCGCTCACCCCGTACGGCCTCGCCGCCCGCGCCAGCACCACCGGCGCCACCCCGCCGGGCACGGCGCGCAGCGCCTCCAGTGCCTCGCCGACCGTCGCGCCGGCGTCGACCGCGACCAGCGGGCCGGCCTCGGCGAGCAGCGGCCGAAGGCTGCCCGCTGCCGCCTCCTCCAGGAAGCCCCACTGCCGCATCCAGTCGTCGCTGTGCACCTTGGACAGGTACGAGCGCCCGGAGTCCGGCAGCAGCACCACGACCAGGTCGTCCGGCCCGAGCCGCCGCGCGACCCGCAGCGCCGCCGCCACCGCCGTGCCCGAGGAAGGACCGGCCAGGATGCCCTCCTCGCGGGCGAGCCGACGGGCCGTCAGCAGCGACTCGCGGTCGGGGATGCGCTCGAAGGCGTCCACCACCTCCGACCGGTAGGCCTGCGGCCAGCGGTCCTCGACGGTGCCGGGGTGGAGGAAGTGCCCGATGCTCTCGACGAACCACGGGCTGCCGTCCCCGCCCCCGTACATCGAGGACTCCGGGTCGGCGCCGACCACGGTCACGGATCCGCCGGACACCTGCTGGAGGTACCCGCCGGTGCCGGTGACGGTCCCGCCGGTACCGACGCCCGCGACGAAGTGGGTCACCCGGCCGCCGGTCTGCTCCCAGATCTCGGGGCCGGTGGTGCGCACATGGGCGTCCGGATTGGCCAGGTTGTCGTACTGGTTGGCGAGCCAGGCGCCGGGGATCTCCTCCACCAGCCGCTGCACGACGTTGAACAGGTGCGCCGGGTCCTCGGCGGGCACGGCCGTCGGGGCGAGCACCACCTCGGCGCCGTACGCCCGCAGGATGTCGGACTTCTCGGGCGCCGACTTGTCGGACACCCCGGCGATCACCCGGTAGCCGCGCTGCCGCCCGACGATGGTCAGCCCGATGCCGGTGTTGCCGGAGGTCGCCTCGACGATCGTCCCGCCCGGCCGCAGCAGGCCGTCCCGCTCGGCGGCCAGCACCATGGACAGCGCGGCGCGGTCCTTGACGCTGCCGCCGATGTTGAGGAACTCGGCCTTGGCGTAGATCGGCGCGGGCAGCCCGGCGCCGAGCCGGGCGAGGCGGAACAGGGGCGTCCCGCCGATCGCGTCGAGTACGGATTCGTGCACTGCGGCCATCACGGCCCCTTTCACTGGCTGTCCGCCCGAGCCTGCCCGAACGCGCGGCCAGATAGTCGCTGGTGCTGTGACCACGTGACCGACCGCGAACCGCAGCCCCGGAGTGCCGAAAGGGACAAGTTCACGAGAAGGACAGCGACAGAAGGACGACTCAGGAGGCGAACGGCTCGATCTCCCCCGCAAAGACGATGACCTGGTCGATGAGGCTCCGCCGCAGATGGACGACGTCCGTTCCCGCCAGGCGGGGGCCTCCATCCGGCGTGGTGAAGACCCACTGGTACCGGGCCCACTCGTCAGGCATGTCCACCGCTGAGCAGCGCGCCATCGTGCCGGTCCCCGCCGGGTGGTGCCGGATGTCCAGCACGAACCGCTCGACCGCCGCGATTCCTTCGCTGCGACCCAACGGCCCCCAGAAGACCACGTCTGAGGTCAGGGCCTGGGAGAGCAGGGCAGTCACATAGCTGTCGTCCGAGGCGTTGAACGCGGAGATGAAGGTGTCGATCGCGGAGCGTGCCGTCTCTTCCTGCATGCCCCAGTAATACCAGCCGTTGCTCGTGCGCTCGTCCCGCGAGCCGCCTTCCGATCACGGTGGGCCATCCCGGTCACAGCACTGGCAGCCCCGGATCGTCGAGGCCGAGTCGGCGAGGGTTCTCGACCGTAAAGGGGCGCGGACAAAGGCGCGTGGCGCCCATTGCGCGCCCCTCAGATTTGCCGCGCTCCAAAGTGCGCAACGGTACGGCCCGCGCCCGCCCCGCCGATCGGGTGTGTGCGGAGAGTGATCGGCGCGATCAGATCAGTGGGTCGAAGAGGTCGCGCCCCCAGTGTCCGAGCCAGGACGCGGTGGCGGACCACCGGGCCTGACCTTCCGCGCCTTCCGCACCTTCCGTCGACTCGTCGTACGGCAGCACGGCGGTCGGGGCGAGCCAGCCCTCCCCCGGGTCGATGCGGACCCGCAGCACCTTGAGCGGTCTGCGCAGGGCGACGAACATCCGCAGGTCGTCGGTGTGCGGGCAGTGGGTCTCGTAACGGTCGTGGACGGTACGGCAGATGGACTTGATGTCGGTGTCCGCGAGCAGGAGGTGGCGGCTGCCGGGGCCGAGGTTGACGCAGAGGCGGCGGCGGGCGGTGTCGCGGTCCGGGTACGGCAGGTTCTGGTGGTTGTCGACGTGCAGGCCGAGGCACAGGCCGCTCTCGGGCAACCGGTGGGTGACCAGCTCGCCGGGCGGGTCCTCGGCCGGTTCGAGGGCGACGTGCAGCGGATCACCGAGGAGGCCGACGAGCGCGGCGACGGTGTGGACGTCGGTGACGGTCCCGGGGAGGCGGAAGAACTCGACCAGGCCGCTGTCCTTGGTGAAGAGGCCCGGCGCGTAGCGCTCGGGGTGCTCCTCGGGGAGCGGGGCCCAGTCGCCGGCGGGGACGACGGCTCCGTTCTCGTAGTCGGGCTCACCATGGACTCTGCGGACGTTGCCGATGTCGCAGCGGGCGCGGAGGGCCGCCGGGTCGCGGAAGGCGATGGCGGCGGGGTGCATGGTCGTCATGAGGGGGGCTCCTCGGTTCAGTCGTTGTCGTCGTCGGAGTTGTCGCCGTGGCGGTTGATGCCGGTCATCAGGGCGGCGGCCAGGGTGGTCCACCAGACGACGTCGGCGGTGGCCGGCTCGCGCGGCGGGACGAGGTTCGAGGCGAAGCAGGCGAGGGCGAGGCTGGCGGCGGTGATCGCAGCCGTGGTGGCGAGCTTGATGACGCTCAACTTTCGGGCGAGGGAACGTTGCTGTCCGCGGTACGGAGGACGCGCGCCCAGACGCGCTTGCCCGCGCCGCACCGCGCGATCACCCCGAAGTCGACGGCGAGCCGGCGGGCGAGTTCGATCCCACGGCCGCACTCGTTGAAACGGCCCGGACGCGGCTCGCGAAGCGGGAGGTCGCTGCGGGGGTCCCAGACTTCGAGGCGGCAGCCGCCGTCGAACTCCTGGAGGTAGAGCCGGACTTCGCCGTCGCCGTGACAGGCGTGGACGACGGCGTTGGTCACGAACTCGGAGGCGATGAGGACGAGGTCGTCGACCGGGTCACCGACCCAGCCCCAGGAAGTGAGCTGGTCACGGACCAGGCGGCGGGCAGTACGGACCGAGGTTTCGTGCTCGGTGAGGGTGGTCTCCCAGGTTCGGAGGACCGGGTTACGCAAGGTGGACATGAGTCACCCCACACCTTCAGTGGCGTGTTCGTGCGGTCACAGTGAGTGTGGAGCCTCGGAATTCGAAAAGGCAACCTGAACGCCTTAGAAAATCGGTGGATCTTGAAACGGCTTGAGTCGAGGCGCCCGCAGCAGCAAGACTGACCATCAACATCCGTAGGGAGGGAACCCACTTGAGCACTGACCTCTCCGCCATCAGGCAGATCAGACTCGGCGACGAGCTTCGCGCGCTGCGAGTGGATCAGAACAAGAAGCTGGTCGAGGTCACGAAGGGACTGAAAGGGTGGAGCGCGGCTCGTCTGAGCAAGATGGAGCGCGCCGAACAGCCAGTCGGAGCCGCCGATCTGGCGACCCTTCTGGACTGCTACGGAGTCACCGGCGCCGACCGCGAGTACTACGAGAACCTGCTCGGGGGTGGCCCGCCGAAGCAGTGGTGGCGCAGTCTCGACTATGCCGACGCCATCACGCCCGCGTTCGCCGAGTACCTCGCGCTCGAAGCCGACGCTTCGCACATGGTGGACTACTTCTTCTCGGGCTTCCCTGGCCTCATCCAGACCGAGGCCTACGCCAAGGAGATGATCGCCGCCGGAACGGACGCACCCAACGAGGAGGAGGTCGATGCGGGCGCCGAGGTCCGCATTCTCCGCCAACGCCGGCTGACCAGAGACCCTCTGCTCACCTTCGAGGCGTTCTTCGGTGAGGTCGCGTTGCTGGTCGCCGGCGATCAGCAGGTACTCACCGAGCAGATCCGGCATGCGATCAAGGTGGCTCAGTACCCGAACGTCACCTTGCAGATGGTGCCGCTGAGTGCCGGACGCCCTGGAGTCCTCAACTCCGGACTCACGCTCATGCGGTTCCCCGGCGACCTCGAAAATGGCTTCGTATTCATCGAAGCCGTCGGCGGTATGCTCCCACGCAGACGGGGACGCGACGTACGGCGTGCCGAGAGGGTCTTCGCTCGCGTCAAGCGATTCGCGTTGTCGCCCGAGGACACCATCACCGCACTTGAACGTAAGTTGGAAGAGCTGACGTGAGCAAGAAGCACGACCCCTACGACCACAACCCCGCCAACGCCGAGTGGGTCAAGTCCCCCTTCTCCGGGGAAGGTAACGGCAACTGCGTGGTTATCGCGCGCTTCCCCAACGGCGACGTCTGGCTCGGCGACGACAAGAACCCGAATCGCCCCCACCTCGCCTTCGACCAGGCCGAATGGACCGCCTTCATCCAAGCCATCGAAGCCCACGACCCCCGCTTCACCCCCTGACCACCCACCAGGAGGCCAAGATGCGAGACCGCCACGACCCCTACGACCACAACCCCGCCAACGCCGACTGGACCAAGTCCCCCTTCTCCGGTGACGACAACGGCAGTTGCATCATCGTCGCCCGCTTCCCCAACGGTGACGTCTGGCTCGGCGACGACAAGAACCCGAACCGGCCCCACCTCGCCTTCGACCAGGCCGAATGGACCGCCTTCATCCAAGCCATCGAAGCCCACGACCCCCGCTTCACCGCCTAATACTGCAACCGCATCTGCGTGACGGATGTGGTGTTGGGTTCGTTGGTATGTCTGTGTGCTGATGAGCTGATGGTCGAGCAGGTCGAGTCGCCCCTCGGGTAGGACGATTTGCATTTCGGGGCTCGGCGCCCCGCAGTGCGGCGGGACGCCGAGCGGGTCCTATCGAATCTCCCTACCCAGAGCTGGAGTCGGTGGCCTATTCGCGGCCGCTTCGAGACAGCCTCGGGGTGCCGACGGTGGCACCTCCATCGCCGGCTCCGAGCGACGGGTCGCCGCAGCCGACCGTGATGGACTGCACCAATCTCCGAATCGCCAGGCAACTGCGCATCAACGCAAGTAGGGTGGAGCAGCGCCTGACACGCGTGTACCGGAACTCGACGTCAAACGCCGAAGAGACCTTCCCGTGGGCCTGCGCAACGACGGAACCACGACCGGGCGGACAGGCCCCGGAGGCCTCTGACACGGAGCACTCCCAGCCGTCCTCGCCCCCACCGCGGAACCGACTGCCCCTCCCTAAGGATTCATGTGCCGCACACCTCGGACGACCGACCGGCCACCCTTGCAGTCGGCACCTACACCATCGACGCCGGACGCAGCACGATCGCCTTCACCACGCGCCACTTCTTCGGCCTGGGCGCCGTGCGCGGAACGTTCGACCTTACCTCGGGGCAGGTGCACGTCGCCGCCGAGCCCACGCAGTCGTCGGCCACGGCTGTCATCGATGCCGACAGCTTCTCGACCGACAGCGGTACCCGCGACAGGGTCGTGCGCTCACCCAAGTACCTGGGCACAGCCGCACACCCCCACATGGCCTTCGCCTCGAACGCCGTCCAGTCCACGGACACCGGGTACGTCCTGCGCGGAGAGCTGACCGTCAAAACCACTACGCAGCCCATCGAACTTACCGTCGAGCAGCCGGAATTCACAGCCGATGGAATCCGGTTCCGCGCCACCACCAGAATCGACAGGTACGCATTCGGTATCACCGTCGACAAAGGCATGACCGCCCGTCACCTCACCCTTTCCCTCGACATTCTCGCCGTGCCCGCCGTAGGCGGCATCCCCGGCGACTAGTACTGCAACCGCATCTGGGGGTTGTGGCCTCGGCGTTTGTGGTGGGAGCGGCGGGCTCGGGCCTGGCTGCGTCGGCGGAAGCGTGACCAGCGCAGATGGTGCTCGTTGGTGTGGTGGCGGGGTGTGACGATGAGGTGGCCCATCAAGCGGCGGATCTCGGGGACGCTCAGGGGTATGAGCTCGTTTTCGTCGTCGCTGGTGCCCCTTTTGCGGCTTCTTGGGCCCGGGCGGCGGCCACCTTGACCAGGTCTTTGAGACGGGTGCCGACGGGGCCGTAGCAGACGTAGTAGGCGATCTCGCTGGGGTCGCTGACGGATCGGCGAGCCAGGACCCAGTGCCCGAAGCTGTCCTCCCACACCGGGCGGATCGCGACACGAGCCCAGTCGTAGATCCGCTCGCCATGCGCGCCCTGGCCGCCGGACAGGCGCCTCCGTGCCTGCCGGGGCAGCGAGTTGATCAGGGCGTCCACGCGGGTGTTCGTCCCATTGGTGGTGATCACCGTGTCGCTGACCTTGGTGGCCATCACGTGGGCGATGCGGCGTTCCTCCAGCCAGAACCGCAGGTGCTGAACCTGCCCGTACGCCTCGTCGGCCACGCGTACCTCTCCTGCCTCGGCGCCCTTCCCACGACCTACGGCACGGGCCTTGCCGAACGACTCGCCGACCTGGTCCCCCACGGGATTGACCTCGTGCTCGATACCGCCGCCTCCGGGTCCCTCGCGGACCTCGTCAAGATCGCCGGAAGCCCGAACCGCGTTGTGACGGTCGCCGACTACATGAATGCCAGCCGCCTGGGCGTCCACCTGGCCAATGCGGTGAACGACCCCGTGCTCCTCGCCGAAGCCGCCCGATTCGGCGCGCAGGGCCGTTACACGCCACGCGTCGAACGGACCTACCCCCTGGAAGAGATCGCACAGGCTCACGCCCACTCCGAGCGCGGACACACCCGAGGAAAGATCGTCACTCTCATCTAGGCCCTGTCCGGCCGATCTTGCCGGACAGGACCTAACCCCGGGCCCAGTGGCGCCCGCAGGAGCGCGCGCACAACCGGTAGATGCGTCACAGGTGCGCGTTTTACGCGTTCGGGTCCCACTCTGCGAGCTGCTCCATCGGCTCGGTGTCGCCGGTGTTCTCCAGACTGTCGAGAGGGATGCGGGCGTAGCAGTAGAGGACCAGGTCGCTCGCCGCGCCTCGTATCACCATGTCGCCCGGCTCCGCGTCGGCGGCGAGGTCGTCGCAGCGGACGCCGTCGGCGTTGAGGGTCAGGCGCCAGGAGTCGTCCTCAAACTCCGCGCACTGCTCGCCAACGGCGCCCTCGATGCGAACCACTGACCGAGGGCCGGGACCTGGAGCCGATACGGCGCCGGCGATCACAGCCGGTCACCAGCAGGCTGGTTCCATTGATCCCCGAGTCCGCACCCGGCGCCGCTCACCGCGTCCCCCGCGGCGAGCGGCGTCGGCATTACCGCTCATCTGATCGACCGTCAACCAGTTCATCCGAACTGCCCCACACTCACAGCTCCCGCCATTACGCTCCCAAGCGTGATCACGCCCGGCGTCGATCCGGGCGCATTCCGTCATCACCACCACAGGGAGCGCATGCCATGAGCGAGCTGGTGTACCCGTCCGACCCCGGCCTCAACGGCCACGCCGTGGACGCGGCCGAACGCACGTACAAGATGAACGGCTTCGACCCGGCGCGGGAGGACTCGAAGCTCTCCTACACCCCCTGCCGGGTCGCCAAGCCCGCCTTCAACACCTACCGCCGCAGCGGCGAGCAGACCGTGTCCGGCTTCCTGGACACCACCTGGGCCTACGACAGCCGCCTGACGGACGACAGCGGCGGCCCCACCGGCGGGCCGGGCGCGGACCTGACCCGGCTGGAGGCCGCGAACGGCGCCTTCGATGAGATCGTCCTCGGCCTGGTCGGCCTCGTCGGCGGCCAGGGCAGCCTGGCGGCCGCCACCGCCCAGGCCGCCCAGGACTTCGGCATCGCCTCCTCCGAGCGCGGCGCCGTGACCTTCATCGACGCCTGGAGCGCGGCGGCCGCCTACCTCGGCTACGGGTTCGACGGCTGGGTCTCCAACGACTACCAGGGCCTGTCCACCCAGCCGAAGGCCCAAGGCCTGCTGGGCGCCGCCCGGCGCCTCAAGGAGCGCAACCCGAACCTCTCGGTCGGCCTGCACATCGGCGGCTGGGACCTGAGCGAGGCGTTCCACTCCATCGCCCAGGAGCCCGCCTCCCGGCGGCGGTTCGCCCAGTCCGCCGTACGGATCTTCCGTGCCTTCCCGATGTTCTCCACCCTCCACCTGGACTGGCGCTGGCCCGGCTCGGCCGGCGCCCCGGAGGCCGGGTACGGCCCGGAGGACGCCGGGAACTTCGCCGAGCTCATCCGCGAGACCAAGGCCGCGCTGTCCGCCGCCGACCGGAACGCCACGATCGCCGTCGCGGTGCCGGCCTCCGCCGCCCAACTCGACGCGATGAACGTCCCGCTCCTGGTCGAGGCCGGCGCCGACCGACTGGACCTGATGTCCTTCGACTTCTTCGGCAGCCCCTGGTCCGAGGGGCTCGGACACCACACCTCGCTGCGCCGCGATCAGAACAGCGGCCAGACGGACTGCGTCGACAACGCCGTCACCCACCTCATCGAGCACGCCGGCGTGGCTCCTCACCGCATCCACCTCGGCTACGCCACCACCACCCGCAACGCCAAGCACGCACACATCACCGGCATTTCGCCCCTGCGCGGCAGGTACGACAACGGCTCGGGCGAGACGGTCGGCTCCTTCGCCCCCGGCACGAGCACCTGCGCCGACGTGCTGCGCAACTACCTCGACCTGGAGCAGGGCAAGGGCCGCAACGGCTTCGAGCTGTACACGGACGCCGTCGCCGACGCCGACTACCTCCACAACCCCAGCACCGGCGTCTTCCTCTCCCTCGACACCCCGCGCTCCGTCCGCGCCAAGGCCGAGTACGCCCGCGCCCGGGGCCTCGGCGGCCTGTTCGCCGAGCACGCCGAGGCCGACCCCGGCGTGCTCACCAACGCCGCCCGCGAGGGCCTGGGGCACACCGTCACCGCGACGGTCGTCGACATGAAGCCCCTCTACGTCACCGGCCGCAGCTGACGGCGGGCGGCGCCGTCCGCACCGCGGGCATCACGGGAGGTCCCGTGATGCCCGTCGTCGGCCCCCTGGGTTCTGTCCGCGCGATCATGAGCGGAGCCAGATGACCAGTGCGGCGACAGTGACCGTGCCGAGGAAGATGTACACGCGCTTGTCATACCTGGTCGCGACGGCGCGGAAGTTCTTCAACTTGTTGATCGCGCGCTCGACGACATTGCGCTTCTTGTCGCGCTCCTTGTCGAATCCGGGCGGCCGGGCGGCGGGCGAGCCGGGGCTCGGCCCATGGGCGATGCTCGGCACGACCTTCAAGGGGCTGACCGACCGGACGCTCGTTTGGCAGACCGGCGAGTTGCTCGCCCGGGAGACCGGGCGGGACGCCCGGGCGGTGCTGGTCCGGCCGGAACTGGTCGTCGAGGTCGCCTTCGACGGCCTCCGGCGCAGCCCCCGCCACCCCGCCGGGCTGGCCCTGCGGTTCGCCCGGGTGGTGCGCTACCGGCCGGACAAGAGCGCCGCCGAGGCCGACACGGTGGCCTCCGTACGGGAGTTGGCCACCGCCGAAGGGCCTGTGAGGCCGTCCGCGCGGCCGGGTCCGCCGACCCGTCCGGCGAAGTACCGCGGGCTGAAACGCATAGCGCCGCAATGGGGGTTCACACACAGGGGCCGAATCAGCCATTCTCGATCCGGCCACCGTACCCCTCCGTGAACGGACCAGCGATGGCTAGGTTGACCGTGACAACGAGAGGCGGCCGCCTGGCAGTCGGCGCCGCCCTGGCGAAAGGTGCCCGACATGCAGGTGAGCGTCGACCGGGACCGTTGCTGCAGCTCCGGCATGTGCGTGATGAACGCCCCCGCGGTCTTCGACCAGGACGACCGGGACAGTCTTGTGATGCTCCGTCAGACCGTCGTGCTGCCCGAGCAGTTCGACGACGTCAGACTCGCCTCCGAGCTCTGCCCGGGCCGGGCGATCACCGTCACCGGGGACGAGCCCGCGCGGACCGGGGCCTGACGGACCCCCGCCGCCGGCCCCGCAGGCCGCCGGGAACCTTCCCGGGCCCCGAACCCCACGAGAACACCCGCGACGTGAGGAGACCCCCGCCTTGACCACCGCACCCACCACCCCCGTCCTCCCACTGCCGGCCCGGCACTCCGGCGGCTGCCCGTTCGGCCCGCCGCCCGCGTACCCCGAGGCCGCCGCCACCGGGCCGGTGACCAGGGCCGAGCTGCCCGACGGCGACCTCTGCTGGCTGGTCACCGGCTTCGCCGAGGTCCGCACCGTGCTGTCCGACCGCCGGTTCAGTGCCGACATACGCCACCCGGCCTTCCCGCTGCTGGTCGCCGGCGCTCGCGAGCTGATCACCGACAATCCGGACTTCCTGCGGCTCGACGACCCCGAGCACGCCCGCCAGCGCCGCATGCTCACCGGGGAATTCCTGGTCAAGCGGGTGGAGGCGCTGCGCCCGGAGATCCAGCGGATCGTGGACGAGGCACTGGACCGGATGACCGCGGGCCGGACCACGGCCGACCTGGTCACCGACTTCGCGCTGCCGGTGCCCTCGCTGGTGATCTGCCTGCTGCTCGGCGTGCCGTACGAGGACCACGACCGCTTCCAGAACCTGAGCCGCACGATGCTCAACCAGGAGAGCACCGTGGAGCAGCTCCGGGAGGCCCAGGAGGAGATCCTGGACTACCTGCGCGACCTGACGGCCCGCAAGCGCGCACAGCCGGAGGACGACGTCCTCAGCCGACTCGCGGCGCGGGACGACCTGACCCCGGAAGACGCGGCCAGCATGAGCGTGCTGCTGCTGGTCGCCGGGCACGAGACGACCGCGAACATGATCGCGCTGTCGACCGCGCTGCTGCTGGAGCACCCCGAGCAGATCCCCGGCCTGGCCGACCCGGCCACCCTGCCGGGCGCGGTGGAGGAGCTGTTGCGGCTGCTGACCATCGTGCACACCGGCCTGCCCCGGGTGGCGCTGGAGGACGTGGAGCTGGGCGGCGTCACCGTCCGGGCCGGGGAGGGCGTGATGGCGATGCTCTCCACCGCCAACCGGGACGAGGCGGTGTTCGGCGGCGCCGGCCATCGGGCGACGGACGAGCTGGACCTGTACCGGGACGCCCGGCGGCAGCTGGCGTTCGGCTTCGGCGTGCACCAGTGCCTGGGCCAGCCGCTGGCCCGCGCCGAACTCCAGATCGCCCTGGAGACGCTGTTCCGCCGGCTGCCGGGGCTGCGGCCGGCCGGCGAGCGCGAGTTCCGTACCGAGTCGTTCATCTACGGGATGCGGTCACTGCCCGTGACCTGGTGAACGGGGCCCAATGGAGAACTCTCACCGGGCACCCGCCGCGTGAGCCTTTGCGCAGGCGGGCGGCCTGACCGTCCGCCTTCTCCGGGATCGTGTGCCGGATGCCGCGCCTGCGCAGGTAGGCGCGGCACGGTCCGTTGCTGTAGGCCTTGTCGGCGGCCACGCTGTCGGGCGTCTTCCGGGGCCTGCCCGGCCCTGTCCGCGGGACACGGATCTTCTCCGGTACCGGCTCGAACTGCGTGCAGCCCGCCCGCTGCCCCGGCGTGACGACCGGGGACAGCGGGCGGCACCGGCCGTCCGCCCCTTTGAGGCCACCGCTGGGACCACAGCGCGGTCAGCGCGTCCAGTGCTTCACGATCCACTCCGAGCCCTCCCCAGTCGTCTACCCTCATGCCCGACGACGGCTCCCCGCCCGACGAGGGCCGCCCCGACCGCTGGCCGGGAAACCGGTCGTGCCGAGCGGCCCGACCCCGTACCGTGGTCCGGTCGACGATCTTGGGGCAGCGGCTCCACGAGGACCAGAGGACGGGGCGGAACACCATGCAGCAGTACCAGGGCTGGGCCGATGAACGGTTCGGCGCCGTGGCGGACGTCTTCGCCCGCAACTTCGACGAGTTCCCCGAACTCGGCGCCGCCGTCACGGTGTTCTCCGGCGGCCGCAAGGTGGTCGAGCTGTGGGGCGGGACGGCCGACGAACGCACCGGCCGGGCCTGGACGCAGGACACCGTCGTCCCGGTGTTCTCCTGCGCCAAGGGCGCGGTGAGCATCAGCACCCACCTGCTCGCCCAGCAGGGCCGCCTCGACCTCGACGCGCCGATCGCCCGCTACTGGCCCGAGTTCGCCCGCCACGGCAAGCAGGACATCACCACCCGCATGATCCTCGGCCACCGCGCGGGCATCCCGGCCCTGGACGCGGTGCTCTCCTTCGAGGAGATCGCCGCCTGGGCTCCCGTCGTCCGCGCGATCGAGGAGCAGGAGCCGCTCTGGGAGCCCGGCACGGCCTACGAGTACCACGGCCACGTCCTGGGCTTCGCGGTCGGCGAGGTGATCCGCCGGATCACCGGGCTCACGCCGGGCGCGTTCCTCCGCAAGGAGATCGCCGAGCCGCTCGGCCTGCCGGTCTGGATCGGCCTGCCGGAGAGCGAACTCCCGCACCTGGCCCGGCTGGTGGAGGCGGAGGGCCGCCGCCCGATGCCCGGCCCGGAGCACCTGCTGACCCGGATCGTGACGATGAACGGCGCCCTGGTCTTCCCCGGCCTGGACGTGCCGCACGGCTGGAACGACCCGGCCCTGCACGCGATCGAGCTGCCCGGCGCGGGCGCGGTCGCCTCCGCCACCGGGCTGGCGGGGCTGTACGCGGCGGCCGCCACCGGCCTGGACGGCGGCCCGCGCCTGCTCTCGCACGAGACCGTCACCGACGCGGTGCGCGAAGTCTCCTCCGGCGCGGGCTTCCTGGGCTTCGACATGGGCGCCCGCTGGGGTTCCGGCCTGCTGCTCGACTCCCCCGCCTTCCGCCCGCTGCTGGGCGCGCGCAGCTTCGGCAACGACGGCGCGGGCGGCCAGTTCGCCTTCGGGGACGACGAGTTCGGCGTCGGCTTCGGCTACGTCGCCAACCGGATGATCGGCCACGGCGACGCCCGCGCCAACCGGCTGATCGAGGCGGTGCGGGGGTGCCTGGGGTGACGGACTTCCTCGCGCGGCTCACCGCGCTGGCGGCCACCGGCGGCCTGGACGGCCCGGACGGGCTGCGCTACAACGCCTCGCTGCCCGAACTCGCCGCCCACTACGGCGATCCCTGGGACGGCGGGCGGATCCACCGCGAGTCCCGCTGGCCGCACGGCTTCAGCTGGGGCGACGTGCAGACGGTGTTCTGCCACTGCCGCCGGCTCCAGTCGCTGTCCCTGCCCGTGTGGCACGGCGAACTCGAACTCCCGCTGGCCGGCGGCGGGTTGTTGACGCTCGACACGCACGTCACCGAGTCGGCCCTGATCGCCGCGCTGACCGCCGCCGGCTGCCGCTGGGAGACCGTGACGTACGAGAACGTCCCCGACCAGCGCACCCTGGAGGTGGCGGTGGCCGAGGAGGTCCGGGTGGCGTTCGTCCTCACCGACCGCGACGGCCACCAGGCCCTCGACGGCCACGCGGACCGCGAGGGCGGTGACGCGCCACCGCCCGAGGACTGGCTGCTGAACAAGGCCCTGCTGTGGGGCTACGACCACACCGACTGCCCCGAGCCGGACCGCACCCTCCCGGACGACGGCTGGGGCGCCTCGCCCAACTGACGCGTACGGCCGGCCCGTTGCGCTCAGCTCGTTCCGCCCCCGTTGCGCCCGGCCCGTTGCGCCCCCGCGCGCAACGAGCCGGGCGCGCGCCCGGAGTGACGGCTCACGCCAGGGCGCGCGGCAGCACCACCCGCACCCACTCCTCCGGCTGCGACAGGTGCGGTGCGTGGCCAGCACCCGGGTACAGGTGCCGTTCCACCTTCGCCAGGGTGAGGTCGATGATGTCCAGCACCTCGCCGTACATCGGCGGACTGTTGTCACTCTGCGTGAGCAGGGCCGGTTCCGTGAAGCGGGCCAGCGCGGTCAGGTCGAGGTCCAGGGCGTCCGGGTCCCGCAGCTCGTCCAGGTACGTCGGCGCGTTGCGCACGTACGTGTGCCGCACCGGCGCGGGCAGCTGCGCCCAGGCCCCCGGCCCGAAGGTGACCGTCTCCACGAACAGCTCCGCCGCCGCGGCCGACTCGGCCTGCTCCAGCAGCTCCCGGACGGCGGTGATCCGGTCGGCGAGCGCGGTGGCGACCGGCCGCAGCTCGGGGTCGGCGAGCAGGATGCCGGCGCCGGGCGGCTCGTGCACGGCGATCCCCCGCAGCAGGTCGGGCCGGGCGGCGGCGAGCCGCAGCGTGATCAGCGAACCGTACGAGTTCCCGCAGACGAACGCCGGCGCGAGCCCGAGCCCCTCGATCAGCCCGGCCAGGTCGGCCGCGTCCTCGTAGACCGAACCCTGGGTGAGCGGGTCCTCACTGCGGCTGTGGCCCCGCCGGTCGTAGGCGACGACGGTGGTCGACTCGGCCAGGCCCGGCATCACGCGCGCCCAGCTGTCGGCGTCGCTCCACGAGCCGTGCACCAGGACGACGCCGGGCCCCTCGCCACGGGCCTCGTAGTGCAGCGACACCCCGTTCACCCTGATCTCGGCCATCACGAGCCTCCCGATCTCGGCGGTGCTCCCCCACCAGCCTGACACAGCCGCTCGGGGCGGCACCCCGGGCCGCAACCGTCACCGAGCGTGACGAACAGCGGGCGGTCAAGGGCCGAGCTGAGAGACCAGGCGGGGGACGGACCGGCTCAGCCCATGCCCCGGGCCGGCGGCTCGTCCCGCGTGCCGTCCTCCGCCACCACCGTGAACCGGCCGGGCCCGGAGACCGACAGGTCCACCGGGTGGACGGACTTCGAGTCGTTGACGTCCAGTTGGCTGCTCTGTCGCCCGGTCGCGGCGTCGACCCGGGTCAGCTTGTCCCGGGTCAGCGCCCACACCGACGCGCCGTCCACCAGCAGCCCCGTCACCTGGTCGTCCAGCCCGGACGTCCAGCGCTTCCCGCCGTCGGCGAGCGAGTAGGCGACCAGGCGCCCGGTGGCGATGCGGCTGGGGTTCTTCCCCCCGCTGATCCGGACGTCGTCCGGCTTCTCGCCGGGGACGATCAGCTGGTCGCCGACGACCACCCCGCCGAACAGCGGACGGGCGGCGAACGCGTCGTAGGCGTGGGCGCCGCCCAGCATGACGTCGAGGTCGTACTCGTCCCCCGCGACCGGGATCGACGCCCGCTGCCGCCCCGCCCCGTCGAAGCTGAGGACGGCGTGCGTCCCGCGCTCGCCCTGCGCGTCGACCCACACCGCGAGGGGCTCGGTGGAGACCACCGCGACGTCCTTCAGCCCGCCCGTGACCGGCAGGGCGACCCGGGTCCGCTCCTGCCCGTCCGCCGGGGCCAGCGACCGCAGCACCGGCGCGGCGTCGCCGCACTGCGCGACCGTCACCACCTCCGCCGCCCCGCCCGCCACCTGCAACGGCGCGCAGCCGGCGTCCGCGTCGCCGCGCCAGGAAGCGCGCCCGTCGGCCAGGTGCACCGCGCGCCAGCCGGTCCGCTCCTGGAGGACGGCCTCGTCCCCGGCGACGGCGAGCAGATCGGGCGCCGCCGTGTCCCCGACGCGGCCGGGCGCGTCCGCCGCGGCGGTCCAGGCGGCCGTGCCGTTGGCGAGGTTGAGCGCCGTCACCGCCGCGCACGGCCGGTCGTGCGGGGAGTGGCCGAGCAGTCCGAGGCCGTGGCCCGTCCCGCGGCTCATGGCGCAGACGGAGTCCTCGCCCGGCGGCGTCCACCGCCACGCGACCTGCCCGGTGGCGCCGCGGTAGGCCACCACCTGGTCGGGCCGGACCCGCACCACCACGTCCCCGCTGGTCCAGCTGCCGACGGCGCGGATCGACGACGGCCGGTCCAGCGGCGCCTCCCAGGCGTCGTTGAGGCCGGTCCCGGCGAAGGAGACGAACACGGCGAGCCCGAACAGGATCCCGACGGCGACCGCGGGGAAGCCGCGCCGGGGGTGGAGCAGCGCCCAGAGCAGGCCGGCCCCGCAGGGCATCAGGCCGAGGATGCTGACGATGCCCATGAAGTCGAGGCTCTCGCCGCCGTACCCCTGGGACGGCCCGATCAGCACGGCCAGGCCCATGCTCGCGAACATGGCCCCCAGCACCCCGCCGGAGACCACCATCCAGGCCTCCTTGTCCATCGCGAACCCGCCCCTGGCGCGGCGGACGGACCTTCGGGCCCACCCGGCCCCGGCGGCACTGTCCACGGGCCCCTCGGCCATGTCGGTCACTCCCCCGTCAAGCGCCGCCCACCGCATGAGCGACGATCATCGGATGATCGCAGAGCCTCGCTGGATCCTGAACAAAGACAACGGAAAACTCCCGACCCCACCGACGGACGGTAGGTTGGCCCGGGGGCCGGGGCGCGGCACCGGGGCGCGAAAGGGGCGGGGATGCAGCCGGGCGACGTACTCGACGGGCGGTACGAGCTGGTCGAGCAGATCGGCGAGGGCGCCTTCGGCGCGGTCTGGAAGGCCCGCGACGCGCGGATCCAACGGCTCGTCGCCGTCAAGGTGATGCTCCCGGGCAGCAACAACACCCCCAAGGACGCGGCCCGGTTCGTCCGCGAGGTGGCCACCGCCGGCGCGCTCAACCACCCGTCCATCGTCACCGTGCACGACTTCGGCCAACACGACGAGGCCGGCCGGCCGTTCTACTTCCTGGTCATGGAACTGCTCGACGGCGCCCCGCTCAGCCGCCACCTCGGCGACGGGCCGCTGCCCCTGCGCCAGGCCCTCACCTGGGCCGTCCAGATCTCCCAGGCCCTCGCCACCGCCCACCGGGCCGGCGTCGTCCACCGGGACGTCAAACCGGCCAACGTGATGATCCAGTCCTCCGGCGAGGTCAAGGTCGTCGACTTCGGCATCGCCCGGGTCGGCACCGCCGACGACGGCATCACCAGCACCAACGTCATCGTCGGCACCCCCGCCTACATGGCCCCCGAACGCTTCGACAGCCGCGGCCTCGACGCCCGCTCCGACCTCTACGCCTTCGGCTGCCTCCTGTACGAACTCCTCACCGGCCGCACGCCGTTCCGCGGCACCCTCTACGAACTCATCCGCCAGCACGGCGAGGTCCACCCGGCCGCCCCCGGCACCCTGCGGCCCGGCCTGCCCGCCGACGTCGACACCCTCGTCCTCGAACTGCTCGCCAAGGACCCCGACCGGCGGCCGCCGCACGCCGACCAGGTCGCCGAACGCCTGCTCCAGCTCGCCGAGCAGGCCGAACAGCCCCCGGCCGGCTACCACGCCACCGTCCGGGACGTCCCCGCCGCCGAGGAGGACCCTTACGTCCTTGCCCGCCGACGGGAGGCGGACGCGCTGTTCCAGCACACCCGCGACCAGGCCGCCCAGGTCGCGCTGCAGTTCGAGACCAGCATCGCCCAGCGCCGCCGCCAGCTCGACCAGGACCTCGCCGACCAGCGGGCCCATGCCGAGGCCCGGGCGCAACAGATCGTCACCGACGCCCAGCAGCGCGGCGAGGAGCTCGAACGGGAGGCCGCCGCCCGGGCGGCCGCCAGCCTCAAGCAGCTCACCGAGGCCGAACAGCGCACCGACCTGCTGCGCCGGCAGACCGACAAGCTGCGCAACGACGCCGAGAGCCTGCGCCGCACGGTCGACAACGCCCGCCGCCAGGCCTCCGACTTCCTCGCCGACGCGGCCGCCAAGGCCGGCCTCGGCCCGGCCACCGAACCCCGCCGCTCGATCGCCCCGCCGGCCGGCACGCAAACCGGCTCCCAGAGCGGCGCGCAAACCGGCTCGCAGCGCCGGAAGCTCCCAAGCATGCAGGACCTGCTCTCCGGCCGGAGCCGCTCCACCGGCGGCGGCGACCAGCCGGGCCGCCCCTCCTGACCTCACCCCGACGCCTCGCCCCAACGCCTCGTACCCGGAGGCGAGTCGGCCCGCCAGGCCCAGTCCACGCAGGCCCCGCACCCGCGCCAGCGGCTGGGCCCTGCGGCCCCTGCTCACGCACCGCGACCCGCCCGCGGAACCGTAGAATCCGCAGGTAGACACCAGGGAGGGATTTCGCGTGTTCCAGGCGCAGCGGCCGCGCACCGCACAACTGACCCCACGACTCGGCGACGACGGGACGGGGCGGGTCGACGCCGTCGCCCTGCTGCTGCCCGGCGGGTTCCTGCGCAGCCGGCGCGGACCGCTGAAGGTCGCCGAACTGGGCCTGCGCCGCCTCACCGCCGAACTCGCCGACCGCGGCCGCCCGCACGGCCTCGCCGTCCACCTGCTGCGCTACCGCTACAGCGGCTGGAACGGCGCCGACGCCGACACCGCCGTCGACACCCGCTGGGCCCTCGACGAACTCGCCCGCCGCTACGGCGACGTACCCGTCGTCCTCATCGGCAACTCCCTCGGCGGGCGCGCCGCCTTCTGGTGCGCCGGGCACCCGAACGTCGTCGGCGTCGCCGGCATCGCGCCCTGGCTGCCCAGCGGCGACCCTGTCGACCACCTCGCCGGCCGGCGCGTCCTGATCGTCCACGGCACCGGCGACCACAGCGCCGCCAACGCCAACCAGTCCCTCGAATACGCCCTGCGGGCCCGCCCGGTCGTCCCCGACCTCGCCCGCTACGAAGCCCCCGGCGCCAACCACTACCTCATCCGGCAGACCGCCGACATCAGCGCCCTCACCACGGACTTCACCCTCGACACCCTCAAGGCCGAACCGGCCCCGCTCGCCTCCGGCACCGTCTGTACCCGCCTGCCCACCAGGCGCGCCTAGGAATCCGCTGTCGACCAGCGGCACGAAATCGGGTTGGCGGTCGACCGCCCGCCTTGCCTATGGTCGGGGGATGACCACTCGAACCTTCCGCATCATGGTGCGCGGCGTCTTCGACGGCCTCAGCGCCGAGCAGCACGCCGAACTCCTCGCCCACGCGCCCGAACACGACGTGCTGCGCGCGGCCTTCACCCGCGAGGGACACCTCAGCTACGACCTCGGCGCGCGGGCCGCCTTCACCTTCCGCTTCCTCGACTCGGGCGAGGCGGAGGAGGACATCCTGGCGGCCGCCGAGCGGGCCGAGCAGGCGGCGCGGGCCTGGCTGGCCGAGCGCGGCTACGGCTACAAGAACCTGCGCTCCCAGGCCGAGGACCTCTCGCAGGCACCGCTCGGCAAGCGGCAGCGCCGCGCCGCCAACGCCGGCTAGCCCCCTCCCCCCTCCCGCTACCTCCTTGACGGCTCACCGCACCGGTATGCTTGAGTAGTCAAGGAGGTAGCAATGACAGACCCGCACGCCAACCCGCACGCCAACCCGCACACGAACCCACCGGCCGACCCGCAGGCCAACCCCCAGACCGACCCACACCCGGGCACCCAGCCCGACCCGCTGGACACCGCCCTGCGGCTGGTCCGCGCCCAGGCCGCCGTGGCCAAGCGCTTCGACGCGGGCCTCAGCCGCCTGCACGGCGTGAGCCTGTCCGACTTCACCCTGCTCCTCCACCTCGGCCACGCCCCCGGCGGCCGGATGCGCCGGGTCGACCTCGCCGAGGCCCTCGGCGTCACCGCCTCGGGCGTCACCCGCGGACTGGCGCCACTGGAGCGGATCGGTCTGGTGAGCCGGGAGGCGGCGGCCCGCGACGCCCGGGTCGCCTACGCGGCCCTGACGCCGACCGGCCGCGAACGGCTCGCCGAGATGCTGTAC
Source organism: Kitasatospora sp. NPDC056731 (assembly GCF_040687675.1). Classification (NCBI taxonomy): domain Bacteria; kingdom Bacillati; phylum Actinomycetota; class Actinomycetes; order Kitasatosporales; family Streptomycetaceae; genus Kitasatospora; species Kitasatospora sp. NPDC056731. The sequence goes on from NZ_JBFBNR010000017.1 coordinate 30,029, forward strand.
ACGGCCCGGAAGGTCGCGGCCGAGCTCTTCGCCCCCGACCAGTGGAGCCCCGACGACCTCGACCGCCTCGCCGTCCTGCTCACCCGCCTCGGCGGTACCGCCCCCGACCAGCGGCCGGGGGCGGCCACAGCCCGCGACTAGGCCCTGTCCGGCCGATCTTGCCGGACAGGGCCTAGCGGACTGTTGAACCGTCGGACTGTCGAACCGTCCGACTACGAAACTGCTAGATCCCGAACGGCGCCGCGTACCGCACCGTCCCGGACGGCAACGGGTGCCGCTCCGGGTCCAGGGCGAGAGCCATCAGCGCCTCGTCCGGCACCTCGATGGTCAGCCCGATCCCGTACCCGGAGGCCCGGCCGAAGCCGAACCGCGGGTAGTAGTCCGGGTGTCCGAGGACGACGACGAAGCGCTCGCCCAGCCGCCGCGCCGCCTCCAGGGCGGCGCGGGTGGCGGCGGAGCCGGCACCGGTCCGCTGGTACTCGGGCAGGACGGCGACGGGTGCCAGGCAGAGCGCCGGGGTGCCACCGATGTGGCAGCGCGTCAGCAGGGCGTGGCCGACCGGACGGCCGTCCTCGGCGAGGGCGAGCTGCGACAGTTCGTCGATCCAGGCCTCGTCCGCGCGCAGGGCGTCGACGAGGTCGGCCTCCCCCGGGGTGTCGAAGGCGGCCAGCACGATCTCCCGGACGGCTGCGGCGTCCGCGGCGGTCTCGACGCGGGTGGTCCACGGGGAGTGCGAGGGGGTGTGCGAGGTCACGTTGAACGTGGTCATGATGAACGAGGATCCGTTCCGGAGTGGTGTGTTCGTCCGAGGGCGTCAATGCGTCCTCGGCCCCGCGAGCTCACGCTCCCAGCGGGGACAGGGGGTTGGGGGGAAGGTCAGGCCGACGCCCGGGACGTGAGGGTGGTCCGGGCGCTGCACACGGCGACGGCCTTGGGCGCGGTCATCAACCCCACCTCCTCGTTTCCCTTGATCCTGGTCGAACACGAACTCCCCCACCGTAACACCGCCCCCTCGCGGCCGTCACCCGGATTTCCGAACCCTCCCAGCGCCCCGCCCCGGCCCACCTCCTAGGCTGAACCCGGCACCCCTGCACCCCTGCACCCCGGCACCGCCGCACCACCGCGAAGGGCAGCAACCCCATGACCCACACCCCCGGGCAGCAGCCCGGCCAGGAACCCGCCCCCGACCTGACCGTCGACGGCACCGGCCTGCTCTGCGTCCAACTGCTGCTGCGCCTGCGCGCCCGGATCGCCGACCTGCCGGCCGGCGCGGTGGTGCACATCCACACCACCGACCCCGCCGCCCCCCTCGACCTGCCCGCCTGGTGCCACCTGACCGGCCACGACTACCTCGGCCCCGTCCCGCACCCGGCCACCGACCGCGAGGTGTACGCCCTGCGCCTCACCGCCGCAGCCCGCCCGACCCGCGCCGACCGCCCCTGGCACCCCGCGCCGGACCCGGCCACCGACTGACCACCCCCGGCCCGAAATCCCCACGCGCCCCCGCCGGCCGCCCCGCCCGGCCCCCTTCGGCGGTCCGGTGTGCCACGATGGGGAGAGCCGAACGGCCAAGCCTCACAAGGAGGTTGACCACCATGGATCCGATCCTCAGCTGCCACTGGCACGACCAGGACGGCGAGTGGGCACTGTCCGTCAGCCGCAACGGCGGCGGCTGGGAGCTGCTCGCCGCCGCGCCCCGCTGGTCCGAGTCGCTCCCGTTCGCCGGGCCGGAGGACGTCCGCCGGCTCGCCCAGGCGCTGCTGGACCTGCCGTCCGATCCGGAGCCGTACGAGTTCGAATGGCGGCTCTCCCGGACGGAGTTCGAGCGCACCGAGAACGAGCGCACCCACTTCGCGACGCTCGCCGTCGGGCTGGACCCCACCGACGGCCACCGCCCCTACCTCGCCTACCAGTCGTACTACCACCGGGGGCAGGCGAGCGGGCTCGGCCTGGAGGTGATCTGCGAGGACCCCCCGGTCGACCGCCTCCGCGCCCAGGCCCACGCCCTCCTCACCGACCTCCCCGGCCCCCCGCCCGCCCGGCCGCAGCCCCCCTCACCCGGCTGAGCGCACCGCCCTCCCCAGTCCCCCCCACCGGGTCACGGGATCACCGGATCAGCGGATCACGCCGTCCGCCGCAGCAGCGCCAGGTACATCGCGTCCGTCCCGTGCAGGTGCGGCCAGAGCTGCACGTCCGGCCCGTCCCCGAGCGCGGGGACGCCGGGCAGCAGCGGGCGCGCGTCGATCCACTCGACCCGGCCGCCCTCGGCCCGCAGCACGTCGTCCACGACGGCCCGGGTCTCCGCGAGGTGCGGCGAGCAGGTCGCGTACCCGACCACCCCGCCGACCCGGGTGGCGTCGATCGCCGAGCGCAGCAGGTCCCGCTGGAGCGGGCCGAAGGCCGCGACGTCGGCGGGGCGGCGACGCCAGCGCGCTTCGGGGCGGCGGCGCAGGGCGCCCAGGCCGGAGCACGGCACGTCGACCAGCACCCGGTCGAAGCCGCCGGAGCGCCAGGCCGGGCGGGTGCCGTCCGCGGTGATCACCGTGTACGGGCCGGGGTTGCCCTCCAGCGCCCGGGCGACCAGCCGCGCGCGGTGCGGCTGCTTCTCGCTCGCGACCAGCCCGGCGCCGCGTTCGGCGGCCAGCGCCGCGAGCAGCGCGGCCTTGCCGCCGGGGCCGGCGCAGCCGTCCAGCCAGAGCCGGTCCGGGCCGTCCAGCGGGGCGTTGGCCAGGGCGAGGGCGACCAGCTGGCTGCCTTCGTCCTGGACGCCCGCCCGGTTGTCCCGGACGGCCTCCAGCGAGCCCGGGTCGCCGCCTTCGGCGAGCCGCAGCGCGAACGGGGACCAGCGACCGGGCTCGGCCTCGGGCAGCGCGTCGGCGAGTTCGCCGACGTCGACCCGGCCGGGGCGGGCGACGAGGGTCACCTCGGGCCGCTCGTTGTCGGCGCGCAGCAGGTCCTCCAGGGCGCTGCGCCCGGAGGCGTCGGGCTGCCAGCGGCCGAGCGAGTCCCAGAGCGCGGAGACGACCCAGCGCGGGTGCGAGTGGACGACGGCGAGGTGGTCCTCGGCGTCCTTCTCGTACGGCGGGGCGACCTTCTCGATCCAGGCGTCCAGGTCGTGGGCGCTGATCCGGCGCAGGACGGCGTTGACGAACTTGGCCTTGCCGTCGCCGAGCACCACCCGGGCCAGCTCGACGGTGGCCGAGACCGCCGCGTGGCTGGGGATGCGGGTGGTGAGCAGCTGGTGGGCGCCGAGCGAGAGTACGTCCAGGACCGGCGGGTCGACCTTGCTGAGCGGCCGGTCGATGCAGGCGGCGATGATCGCGTCGTAGGTGCCCTGCAAGCGCAGGGTGCCGTAGACGAGTTCGGTGGCGAGGGCGGCGTCGCGCCGGTCCATGCCCTTCTGCTCGGCTTCGCGGAGCAGCGACGGCAGGATCAGGTTGGCGTACGCGTCGCGCTCGTCGACGGCGCGCAGCGCGCGGAACGCGACGATCCGGGCCGGGTCCTTCTTCGGGCGGCGGTGCGGGCGGGGGGCGCGCTGAGCGCTGGGGGTGGTCACAGGGTGCCTCAAGGTGCTGCGGTGGTTATCGGTGGCTATCAGACGAACAGTAACGCTAAACCTGAGCCTCAGCCCTCGGAGCCGAAGCGCTCCCCGGACTCCAGCCGCGCCCCGCGCGCCCAGTCCGCCGCCCGCATCTCCTTCTTCCCCTGCGGGCGGACCTCCCCGAGTTCGACCTCGTGGCTGCCCGTCCCGACCCGCACGCTGTTCTTGCCGACCACGGCCAGCTCCCCGGGCGCCAGGGCGGACGAGTCGGTCAGCAGCTTCACCGGCCCGGTGATCTTCAGCCGCTCGCCGCGGAACTCCGTCCAGGCGCCGGGCGCCGGGGCGCAGCCGCGCACCACGCGGTCGATCCGCAGGGCGGGGTGGCTCCACTCGATCCGTGCGTCCTCGACGGTGATCTTCGGGGCGAGCGTGACGCCCTCGGCCGGCTGCGGGAGGGCGTGCAGGGAGCCGTCCTCGATGCCGTCCATGGTGGCGGTGAGCAGTCGCGCGCCGGACACCGAGAGGCGGGTGAGCAGTTCGCCGCTGGTGTCGGTCGGGCGGATCTCCTCGGTGATCACGCCGTAGACCGGACCGGAGTCCAGACCCTGCTCGATCAGGAAGGTGGCCGCGCCGGTGACCTCGTCGCCGGCCAGCACCGCGTGCTGGACGGGGGCCGCGCCGCGCCAGGCGGGCAGCAGCGAGAAGTGCAGGTTGACCCAGCCGTGCTTGGGGATCTCCAGGGTGCCGGGGCGCAGCAGCGCGCCGTAGGCGACCACCGGGCAGCAGTCGGGGGCGAGTTCGGTGAGCCGGGCGACGAACTCCGGGTCGCTGGGCTTCGCCGGCTTGAGGACCTCGATCCCGGCCTCCTCGGCGCGCTGGGCGACGGGGCTGGCGACCAGCTTGCGCCCTCGCCCGGCGGGGGCGTCGGGGCGGGTGACCACCGCGACGACCTCGTGCCGGTCGGAGGCGAGCAGGGCGTCCAGGGCGGGAACGGCGACCTCGGGGGTGCCGGCGAAGACGAGACGCATCAAGTGCCTTTCTGCAAGAAGACGTTGGAGATCAGAGGGTTCAGCGCCAGAAGGGTCGGCGTCAGAGGGTTCAGCGCGCGGCGCCGAACGTGCTGTGCGGGGAGACCTTGACGACCGGCGCGGGCGCGCCGCCCCAGTCGGTGTCGCGGATCGCCTTCAGCGCGGCCTTGCGCTGCTCGCGGTCGAGCCGGTCGATGAAGATGATGCCGTCGAGGTGGTCGGTCTCGTGCTGGATGCAACGGGCGAGCAGCCGGGTGCCCTCCAGGGTGACCGGATCGCCGTACATGGTGAAACCCTTGGCGACCACGCCGTAGGCGCGCTTGGTGTCGTAGCGCAGGCCGGGCAGCGAGAGGCAGCCCTCGGGGCCGTCCTGCTCCTCCTCGGTCAGCGACAGGTCCGGGTTGATCAGGTGCCCGGTGACACCGTCCACGTGGTAGGTGAACACCCGCAGGGAGACGCCGAGTTGGGGCGCGGCAAGGCCTGCACCAGGGGCGTTGAGCATGGTTTCGGTGAGATCGCCGACCAGGGTGCGCAGTTCCTTGTCGAACGTGGTCACCGGCTGGGCGGTGGCCCGCAGGACGGGGTCTCCGAAGAGCCGGATCGGCTGGATCGCCACGGGGTACGGGCTCCTGTCCGTCTAGGGTGCGGGGCTGCGGGCAACTACGGGTTCCCGGCAAGTCTATGCAACGCACCCGGCCCGCCGCCCATGCCCTCACACCGCCCCTCGCGCGGCCCCTCGCACCGCCCTTCGCGCGGCCCCGAACGCCCCTCCCCCACTCCGGCACCGGCTTCTGGCATATCCCGAGTCTGCCCGGCGGCGTTACCCCGGCCCCCGCTTCGGCGTTGGTCAAGTGAGATTGACCGGGGCCGGGCGCACGGGACACCGCGCCCCGGCCGAGCTGAACCGTACGGAAGGTGGCACGTAGGCCATGGCCGAGCAGATCAACCACGACGCCCGGGCGCGGGCGAGCCTGCACCTGCTGGTGCGGGACATCGAGCGGGTGAGGCGGCAGGTCGACGCGCTGCGGACGCTCACCGCCCAGTTGGGCAACGTCTACCGTCCGCGCCGGCCCAGCACGTCGGCCGGCTTCGTGGTGTACGGACGGGCGCCCGCGCCGACCGTGCGCCTGGCGCAGGAGCTGAGGGAGAGCGTGGAGACCCTGGTCGCGGCGGCGGTCGAGTTCGACCGGGCGCTGGGCTTCTCCTGGGACTCGGTGGGCTCGGCCCTCGGGGTCACCAAGCAGGCCGTGCACCGCCGGTACGGGATGCGCCGCCCGACCAGCGAACTCCTCGCCGCCAGCGGTGCCGTCCCGGGCCAGGGCCGCCCGGACCGCTCGGAGGAGCTGCCCGCCGTGCCGTCCGGCGGCCTGGCGGCGACCGTCCCGGCGGCCCGCCAGGGCGGCCTGGACCGCAGCAGCCTCGACCGCAACGCCCTGGAGCGCAACGCCCTCGACCGCAACGCCCTCGACCGCGGCAACCTCGACCGCCCCCCGGTCGACCGCACCACCCCCGAGCGCACCCCGATCGACCGCACCCCGATCGACCGCACCGGCATCCCGCTGCGCGGCTGACACCGCCGTCCGACCAACGCCATCCGGGGCGGGGTGGCCACTCACCCCGCCCCCGCCGGCCTCACCCGATGTCGGTCGGATCCACCCGCACCCGGACCGCCTCCGGCGTCCGCAGCGCGATCCGCGCGATCTGTGCCGCCTTGAGGGCCGCCGCCAGCGCCGCCCCCTGCCCGGGCGGCACCCGCAGCAGCGCGCGCTCCTGTTCCTCCCCGCGCAGGGCCGGGGCCGGTACCGGCCCGAGCACGTCCGCCTCCGAGGGCAGCCGGATCAGCCCCAGCAGGTCGGCCACGGCCGCCGGGCTGCCGCTGACCGACGCCATCCGCGACACCGGTGGGAAGTGCAGCTGCGCCCGCTCGTCGCGTTCCAGCCCGGCGTGGCCCAGCGGGTCCCAGCGGACCAGGGCCTGCACCGGCCGCGCCGACGGCTCGGCGACCACGACCACCGAGCCGCCCTCCTCGGCGGACCGGACCAGCGCGGCGGCCGCCAGCCAGAGCCGCAGCGTCTCCTCCCCGGCCCGCAGGTCGGGCCGGCCGAGCAGCGCCCAGCCGTCCAGCAGCAGCGCGGCCCCGTACCCGGTGCCACCGTCCACCACCGGCTCCGCACCGGGCGTGGAGATCACCAGCGACGGCTCGTCCGGGACGGTGGCCAGCACCGCGTCCCGTCCGGAGGTGCGCACCGGGATGCGCGGGAACGCCTTGCCCAGTTCCTCCGCCGTGCGCCGGGCGCCGACCACCTGGGCGCGCAGCCGGAACGGGCCGCACTCGGGGCAGTGCCAGTCCGTCTCCGCCTCCCCGCACCAGCCGCAGTTCAGCGCGGCGTCGGCTGCGGGCGCCTCCAGCGGGCCCTCGCACCGCCGGCACCGGGCGGGGGTGCGGCAGCGCGCGCAGGACAGCCGGGGCACGTAGCCGCGCCGGGGCACCTGGATGAGCACCGGGTGCCCGGCGGCCAGCGACTCCCGGGCGGCCTCCCAGGCCACCGAGGGCAGCCGGGCGGACTGGGCGGCGCCGTCGCGGTGCTGGTCCTGGTCGGTGACGGTCCGCACCCGCGGCGCGATCCGGCGCACGGTCTCCCGGTCGGCGGTCAGCGGGCGGGCCCACCCGGTGCTGACCAGCTGCGCGCCCTCCACCGTGACGGCGTGGCCGCCGAGCAGCACGGCCGCGCCCTCTTCGGCGGCGCGCAGCAGCGCGACCTCGCGCACGTGCGGGTGGGGGGCGCGCGGGTCGCTGTGGCTGTTGTCGCCGTCGGACCAGACGACGACCAGCCCGAGGTCGCGCACTGGCGCGAACATGGTGGCGCGGGTGCCGATCACGGCGTGCACCGAGCCTCGGCTCACCGCCAGCCAGCGCCGGTAGCGCTCGCGCGGGCCGAGGTCGGCCTCCAGGGCCACGTGCCGGCCCGCGCCGAGCAGTTCGGTGAGCGCCTGGTCGACCCGGGCCACCGACCGCCCCTCGGGCAGCACGACGAGCGCGCCGCGCCCGCCCGCCAGCGTGGCGGCGACGGCGCGCGCGATCTCGTACGGCCAGCCGGGGCCGGGCAGCGCCGCCCAGACGGCGCGCGGCGCGCCGCCGTCGGCCAGCGCGGCGAGGAAGTCGGGCCCGGCCGGGTAGCGCTGCCAGCCCCCGGGGGCTGGGGCCGGGGGGCGCGGGAGCGCCGGCGGCGAGGGCTCGGCCTCGGCCTTGGCGTGCCGGGGCGGTACGGCCAGTTGGAGGACGTCCGCGAGGGTGCCGGCGTAGCGGTCGGCGACGGTCCGGCAGAGCCGGAGCAGCTGGGGGGTGAGCACGGGCTCGGGCGAGAGCACCTGGGCGAGCGGGGCGAGCGGGCCGGGGAAGTCGCTCTTCTCCAGCCGGGCGACGATGAACCCGTCGTGCAGTTCCCCGCCCTCGCGCTGGCCCTTCACCACGCGCGCGCCGAAGCGCACCCGCACCCGGGCGCCCGGGCGGGCCTCCTCGGCCATCGCGGCCGGCACCTCGTAGTCGAAGAACTTGTCGATGGTGAGCACGCCCTTGTCCACCACGACCCGGGCCACCGGCAGGTGCTCGGCCCGCTTGGCGCCGCGCCACGTCCGGGGCTTGGCCCGTTTGACCGTCTCCCGGATGAACGCCAGCTGCTCCGGCTCGGCCCCGTTCTCCGTGTTCTCCGTCTCCCCTGTGCTGCTCATCGCTCCCAAGTACTACCAGGTCACACCGACAGAACGCACAGAAGCGGCGCCCACCCCGCCCGGGGGTAGGCGCCGCTTCCGGACGATCAGGCCGTTCAGTCCTTCACGGCCGCCTTCAGCTGCTCCACCCGGTCGGTGCGCTCCCAGGTGAAGTCGGGCAGCTCACGGCCGAAGTGGCCGTACGCCGCGGTCTGGGAGTAGATCGGGCGCAGCAGGTCCAGGTCGCGGATGATCGCGGCCGGGCGCAGGTCGAAGACGTCGGTGACGGCCTTCTGGATGGACAGCACCGGCACGGTCTCGGTGCCGAAGGTCTCGACGAACAGGCCCACGGGCTCGGCCTTGCCGATCGCGTACGCGACCTGCACCTCGGCGCGGCGGGCGAGGCCGGCGGCGACGATGTTCTTCGCCACCCAGCGCATCGCGTACGCGGCCGAGCGGTCGACCTTGGACGGGTCCTTGCCGGAGAAGGCGCCGCCACCGTGGCGGGCCATGCCGCCGTAGGTGTCGATGATGATCTTGCGGCCGGTGAGGCCGGCGTCGCCCATCGGGCCGCCGATCTCGAAGCGGCCGGTCGGGTTCACCAGCAGGCGGTAGCCCTCGGTGACCAGCTTGATGCCCTGGTCGGCGAGCGCCTTCAGCTCGGGCTCGACCACGAACTCGCGGATGTCCGGGGTGAGCAGCGACTCCAGGTCGATGTCACTGGCGTGCTGGGTGGAGACCACCACGGTGTCGAGGCGGACGGCCTTGTCGCCGTCGTACTCGATGGTGACCTGGGTCTTGCCGTCGGGGCGCAGGTACGGGATGGTCCCGTTCTTGCGGACCTCGGTCAGGCGGCGCGAGAGGCGGTGCGCGATGGTGATCGGCAGCGGCATCAGCTCGGGCGTCTCGTCGGACGCGTAGCCGAACATCAGGCCCTGGTCGCCGGCGCCCTGCTTGTCCAGGTCGTCCTCGTCGCCTTCGACCCGAGCCTCGTACGCGGTGTCGACGCCCTGAGCGATGTCGGGCGACTGCGCGCCGATGGACACCGACACGCCGCAGGAGGCGCCGTCGAAGCCCTTCTTGGAGCTGTCGTAGCCGATCTCCAGGATCTTGTCCCGGACGAGCTGGGCGATCGGCGCGTACGCCTTGGTGGTCACCTCGCCGGCCACGTGCACCTGGCCGGTGGTGATGAGCGTCTCCACGGCGACCCGGGAGGTCGGGTCCTCTCGCAGGAGAGCGTCAAGGATGGTGTCGCTGATCTGGTCAGCGATCTTGTCGGGGTGTCCCTCGGTGACGGACTCCGAGGTGAACAGGCGGCGAGACACAGCGCTCCCTGGGGTTGCAGCGGCTGCTGACTGAAGGCCCCCGGCGAACCGAGGACATCCGGAAAGACTTGATTCCTGGAGTCTAACGGGATGCCTCCGCCGAACGTCACCCGCTTCCGGAAATCTCGACCGATCTCCAGCAGGGCTTGATCAGTCGCCGACCGTTTCCAGCCGCTTGACGACCAGGTCCCAGACCACGTCCGCCAACGCCTCCTTCGGGCCCACCGGAACGGCCGTCTCACTGCCGTCCGAGCCCAGCACCACGGCCTCGTTGACGTCCGTCCCGAAGGCCTTGCCGTTGCCCACCTCGTTGACGACCAGCAGGTCGCAACCCTTGCGGGCGAGCTTGGCGCGGCCGTTGGCGAGCACGTCGTCGGTCTCCGCCGCGAAACCCACCACGAGTTGGCCCGAACGGGCGCGGTGCGCCGCCAGCTCGGCCAGGACGTCGGGGTTGCGGACGAGGGCGACCGGCGCCGGCTCCACCCCCTCGACCTTCTTGATCTTGCCGCTGGCGTACTCGGCGGGCCGGAAGTCCGCCACGGCCGCGGCCATGACCACGGCGTCGGCCGACGCGGCCGCCTTCAGCGCCGCCTCGCGCAGCTCCAGCGCGGTCGAGACGTGCACCACGTCGACCCCGGCCGGGTCGGCGAGCTCCGCGTTGGCCGAGACCAACGTCACGCGCGCCCCACGGGCCGCGGCCGTCACGGCGAGCGCGTAGCCCTGCTTGCCGGAGGAGCGGTTGCCCAGGAACCGCACCGGGTCCAGCGGCTCGCGGGTGCCGCCGGCCGAGACCACCACGTGCCGGCCCGCCAGGTCGGTCGGGGCGGCCCCGCCCCGGCGCAGCACGGCCCGGCAGGCGTCGAAGATCGCGGACGGCTCGGGCAGCCGCCCCTTGCCGGTGTCCTTGCCGGTGAGCCGCCCGACGGCCGGCTCCAGCACGATCACGCCGCGGCGGCGCAGCGTGGCGACGTTGTCCCGGGTGGCGGGGTGCTCCCACATCTCGGTGTGCATGGCGGGCGCCAGGACGACCGGACAGCGGGCGGTGAGCAGGGTGTTGGTGAGCAGGTCGTCGGCGAGGCCGTGGGCGGCCTTGGCGATCAGGTCGGCGGTGGCGGGGGCGACCACGACCAGGTCGGCCTGCTGGCCGATCCGCACGTGCGGCACCTCGTGCACGCGCTCCCAGGTCTCGGTGGCGGCCGGGCGGCCGGAGAGCGCGGCCCAGGTGGCCTCGCCGACGAAGTGCAGCGCGGCCTCGGTGGGCACCACGGTGACCTGGTGGCCGGACTCGGTGAACCGGCGGAGCAGCTCGCACGCCTTGTAGGCGGCGATGCCGCCGCTGACGCCGAGGGCGACGCGCGGCGCGTCCGCCGACCCGCTCCGGTCCGAAGTCGCGCTCATACTCCCGCTCTCCTCCACTCCTGGGACGTGCACACCCTACGGCCCCTCAGCCGCCGCGCGCACCGTGGTCGATCCCACAGCCCCCGGGAATGCCGAAGGGCCCGGCGGAAACGATTCCGCCGGGCCCTTCCACAAGAAACTTCGGAGCACCGCCTCAGGCGGCTTCGATCGCCTCGGCGGTCAGCATGCCCGCGTTGATCTCGCGCAGCGCGATCGACAGCGGCTTCTCGTGCACGTGGGTGTCGACCAGCGGGCCGACGTACTCGAGCAGGCCCTCACCGAGCTGGGAGTAGTACGCGTTGATCTGACGCGCGCGCTTGGCGGCGTAGATCACGAGGCTGTACTTGGAGTCGGTGGCCTCAAGCAGCTCGTCGATCGGCGGGTTGATGATGCCCTCGGGCGCGGTCATGGAAGAGGACACGCGAAAACCTTCCGAAAGGGTGGAAAAGACAGACAGGTCAGGCTACACCGAGCAAGGCTAGCAGTTCGCCCGCTACCTGCTCGACGGAGGTGTTGACAAGGGTCGTGTCGAACTCGGTCTCGGCCGCGAGCTCGACCTTGGCCGCCTCCAGCCGCTTCGCGATCACGTCCTGCGACTCCGTGCCCCGACCGGTCAGCCGTCGGACCAGCTCGTCCCAGCTCGGCGGAGCCAGGAAGACCAGCTGCGCCTCGGGCATCGACTCACGCACCTGGCGGGCGCCCTGGAGGTCGATCTCCAGCAGGACGGGCTCGCCGCGCTCCAGCTTCTCCAGCACCGCCGAGCGCGGGGTGCCGTAGCGGTTGCCGGCGAAGACGGCCCACTCCAGCAGCTCGCCGTTGGCGATCAGCTTGTCGAACTCGTCGTTGTCGACGAAGTGGTACTGGACCCCGTTCTGCTCGCCCGGCCTCGGGTGCCGGGTCGTCGCCGACACCGAGAGCCAGACCTCGGGGTGCTGCTTCCTCATATGAGCGACGACCGTGCTCTTGCCGACCCCCGAAGGGCCGGAGAGCACGGTCAGCCGCGGACGCTCACTCATGCACCGATTATCCCGGATCGCGGACGGTCCCGGGACCACGGGGCACGGTCAGGCGGCACCGCCGCCGAACTCCCGCTCCAGGGAGGCGATCTGGTTCGTGCCGAGGCCGCGGACGCGCCGGCTCTCGCTGATGCCGAGGCGTTCCATGATCTGCTTGGCACGGACCTTGCCGACGCCGGGAAGGGACTCCAGCAGTGCGGAGACCTTCATCTTGCCGATGACGTCGTTCTCGGCCTTTCCGGCCTTGATCACCTCGTGCAGGGAGGCGCCGGAGTGCTTGAGCCGGTTCTTGACCTCGGCGCGCTCCCGGCGAGCCTCGGCGGCCTTGGCGAGCGCGGCGGTGCGCTGTTCAGGGGTAAGGGGCGGAAGAGCCACGCCGTTCACCTCAGGGTGTGGAAGGAAGGGATTGAGCTATGACTGGTTTGGATCCCAGGACACCGTCCGCAAGGGGAACCACAGGGCCCTTGACCTGCGGGAGCTACGGGTTTCGCGGCTCGCCGATGACCTATCGCCGGACACTACCCGGATTGCGGCGCCACGTCAGGAAAAGAACACGAAAAGTCCTGGTCAGCCAAGGCCGACCAGGACTTTCCAGGGCAAAATGACCGCGATTGCGAAACTTTGACGCCGCCAATGTGACGGCGCTCACGTCAACTCCGGCGGGGTCCGGGGACCCTCGCCGGGCTGCGCACACTGCGCAGGGTCATCGCCCCGCTACGTGCTCGCGCCCGCGATCGCCGCTACTTCACCGCGTCCGCTACTTCACCGCGTCCGCGTACTCGCCGACGAACCGCTCGGCCGCCGAGCGCAGGGCCGCCACCGACGGACCGTGCTTGAGCACGTCCCGACTGACGCTCGGCACCACGTTGATCACCGCGGCGCCGAACACCCGCGGCAGGTCGGCCATCGTCGCGCCCTGGGCGCCGATCCCGGGAGCCAGCAGCGGGCCGTTGATCGCCAGTTCCACGCCCGCGTCGGCGAGCGTCGCGCCGACGACCGCGCCGAAGGAGCCCAGCGGGGCGGCGTCGCCGTTCTCCGCCGCCAGCTGCCGCAGCACCGAGGCCGCGACCGACTCGCCGTCCGCGCCGACCGCCCGCTGCACCTCGTGGCCCTCCGGGTTGGAGGTGAGCGCCAGCGCGAACACGCCGCAGCCCTGCGCGCGGGCCAGGTCGAGGGCCGGGCGCAGCGAGCCGAAGCCCAGGTACGGGCTGACCGTGACGGCGTCCGAGAACAGCGGGCTGCCGGGCGACAGGAAGGCCTCCGCGTAGGCGGCCATGGTGGAGCCGATGTCGCCGCGCTTGGCGTCCATCAGGACCAGCGCGCCGGCCGCCCTGGCCTCCTCGACGGACTTCTCCAGCACCGCGACGCCCTTGCTGCCGAAGCGTTCGAAGAAGGCGGCCTGCGGCTTGAGCACGGCCACCCGGTCGGCCAGCGCCTCGACGACGGTGCGGCTGAAGGTCTCCAGCCCGGCGAGGTCGTCGCCGAGCCCCCAGGCGGCGAGCAGGGAGGCGTGCGGGTCGATGCCGACGCAGAGCTGGCCACGGGTGTCGAGGGCCTGGCGCAGCCGGGCGCCGAACGGGGCGAGGGTCATGTCGTCCTTCCGGAAGGTCGTGGGGAGGCCGCACGGAGGCCGTGCGCGGGTCCTACACGGCTCGCACGGGGCGTCGTACGGAGCCGTGGCGTACGGAGGTTCAGGAGGAGGCCTTGGCGCCGTCGACGGCACTGCCGACGGCGGCGGCCAGGTCGCGGAAGCCCGCGGCCCGGATCCGGGCGGAGAGGCCCCGGTGGATCCGGCGGCACCAGAACGGGCCCTCGTAGATGAAGGCGCTGTAGCCCTGGACGAGGTCCGCGCCGTGGACGATCCGCTGCCAGACGTCCTCGGCGGTCTCGACGCCGCCGACCGAGACCAGCGTCAGCCGGCCCCCGGTCCGGGCGCGCAGGCGCTGGAGCACCTCCAGGGCGCGGGCCTTGAGCGGGGCACCGGACAGGCCGCCCATGCCGATCTCCTCGACCCGGGCGGCGTCGGCGCGCAGGCCTTCGCGGCCGATCGTGGTGTTGGTGGCGATGATGCCGTCCAGGCCCAGTTCCAGGGCGAGGTCGGCGACCGCGTCGACGTCCTCGTCGGCCAGGTCGGGGGCGATCTTGACCAGCAGCGGGACGTGGTGCGCGGTGGTGCGGTCGGCGGCCTCGCGGACGGCGGCGAGCAGCGGGCGCAGGTGGTCCACGGCCTGGAGGTTGCGCAGTCCGGGGGTGTTCGGCGAACTGACGTTGACGACCAGGTAGTCGGCGTACTTGGCCAGCCGCTCGGTGGACTTGACGTAGTCGGCGACGGCGTCGGCCTCCTCGACCACCTTGGTCTTGCCGATGTTGACGCCGATCACCGGGGTGGAGCTGGTGTGCGGGCGGGCGGCGAGGCGCGCGGCGACCCGGGCCGAGCCCTGGTTGTTGAAGCCCATCCGGTTGATCAGCGCGCGGTCCTCGACCAGGCGGAACAGCCGGGGCGTCGGGTTGCCCGGCTGGGGCTCGCCGGTGATGGTGCCGATCTCGACGTAGTCGAAGCCGAGCATCGCCAGGCCGTCGATGCCGACGCCGTTCTTGTCGAAGCCGGCCGCCAGGCCGAACGGGCCCGGCAGGTCGAGGCCGAGGGCCGTGGTGTGCAGCGCCCGGTCACGCGGGGCGAGCACCAGCCGCGCCAGCGTGCGCAGGCCGGGCACCGAGGAGGCGAGCCGGATCCAGAAGAAGGCGAGGTGGTGGGCCTTCTCGGGGTCCATCTTCTTGAAGACGAGGTCGAACAGCAGCTTGTACAAAAACCCAACTCCCGGATCAGGGCCCGGATCTGAGCGTGAGCACCCGGATCAGGGCATGGAAGTGGGGGGCACCCGGCTGGCCTCGGTGCCCCCCACTGCGGTGGTGCTACTTGCGGCCGGCGTTGATCAGCGCGGCGTGCTCCTGGAGCGACATCACCCCGACCTCGTCGCGCAGCAGCGCGTCCATGCCCTGGACGGCCGCGCCCATCGCCTGGACCGTGGTCAGGCAGGGCACGCCGCGGGACACGGCGGCGGTGCGGATCTCGTAGCCGTCGAGGCGCCCGCCGGTGCCGTACGGCGTGTTGATGATGAGGTCGACCTCACCGTCGTGGATCAGCTGGACGATGGTCCGCTCGCCGTTGGGGCCCTCGCCCTCGCTGTGCTTGCGCACCAGCGTGGACGGGATGCCGCCGCGGTGCAGCACCTCGGCGGTGCCGGCGGTGGCGAGCACCTCGAAGCCGAGGCCGACCAGCGCGCGGGCCGGGAAGACCAGGTTGCGCTTGTCGCGGTTGGCGACCGAGACGAAGACCTTGCCCTTGGTCGGCAGCGCGCCGTAGGCGCCGGCCTGGGCCTTGGCGTAGGCCGTGCCGAAGACCTTGTCGATGCCCATGACCTCGCCGGTCGAGCGCATCTCCGGGCCGAGCACGGTGTCCACGCCGCGGCCGTGGATGTCGCGGAAGCGGCTCCAGGGCATCACGGCCTCCTTGACCGCGATCGGCGCGTCGGCCGGCAGCGTGCCGCCGTCGCCCTCGGCCGGGAGCAGGCCCTCGGCGCGCAGTTCGGCGATGGTGGCGCCGAGCGAGATCCGGGCGGCGGCCTTGGCCAGCGGCACGGCGGTCGCCTTGGAGGTGAACGGCACGGTGCGGGAGGCGCGCGGGTTGGCCTCCAGCACGTACAGGATGTCCCCGGCCAGCGCGAACTGGATGTTGATCAGGCCGCGGACGCCGACGCCGCGCGCGATGGCCTCGGTGGAGGTGCGCAGGCGCTTGATGTCGTAGCCGCCGAGGGTGATCGGGGGCAGCGCGCAGGCGGAGTCGCCGGAGTGGATGCCGGCCTCCTCGATGTGCTCCATGACGCCGCCGAGGTAGAGCTCGGTGCCGTCGTACAGCGCGTCGACGTCGATCTCCACCGCGTCGTCGAGGAAGCGGTCGATGAGCACCGGGTGCTCGGAGATCAGGCCGGCGTGGCGCTCCAGGTAGGAGGCGAGCGAGGCCTCGTCGTAGACGATCTCCATGCCGCGGCCGCCGAGCACGTACGACGGGCGGGCGAGCACCGGGTAGCCGATCTCGTCGGCGATGGCCTTGGCCTCGGCGAAGGAGAAGGCGGTGCCGTGCTTGGGGGCGGGCAGGCCGGCGTCGCGCAGCACGCGGCCGAAGGCGCCGCGCTCCTCGGCGAGGTCGATCGCCTCGGGCTGGGTGCCGACGATCGGCACGCCGTTGTCCTTGAGCGCCTGGGCCAGGCCGAGCGGGGTCTGGCCGCCGAGCTGGACGATCACGCCGGCCAGCGGGCCGGCCTGCTGCTCGGCGTGGACGATCTCCAGCACGTCCTCCAGGGTGAGCGGCTCGAAGTAGAGCCGGTCGGAGGTGTCGTAGTCGGTGGAGACGGTCTCCGGGTTGCAGTTGACCATCACGGTCTCGTACCCGGCGTCGGCCAGCGCGAAGGAGGCGTGCACGCAGGAGTAGTCGAACTCGATGCCCTGGCCGATGCGGTTCGGGCCGGAGCCGAGGATGATCACGGCCGGCTTGGTGCGCGGGGCGACCTCGTTCTCCTCGTCGTAGGACGAGTAGAAGTACGGGGTCTTGGCGGCGAACTCGGCGGCGCAGGTGTCGACGGTCTTGAACACCGGGCGGATGCCGAGCGCGTGCCGGACCTCGCGGACGACGTCCGGCTTCAGGCCGCGGATCTCGCCGATCTGCTGGTCGGAGAAGCCGTGCCGCTTGGCGTGGCGCAGCAGCTCGGGGGTGAGCTTCGCGGCCTCGGTCAGCTCGGCGGCGATCTCGTCGAGCAGGAAGAGCTGGTCGACGAACCACGGGTCGATCTTGGTGGCCTCGAACACCTCCTCCGGGGTGGCGCCGGCCCGGATGGCCTCCATCACGGTGTTGATCCGGCCGTCGGTCGGCACGACCGCCTTGGCCAGCAGTTCGGCCTTGTCGCCGACCGGGCCGGTCCAGGAGAACTGGGAGCCCTTCTTCTCCAGCGAGCGCAGCGCCTTCTGCAGCGCCTCGGGGAAGTTGCGGCCCATGGCCATGGCCTCGCCGACCGACTTCATGGTGGTGGTCAGCGTGGCGTCGGCGCTCGGGAACTTCTCGAACGCGAACCGGGGGACCTTCACCACGACGTAGTCGAGGGCCGGCTCGAAGGAGGCCGGGGTCTGCTCGGTGATGTCGTTGGGGATCTCGTCGAGCGTGTAGCCGACGGCCAGCTTGGCGGCGATCTTGGCGATCGGGAAGCCGGTCGCCTTCGAGGCCAGCGCGGAGGAGCGCGACACCCGCGGGTTCATCTCGATGACGATGACCCGGCCGCTGTCGGGGTTGACGGCGAACTGGATGTTGCAGCCGCCGGTGTCGACGCCGACCTCGCGGATCACGGCGATGCCGATGTCGCGCAGGATCTGGTACTCACGGTCGGTGAGGGTCATCGCCGGGGCGACGGTGATCGAGTCACCGGTGTGCACGCCCATCGGGTCGAAGTTCTCGATGGAGCAGACGACCACGACGTTGTCGTTCTTGTCGCGCATCAGCTCCAGCTCGTACTCCTTCCAGCCGAGGATGGACTCCTCCAGGAGCACCTCGGTGGTCGGCGAGAGGGCCAGGCCCTGGCCGGCGATGCGGCGCAGGTCCTCCTCGTCGTGGGCGAAGCCGGAGCCGGCGCCGCCCATGGTGAAGGAGGGGCGGACGACGACGGGGTAGCCGCCGAGCGTGTCGACGCCGGCCAGCACGTCGTCCATCGAGTGGCAGATGACCGAACGGGCGGACTCGCCGTGGCCGATCTTGGCGTTGACCGCCTCGACGACGCCCTTGAACAGCTGGCGGTCCTCGCCCTTGTTGATCGCCACCACGTCGGCGCCGATCAGCTCGACGCCGTACTTCTCCAGCGTGCCGGCCGCGTGCAGGGAGATCGCGGTGTTGAGCGCGGTCTGCCCGCCGAGGGTCGGCAGCAGCGCGTCGGGGCGCTCCTTGGCGATGATCCGCTCGACGAACTCCGGGGTGATCGGCTCGACGTAGGTGGCGTCGGCGATCTCCGGGTCGGTCATGATCGTGGCCGGGTTGGAGTTGACCAGCACGACCCGCAGGCCCTCGGCCTTGAGGACGCGGCAGGCCTGCGTGCCCGAGTAGTCGAACTCGGCGGCCTGGCCGATCACGATCGGGCCGGACCCGATCACCAGGACGGACTTGATGTCAGTGCGCTTAGGCACGCTGGCCCTCCATGAGCTTCGCGCTGTGCTTGTCGTCGCCGCGCATGAGCTCGACGAACCGGTCGAAGAGGTAGGCCGCGTCGTGCGGGCCGGCCGCCGCTTCGGGGTGGTACTGCACGCTGAAGGCGGGGACGTCGAGCGCCTGGAGGCCCTCGACCACGTCGTCGTTGAGGCAGACGTGGGAGACCTCGACCCGCCCGAAGGGGGTGTCGCTCACCCGGTCCAGCGGTGCGTTCACGGCGAAGCCGTGGTTGTGCGCGGTCACCTCGACCTTGCCGGTGGTGCGGTCCTGCACCGGCTGGTTGATGCCGCGGTGGCCGTACTTGAGCTTGTAGGTGCCGAAGCCCAGTGCGCGGCCGAGGATCTGGTTGCCGAAGCAGATCCCGAAGAACGGGGTCCCGCGCTCCAGCACGCCCTGCGCGACGGCGACCTGGTGGTCGGCGGTGGCCGGGTCGCCCGGGCCGTTGGAGAAGAACACGCCGTCCGGCTGGACCGCGTAGAGGTCCTCCAGGGTGGAGTTGGCCGGCAGCACGTGCACCTCGATGCCGCGCTCGGCCATCCGCTGCGGGGTCATCCCCTTGATGCCGAGGTCCAGCGCGGCGACGGTGAACTTCTTCTCACCGATCGCGGGCACGACGTACGCCTCGGTGGTGGCCACCTCGGCGCACAGGTCGGCGCCCTTCATCTCGGGCGACTGCTGCACCCGGGCGAGCAGTTCGGCCTGGTCGGTCAGCGCCTCGCCGGAGAAGATGCCGCAGCGCATCGCGCCGCGCTCGCGCAGGTGGCGGGTGAGCGCCCGGGTGTCGATGCCACTGATGCCGACGACGCCCTGGCGGACGAGCTCCTCGTCCAGCGAGCGGGT
This sequence comes from Kitasatospora sp. NPDC056731, assembly GCF_040687675.1. NCBI lineage: Bacteria > Bacillati > Actinomycetota > Actinomycetes > Kitasatosporales > Streptomycetaceae > Kitasatospora > Kitasatospora sp. NPDC056731. The sequence continues at coordinate 49,129 of NZ_JBFBNR010000017.1, forward strand.
GGAGCGCCAGTTGGACGCCACCCGGGCGGGGTCGCGCACGACGTACCCGGCGACCCAGATCCGCTTGGACTCGTCGTCCTCGTCGTTCCAGCCGGTGTTGCCGATCTGCGGGGCGGTCATCACGACCACCTGGCGGTGGTACGACGGGTCGGTGAGGGTCTCCTGGTAGCCGGACATGCCGGTGTTGAAGACGGCCTCGCCGAAGGTCTCGCCGGTCGCGCCGTAGGCCTCGCCGCGGAAGGTCCGGCCGTCCTCCAGGACGAGCACGGCGGGGGTGCGCTCCCGCCGTCGGCGCTGCGTGGTGGGGGCAGGTGCGGTCATTGAGCGGCCTCTTCCGTCTTCGTCTTCGTACGTGTTGCGAGTTGGGCGATCGCCTCGACCCAGGCGGCGTGCTCGTCGGGGTGGTCGGCCCGGAAGCCCGAGTCCAGCTCGGTGCCCTCGTGCGTCCAGCTGACGACGAGCAGCCCGGCCGGGACGACCTTGCCGGCGATCCCGGAGTCCGTGCGGGCACCGGTCAGGTGCCCGGCCGGGATCCAGAGGTCGACGTCACCGGGGCGCCGCACCAGCAGGCCGTCCTCGCCGAGGGTGAGGTCGGCGCGGCTGCGGGTGCCCAGGCCGTGCGCGACGACCCGGTCGAGCCAGTTCCCGGCGGTGGTGGAGCCGTGGTACCGCCCGCTGGTCTCCAGGATGGTCCGCCCGGCGCCGGCCGGCACGGCGGGCAGCGGCGGGATGCCGGACTGGAGGGTGCGCCGCCAGTTCCAGCCCTGCCGCATCAGCCAGTAGACGAGCCCGATGACGATCAGCAGGCCGACGGCCCAGCCGATGTACCCGGGCCAGTTGGTGACCTTGGCCTGCTCCTGGGCGAGCGCGGCCGGGCCGGTCACGCCGCCCCGCCCTGCTCGGCCAGCTCGCCGGCCAGCACGGTGGCGCGCCCGCGCAGGAAGGTGGCGTGCACCCGTCCGGGCAGGTCAAGGCCCTTGTAGGGGGTGTTGCGGCTGCGGGTGGCGAAGCTGTCCGGGTTCACGGCACCACGGTACGCGGGATCGAACAGCACCAGGTTGGCCGGCTCACCGACCGAGACGGGACGGCCCTGTCCGGCGAGACGGCCGATCCGGGCCGGGCGGTGCGACATGCGGTCGGCGACGCCCTCCCAGTTCAGCAGGCCGGTGTCCACCATGGTCTGCTGCACGACCGACAGCGCGGTCTCCAGGCCGACCATGCCCATCGCGGCGACGGCCCACTCGCAGTCCTTGTCCTCGTCCGGGTGCGGCGCGTGGTCGGTGGCGACGGCGTCGATGGTGCCGTCCGCGAGCGCCTTGCGCAGCGCCTGGACGTCCTCGGCGGTGCGCAGCGGCGGGTTGACCTTGTAGACCGGGTCGTAGGAGCGGACCAGCTCGTCGGTGAGCAGCAGGTGGTGCGGGGTGACCTCGGCGGTGACGTCCCAGCCCTTGGCCTTGGCCCAGCGGATGATCTCGACCGAGCCGGCGGTGGAGACGTGGCAGACGTGCAGCCGGGAGCCGACGTGCGCGGCGAGCAGCACGTCCCGCGCGATGATCGACTCCTCGGCGACGGCCGGCCAGCCGCCGAGCCCGAGCTCGCCGGAGACCTGGCCCTCGTTCATCTGGGCGCCCTCGGTGAGCCGCGGCTCCTGGGCGTGCTGGGCGACGACGCCGTCGAAGGCCTTGACGTACTCCAGGGCGCGGCGCATCAGCACCGCGTCGTCCACGCACTTGCCGTCGTCGGAGAAGACCCGCACGTTCGCGGCGGACTCGTGCATCGCGCCCAGCTCGGCGAGCTTGTTGCCCTCCAGGCCGACGGTGACGGCGCCGACCGGCTGCACGTCGCAGTAGCCGGCCTCCTGGCCGAGCCGCCAGACCTGCTCGACCACGCCGGCGGTGTCGGCCACCGGGGTGGTGTTGGCCATCGCGTGCACGGCGGTGAAGCCGCCCATCGCGGCGGCCCGGGTGCCGGTGAGCACGGTCTCGGCGTCCTCGCGGCCGGGCTCGCGCAGGTGGGTGTGCAGGTCGACGAGACCGGGCAGCACGATCAGGCCGCCGGCGTCGATCTCGATGTCCGCCTCGACCGCCAGGTCGGTGCCGATCGCCTTGATCACACCGTCGGCGAGGTGGAGGTCCTGCGGGGCACCGCCGAGGATCTGGGCGTTGCGGATCAGGTAGGTGGTCACTGAGCGGTCTCCACGGAGTCGGTGCGGGCGTCGTTGAGGGTGGCTCCCCCGAGCAGCAGGTACAGGACGGCCATCCGGACCGACACGCCGTTGGCGACCTGCTCGACCACGGTGCAGCGCGGCGAGTCGGCGACCTCGGCGGTGATCTCCATGCCGCGCACCATCGGGCCGGGGTGCATCACGATGGCGTGCTCGGGCAGCTGGGACATCCGGGTGCCGTTCAGGCCGTAGCGGCGGCTGTACTCGCGCTCGGTCGGGAAGAACGCGGCGTTCATCCGCTCGCGCTGCACCCGCAGCATCATCACCGCGTCCGTCTTGGGGAGCACGCGGTCCAGGTCGTAGCTGACCTCGCAGGGCCAGTTCTGGATGCCGATCGGGAGCAGCGTCGGCGGGGCGACGAAGGTGACCTGGGCACCGAGGGTGGTCAGCAGGTGCACGTTGGACCGGGCGACCCGGCTGTGCAGGATGTCGCCGACGATGGTCACCCGGCGCCCGGCGAGGTCGTTGCCCAGCCCGGCGTTGAGGTGGCGGCGCATGGTGAAGGCGTCGAGCAGCGCCTGGGTGGGGTGCTCGTGGGTGCCGTCACCGGCGTTGATCACGCTGCCGTGCAGCCAGTCGGACTGGGCGAGGCGGGCCGGCGCGCCCGAGGCGTGGTGCCGGACGACGACCGCGTCGGCGCCCATCGCCTGGAGGGTGAGCGCGGTGTCCTTGAGGCTCTCGCCCTTGGAGACCGAGGAGCCCTTGGCGGAGAAGTTGATGACGTCGGCGGAGAGCCGCTTCTCGGCGACCTCGAAGGAGGTCTTGGTGCGGGTCGAGTCCTCGAAGAAGAGGTTGACGACGGTCCGGCCGCGCAGCGTGGGCAGCTTCTTGACGGCCCGTCCGGAGAGCTGGGCCAGCTCCTCGGCGGTGTCCAGGATCAGCAGCGCGTCGTCGCGGGTGAGGTCGGCGGCGGAGACGAGGTGGCGCTTCACGCGGGCTACTCCGGGAGGTGCGGTTCGGACGGCTGGGAGGCCAGGGCCTGCGAACCCTGTTCATCGCGCGCGGAGCGCGACGCATCGGTGTAGTCGCGGTCGCCGACCAGCACGGCGTCCACGCCGTCGCTGTCGGACAGGCGCACCTGCACGGCCTCGCGCAGCGAGGTGGGGAGGTTCTTGCCCACGTAGTCGGCCCGGATCGGCAGCTCGCGGTGGCCTCGGTCGACCAGGACGGCGAGCTGGACGGCGCGCGGGCGGCCGATGTCGTTCAGCGCGTCGAGCGCGGCCCGGATGGTGCGGCCGGAGAAGAGCACGTCGTCGACGAGGATGACGAGCTTGCCGTCGATGCCGCCGGACGGGATCTCGGTGTGCTCCAGGGCGCGGGCGGGCTTGAGCCGCAGGTCGTCCCGGTACATGGTGATGTCCAGGGCGCCCAGCGGGATCTCGCGCCCGGTGATCTGGGCCAGCCGACCGTGCAGGCGGCGGGCGAGGTGGACGCCCCTGGTGTGGATGCCGAGCAGCACGACGTCCTCGGCGCCCTTGGCGCGCTCGACGATCTCGTGCGCTATCCGGGTGACGACCCGGGCGATGTCCGTGCCGTCCAGCACCTGGTGCGGCGGTCGCGGCGTCGAATCTTGGTGTGTGGTCATGCCGAAGCGGACCTCCTTCCCCGCCTCACTGGACGGGCCTTAAAGGATGTCTGGGACTGCCCTCGCCGACCGGGCGCGGGCTTCGAGCCATCCTAGCAGCGGGCCGGGAGGCAACCGGACACGCACCATTCCGCTTCGCCGGGTTCACGCCCCGGACGCGCCGCGGATGCGGGCCATTCGCACGACTGCCCCATTCGGCTTGACGCAGCTACCTTACTCTACGTAACCTCACAGTGAGTTACGAGACGGACGTCGAACCCACCGGTAACGGCGTCGACCATCGTCCGTGACCCACCACTGAACGCGAAGCAATCTCGTCCGGGGAGACCAATGTCCAGCGACTACGCGAAGCAACTCGGGGGCAAGCTCCGAGCGATCCGCACTCAGCAGGGTCTCTCCCTGCACGGTGTCGAGGAGAAGTCCCAGGGGCGCTGGAAGGCAGTCGTCGTCGGCTCGTACGAGCGCGGCGACCGTGCGGTCACCGTGCAGCGGCTGGCCGAGCTGGCGGAGTTCTACGGCGTCCCGGTGCAGGAGCTGCTGCCCGGCGGCACCCCCGGCGGCGCGGCCGAGCCGCCGCCGCGCCTGGTGCTCGACCTGGAGAGACTGACCCAGGTCCCGTCCGAGAAGGCCGGCCCGCTGCAGCGCTACGCGGCGACGATCCAGAGCCAGCGCGGCGACTACAACGGCAAGGTGCTGTCGATCCGCCAGGACGACCTGCGCACTCTGGCGGTCATCTACGACCAGTCGCCGTCGATCCTCACCGAGCAGCTGATCTCCTGGGGCGTGCTGAACCCCGACGCGCGCCGTGCGGTGCGCGAGGAGGAGGCGAGCTGACGCTCGCCGCACCGGCTCCCGTCGGCTCGGTCCGCGGTCCGGGCCACGCCCCGGGCCTTGCAGAAACGTCACGGCGCGGCACCCCGCATCCCGGGGGCCGCGCCGTCGCGCGTCCACGGCCGGCTCAGCAGACCGTCCCCAGGCTGTAGCCGGGCTGCGCCGCCACGCCGTCCAGCCGCACCGGCCCGGCAGCCGGCGCCCAGTCCTGCCCGCCGCTCGACCAGGCCCAGGAGGCCGGCAGGAAGTGCTCGTCAGCGGCCCCGCCACGGGCGCCGCCCGCCGCCACCGAGCCCTGCGAGCCGTGCAGCACCGCCACCCCCGGCAGCTCCAGCGCCAATCCGGCGCACAGCACCGCACAGACCAGCTCCAGGTCCTCGTCGTTGATCCGGACCACGCCGTCCTCCCACTGCAGCACCCGGGCCGCCGCGGTCAGCCGCCCGCCCGGCGCGTCCACCCGCAGCCGCAGCTCGTACACCCCGGCGCCCGCACCGACCAGCATCCGGCGGAACACCTCGGCGCCGCGCTGGCGGGCGGCGCGCACCCAGCGGGTGTGCTCCTCGTCGACCTCGCCCGCGGCCCCGGACAGGCCGCCGTCCAGCAGCAGGTCGGCGTGGCAGAGCGTCAGCCCGTTCTCCCGGGCCCGGACCAGGCGCGGCACGAAGTCCCCGGCCAGTTCCTCGCCCTGATAGGCCAACAGCTGGGTCTGCAACGGCGGATTGACCAGGTAGCGGTCGCGGGCGAGCGGCTCGGCCGGGTCCAGCCCGTGCAGCACGCAGAACTCCGCGAAGTCCTGCGGGTGGAACATCCGGGCCCGCACGGTGTCGAAGCGCTCCAGGGCGTCGGCCAGCAGCTCGGCGGTCTCGGCCAGGTAGTGCTCGTGGTCGGCGGCGTTCGACAGCCCCCAGGCGCGGGCCCGGGCGAAATCGGCCGCGCTGGTCAGGATCCCGATGACGAACGCCTGCTCGGCCCCCTCGACCCGCCGCCGCTGGTGCGGCGCCCGCACCGTGGGTCGCGGGCCGCCGGCGGTGCAGTCGGAGTTGCGGCGGGCGCGGCCACTATGGCTCATCGAATGGCTCCTGGCGTCGGCAGGTGACGGTCAGCGGCCGGCTCGCCGCTGACCGTCTATCTCCCCATCCGCGCGCGCCGCACACGTACGGCGTGTCACAGGAATGTAACCGACGGTAAGACGATGTGATTCACGCCTTCCGCGGCACCCGGGCCAGCTGGCGGGACTGCGCGACCAGGCGGCCGGACTCGTCCCAGACCTCGGCGTCCTCCTCGAAGTACCCGCCGGCCACGTTGCGGGTGGCGTGCGTGACCCGCAGCCAGCCCGGGACCGGCCTGGCCCGCAGGTGGACGGTCAGTTCGACGGTCGGGGCCCAGCCGGGCATGCCCAGGTCGAAGGTCACCGGCGGCAGCGCGTCGGCGACCAGCAGGAGCAGCAGCGGGTCGGGATCGCGGCCGTCGGCGAGCCGGAACCAGCCCTGGATCCGCCCGTTGCCGGACGGCTGCCCGAGCGCCCAGCCGATGGTGGCCGGGTCCAGCCGCAGGTCGAAGCGCTCCAGCAGTTCGGCCTGGGCGATCAGCTCCCGGGGCGCGTGCTCGACGCCGATGCACTGGTCCGGCGGCGGCAGCTGCGGCGGCAGGGCGCTGGTGCGCAACTCGCCGTCGGCGGTGGAGAGGTCGCCGTGGCTGGCGACCACCCGCAGCCGCTCCACGCCGTCCTGGCTGAGCGAGGCGGTGCCGGTGGAGAGCCCGCGGCCGGTGCGCAGCACCTCGGTGCGGACGGTGGCCGGGCCGGGCGTGGAGGCGGACAGGTAGTAACCACTGATCGACACCGGGTCGGGGTGGTCGCCGTGCTCCAGCGACAGCGCGTGTCCGGCGACGGCGAGCAGCAGCCCGCCGTTGACCCCGCCGCCGATCTGCCAGCCGGCACCGAGTTCGGCCTCGTAGCGGCCGGGCTCGTCAGGGTGCCGGGTCAGGGCGATGCCCTGGTCGAACTCGCTGCGGGTCGCGGTGGTCATGGGGGGTGGCCTGCCCTTCACTGCGGGTTTCCGAACGCCAAGTTACTGGCGAGTAGGGCACCACCTTACGCCGCCCGGGTGAAACGCGCGACGGCCGCCGGACCCGGAATCCGGGTCCAGCGGCCGTTCTGCGGGTTTCACCGCCGCCGGTGGTCGGGACCTACCGGCGGATGCTCGGCTTCAGCTCCAGGAAGCGGGCGAGCAGACCGTTGACGAAGGCCGGGGAGTCGTCCGTGGAGAACTCCTTGGCGATCTCCACGGCCTCGTCCAGGACGACCGCGTCCGGGACGCCGTCCTCCCAGATCAGCTCGTAGGCGCCGAGCCGCAGGACGTTGCGGTCCACGATCGGCATCCGGTCGAGGGTCCAGCCCACCGCGTACTGCGAGATCAGGTCGTCGATCCGGCGAGCGTGCTGGACGTACCCCTCGATCAACTCCATGGTGTACTCGCCGACCTGCGGGGTGCCCTCGTCGGGCTTCGGCTCGCGGGCGCGGGCCACCCAGTCCGCGAGGACCCGCTGCGGGTCGACCCCGCGGTGGTCGGCCTCGAAGAGGATCTGGAAGGCCCGGGTACGGGCCTTGCTACGTGCGGCCGACACGGACTTACTTCACCCGGCCGAGGTAGCCGCCGTCGCGGGTGTCGACCTTGATCTTCTCGCCGGTGACGATGAAGAGCGGCACGGCGATCTCGGCGCCGGTCTCCAGCGTGGCCGGCTTGGAGCCGCCGGTGGAGCGGTCGCCCTGGACGCCCGGCTCGGTGTGGGAGATCAGCAGCTCGACGGAGGCCGGGAGCTCGATGTACAGGGGGGCACCCTCGTACATGGCGACCAGGGCCTCGAAGCCCTCCAGCAGGTACTTGGAGGCGTCGCCGACGACGGCCGGCTCGACCACGATCTGGTCGTAGGTGTCCGTGTCCATGAACACGAAGTTCTCGCCGTCCTTGTACGAGAACTGCATGCCGCGCTTGTCGACGTTGGCGGTCTCGACCTTGGTGCCGGCGTTGAAGGTCTTGTCGACGACCTTGCCGGTCAGGACCTCCTTGAGCTTCGTGCGCACGAAGGCCGGGCCCTTGCCGGGCTTGACGTGCTGGAACTCGACGACGGACCAGAGCTTGCCGCCCTCCAGCTTGAGGACCATGCCGTTCTTGAGATCGTTCGTGGAAGCCACGGGCGCACTTACTCCTGGATATAGCTGTCAAGGAACCAAGGCTTGCGTCCTGCCGCCGACGGCCGACGGGCGGCCGCGGTCACAGGGCGAGGAGCTCCTTGGTGGTGATGGTGAGCAGCTCGGGCCCGCCCTCCTCTGGGGGGCGCACCACGAGCGTGTCCTCGATCCGGACACCGCCTTTGCCCGGGAGGTGGACCCCTGGGCCGACGGTGACCGGCACGCGGCTGTCCAGTTTACCCATGTCCGACGGACCGAGGCGCGGCGCCTCCCGGATCTCCAGCCCGATGCCGTGGCCCACCGGGTGCGGGGAGGTCTCGGTGTGGCCGGCCGCCTCCAGGATCTGCCGCGCGGCCCGGTCGGGCACGTACTGCTCCACGCCCGGTCCGAGCGCCTCCCGGCCGGCCCGCTGGGCCCGGAACACCAGCCGGTGCAGCTCCACCTGCCAGGGCGCGGGGGCGGCGCCGATCACGAAGGTCCGGGCGGTGGAGACGCCGTAGCCCCGGTACTGGGCGCCCATCACCACGGTGAGGAAGTCGCCCTCCTCCACCCGGCGGTCGGTCGGCTGGTGGGCGGGCCGGCCGGAGTGGCTGCCGGTGCCGACGGACACCGGGTAGGCCGCCCGGTCCGCGCCGTGGTCGATCATCCGGCGTTCCAGCTCCATCGCCAGGTGCCGTTCGGTACGGCCGACCAGGATCGACTCCAGCAGTTCGCCGAGCGCCTGGTCGGCGATCTCGGCGGCGATCCGCAGGTCGGCGATCTCGTGCTCGTCCTTGACCACCCGCAGCCGCTCGACCACCTGCGCCAGGTCGGCCAGCCGGGCCCCCTCCGCCAGGCTCGCCACCGCGCGGTGGCGGCTGACGGTCAGGTCGTGCTCCTCCACCGCGAGGTCCGCCACGCCCAGTCGCGCGGCGGCGGCGGCCGCCGCCAGGGCGGTGTCCGCCGCGGCCGCCACCGGCACCTGGGTGACGTCCGGCGCGATCAGGTGCTCCCCGGTGTCGTCCGCCGGCAGATCGTCCGGCACTGCCAGCAGCACCCGCTCCCGGGTCAGCAGCAGCGTCGCCCCGCAGGGCGCGCAGCCCGTCAGATACCGCACGTTCGCCGCCCGGGTGATCAGCGCCGCATCGGCCCCGGCCGCACTGCAGTGCTCCCTCACCCGCTCCCGCCGACCCGCGTACGCATCAGACATGCGTCGAGCCTACGAACCCCCACCCCGATCCGCCCGCCGAGCACCCCCGACAGGGCGCGCTCCCGCCCCCGCACGCCCTCTTTGTGGTCGCTACGCCCCCTCCGGGTCGATCAGGCCACGGCGGTAGGCGGGGACCAGGTTCTGGGGGACGAGCATTTCGCGGCCGTTGAGGGTGATCGGGACGAGCTTCGGGGCCTTGCCCTTCCACTGGGCCCGGCGGTGCCGGGTGTTGCTGCGGGACGTCTTGCGCTTGGGGACGGCCATCGGGGGCTCCTTGTCGGGTGGTGGCGGTGGTGGCGGTGGGGACGGCTACCGGGTGGTGCCGGCGGCGTACGGGAGGAGGGCCATCTCGCGGGCGTTCTTGACGGCCCTGGCCACGGCGCGCTGCTGCTGGGCGGTGAGCCGGGTGACGCGGCGGCTCCGGATCTTGCCGCGGTCGGAGACGAAGCGCCGCAGCAGGTCGGTGTCCTTGTAGTCGATGTACTCGACGCCGGCCGCGAACAGCGGGTTCGGCCGGTCCTTGGGCGGGTTCGGTCGCTTACGCACAGTGACGGCTCCTCAGTGAACGGGGTCGAGCAGGTCCCGGAAGGCGTCCGGCAGGGCCTTCCAGCCGGGTTCGCCGGCGGCGAGTTCGGCGTCGGTGAGCAGACAGGAGTCGAGCAGCCCGGTGACGCCGTCGACGTCCAGGCCCTCGGCGGTGAAGCTGAGCTGCTGCACCCGGTCGCCGTGCAGCGGGTGCCAGTCGAGGGCGGCGGCGGCCCGGCGGGCGGGCGGGTACAGCTCCCAGGCGGCGTCGGGCAGGGAGGTGAGCCAGGGCCCGCACTCCTCGACGGCGAGGTTGGCCCCGGCGGCGTCCCAGGCGAGCATCAGGTCGGGCCGGTTGGCCAGCCAGAAGCGGCCGCGGCTGCGCTGGGCGGCGGGCACGAGCAGTTCCAGCGCCCGGTGCAGCCGCTCGGGGTGCAACGGGCGGCGGCGCTCCCAGACCAGCGTGGTGACGCCGGCCTCGTCGCTCTCCTGCGGGAGCAGCGCGATCGCCGGGTTGACCCGGTCGCGGGCGGCGGCGACGTCGAAGCCGCCGAGGGCGGCCCGGGTGAGCGCGCCGGTGCCGAGCCGGACGACCCGGGCGGTGGGGTGGAGCTGGCGGAGCAGCGCGAGCCCGGGCGCGTGCGCCGTCGCGCGCGGGACGGCGAGGGTGGTGGCGTACTCGACCTGGTGGGCGAGTGCCTCCGCGCGGGTCCGCTGGTCCTGGCGGGCGGTGTGCTCGCCGTGGTCCACCAGGTCGTCGGAGACGGAGAGTTCGCCGATCAGCCGGTCCGGGTCGACGGCCGTGACCACGCCCGCGAGTTCGACGGCGTCCTCCAGATGGCGGCCGCCCGCCTCTCCCCCGGCGATCACCTCGACGGCCGGGTGCGGGTCGCTGCCGCCCCACAGTTCGACGATCGCGAGTCCGTACCGGCCTTCGTCGGCGATCCGCAGCAGTCGCGGCAGCAGGTCCTCGCGCAGGGCGCAGCAGGGGCAGTCGTTCACCAGCGGGACGTCGGCGGCGTCGAACCCGCCTCCCGCGTCGCGCAGTTCGCGGTGGACGACGCCCTGCGAGGCCTCCCGCAGGTCGTGGTGGAGGACCACCGCGTCCACCGCGGCCGCGGCCAACTCCCAGACGGCGGCGCGGCGTTCGGCGGCGTGCAGGCCGGCCACGACCACCACGGGCAGCTTGATCCCGTCCACGCCGCTCACCAGCTGGCCTTGCGGACGCCGGGCAGGTGGCCGGCGTGGGCGTGGACGCGGAGGTTGACCCGGGAGAGGCCGAAGGCGCGCAGGTAGCCGCGGGGGCGGCCGTCGACGGCGTCGCGGTTGCGGATCCGGGTGGCGCTGGCGTCACGGGGCTGGCGGGCGAGTTCGGCCTGGGCGGCGGCGCGTTCGGCGGGGGCGGTGCCGGGGTGGGCGATGATCCGCTTGAGCTCGGCGCGGCGCTCGGCGTACCGGGCCACGACGGCGCGGCGCTGCTCGTTCTTGGCGATCTTGCTCTGCTTGGCCATCAGACCTTCCCCCCTCGGGCGCGGATGCGGGCGACGGCGGCCTCGATGCCGATCGTGTCGATGGTGCGGATGCCCTTGGCGCTGAGGGTGAGCCGGACGTACCGGCCCTCGCCGGGCAGCCAGTAGCGCTTGTGCTGGATGTTGGGGTCGAAGCGGCGGCGGGTGCGGCGGTGCGAGTGCGAGATCGCGTTGCCGAATCCGGGCCTGCGGCCGGTGAGTTGGCAGTGGGCGGACATGGGTGCTCCCTGGCGTCCGGGAATGGGCGGGACGGAGCTCACGCTACACCAGATGAAAATGACTTCCATTTCGGTGTACGGTTTCGCCCCGGCCCCGAACACCCCGCCAACCCGCCAACCCGCCAACCCGCCAACCCGGGAGGACACCCATGGCCCGCAATGAACTGCGCCCCGTCATCAAGCTCCGCTCCACCGCCGGCACCGGCTACACGTACGTGACCCGCAAGAACCGCCGCAACGACCCGGACCGGATGGTCCTGCGCAAGTACGACCCGGTCGCGCGCCGGCACGTCGACTTCCGCGAAGAGCGCTGAACCCCGCCCGCCCGAGCTGAACCCCGCACCGACGAGACGCCGACCGGCAGCGACCCGTACCGCCCCCCAGCGGCGAAACGGCGCCTCCCCCGGGATCCCGGGGGAGGCGCCGTCGCTGCTCGGTGCCGTCGCCGCTCGCAGCCGTGTCGCTACTCGGCGGCCACCCAGCGCTTCTCCACCCGGGCCAGCTTCCAGTAGGCGATCGCCGCGGCCCAGACCACCACGAACAGCCCGGCGATCGCGTAGCCGACGTTGTCCAGCGAGATGCCCGCGATCCAGCCGGTGACCGGGTCGGTCAGATCGAGCTTCTCGTGCAGCACGCCGACCAGCTCGATGGTGCCGATGACGAAGGCCACCGCGATCGACAGCCCGGTGATCGTCAGGTTGTAGTACACCTTCCGGACCGGGTTGGCGAAGGCCCACTGGTACGCGAAGTTCATGAACGTCCCGTCCAGGGTGTCGAACAGGCTCATCCCGGCCGCGAACAGCAGCGGCAGGCAGACGATCGCGTACCAGGGCAGCCCGGCCGCCGCGCCCGACCCGGCCATCACCATCAGGGTGACCTCGGTCGCGGTGTCGAAGCCCAGCCCCAGCACCATGCCCACCGGGAACATCTGCCCGGGCCGGGTGATCGAGCGGGTCGCCCGGTTCAGCACCCGGGCCATGAAGCCCCGCGAGTTGAGGTGCTCCTCCAACTGCGCCTCGTCGTACGACCCCGCCCGCATCGCCCGGAACACCTTGAGGATGCCGAGCAGCGCGGCCAGGTTGAGCGCGCCGATCAGGTAGAGGAACGCGCCGGAGGCCGTCGTGCCGACCATCCCGAGCCACTTGTGGGTGGTCGAGTCGTCGTCCATCAGCGTGCTGGCCAGCTGCGCGCCGCCCGCCACCAGGGCGGCCATCAGCACCACCATCGAGGAGTGCCCGAGGGCGAACCAGAAGCCGACCGAGACCGGCCGCTTGCCGTCCGCCATCAGCTTGCGGGTGGTGTTGTCGATCACCGCGATGTGGTCGGCGTCGAAGGCGTGCCGCATGCCGAGGGTGTACGCGGTGATCCCCAGGCCCACGCCGAAGACCTGGGTGCCGACCGCGTAGTTGTGGGGCGCGACCAGGAAGATGAGCGTCCCGAACGCCACCACGTGCATGGCCAGGATCACCCCCATCAGCCCGGCCGTGCGAACGGTGTCCTCGCGCTTCCAGCGGAACGTGGGCAGCACGGACGGTGTCGCCGGCGCCTCGGCGGCGGCGGTTTCGGGCAGGGTCATTCGGGTCACGCTCCAGCACCTCGTGGAAACACTTCGTGAGATGCCGTGGCCGGTCTCCTGGCTTACGGGGGTCCCGTACCCGCCTTCCCAGGTGCGCGAGGCTCCCAGTGGCGTCGTGGGTACGGACGTCTCTCCATCGTCGACGATCACGATGGCCCGATCACAGTGGCGAGGGCCGCTCCGGACTGGGACCCCTGAGGATCCGTCACCGGTCTTCCCGAGCACCACGGCGGGGAACACCGTAGGGGCCAGGACCCACCCTTGCAAGGCTGCGCACCTGCGCAGGTGTCCAGGATCACAGGCCCCCTCCTGCAACAATGTGCGCATGCATCTCGTACCGGCCGACCGCGCGGGCCACCGCACCATCGACGGACACCGGGTCTGCGAGGCCATCGCCGCGATCGGCGACCCCGCCCACGTCCGCACCTGGGCCGAGCGGTTCTCCCTGCTCGCCGACCCCGGGCGGCTCGCCCTCCTGCTCGCCCTCCACCGGGCCGGCCCGCTCGCCGTCTCCGACCTCGCCGTCGCCACCGGCATGCGCGACCCCGCCGTGTCCCAGGCTCTGCGACTGCTCCGCACCGCGGGCGTGGTCACCGGGGACAAGGACGGGAGGGTCGTGCGCTACCGGCTCGTGGACGAGGCCATGCGCCCCCTCCTCGACGCGTGCGCCGCCGCCGAACACCACGAGCCCACCGCGGCCTTCGGCTGACCAGCCGGACAGGGCCTGGTCAGGCCGCCTGGCAGGCGGGGCACCAGAAGAGGTTGCGCGCGGCGTGCTGCTCCGTCCGGACGTCGGTGCCGCAGACCAGGCAGGGCATCGCGGCCCGCCGGTAGACGTACACCTCGCCGCCGTGGTCGTCGACGCGCGGCGGGCGGCCCATCGCCTCGGGGGTGTGCTCGGGGCGGACGGTGTCGATCCGGCCCGCGCCGACGCCCTCGCGCATCAGGGCGACCAGGTCGGCCCAGATCGCGTCCCACTCGCCCCGGGTGAGGTCGCGACCGGCGCGGTACGGGTCGATCCCGTGGCGGAACAGCACCTCGGCCCGGTAGACGTTGCCCACCCCGGCCAGCACCTTCTGGTCCATCAGCAGCGCGGCGACGGTCGTCCGGCTGGCCGATATCCGGCGCCAGGCGGCCTGCGGGTCGGCGTCGGCGCGCAGCGGGTCGGGGCCCAGCCGGGCGGCGACGGCGGCCTTCTCCGCGCCGGTGACCAGCGCGCAGGTGTTGGGGCCGCGCAGATCGGCGTAGCCGTCGTCGTTGGCCAGCCGCAGCCGGACCAGGCCGACCGGCTCGGGCGCGGGCCCGGTGCCGAAGGCGAAGCCGCCGTAGAGGCCGAGGTGGACGTGCACCCAGCCGCCCTCCTCGAAGCCGAGGAACAGGTGCTTGCCGACGGCTTCGGCCGCGGTGAGCAGCTGCCCGTCGATGGCCTTGGCCTCGTCGGCGAACCGGCCCTGCGGGCTGGACACCTCGACCGGGCGGCCGCCGAAGGCCTTCCGGTTCTCGGCGGCGAGGCGGTGGATGATGTGGCCTTCCGGCACGGGCGTCAGCTCCCCCGGGGTGGTTCGACAGGACCCGCACATCATCGCAGTCGGCACCGACAGCGCCGGATCGTCGCAGGTCAGCGGACCGGCATGCCCATCAGCCGGGCCAGGATGACGCGGTCCAGCTCGGCGGCGGTGCCGGCCACGTCCAGGTACGAGTTGTCGATGATCGGCAGCCCGGAGTTGTACCAGCCGGCCATCCGGCCGTGGATCCGCGCCACCTCCTCGTCACCGAGCCGCCGGGTGCCGCCGCGCCGGGCGTTGCGGTGCAGCACGGAGTCCAGGCTGGGCAGTAGCACGACCGGGATCATGCCGGGGCCGATGTGCCGCTTCCAGCCGCCGAGGCCGATGGCCGGGCGGTCCGGGAAGACGGCGTCGTCGATGATGCAGGAGATGCCGTTGGCGAGGTAGTTGCGGCAGGCGAAGCCGCAGGTGCGGCGGGCCAGCCGGTACTGCGCCTCGGAGGCGTTGTTCCAGCCGGACTGCGGGTTGGCGAAGCCGGACTGCACCCACTCGCGGACGTCGTCCAGGCTGATGTGCGCGGTCGGGCTGGGCCGGCGCTCGGCCCAGTACCGGGCGACGGTGGTCTTGCCCGCCCCGGCCGGGCCGATCAGCAGGACGGCGATCGGACTGGCGGGCGCGTGCCGCTGCGGCGGGTGGGCGGGGAGTTGCACGGGCGCGCCGGAGGGCAGCACGAAGTGCCCGGTGGCCCCGACGGGGACCGGCGCACTGGGCGCGGGCGCAGGTGCGGCCGGAGCGGGCGCGAGAACAGGAGCCGGAACGGGCGGCACGGGAGCAGGCGGCACCGGAACGAGCGGCACCGGAGCGGCCGGAGCCGGCGGCGCAGCGGCGGGAACAGGAGCCGGAGCGGGCGGCACCGGCGGCGGCGCGGCGGCCCCCGACGGCTGCGGCCCCGGCGGAGCGGCGGGACGCGGCGGGACGTGCCCACCCCCGGCGTACTGCGTCACGGTCACCTCCCGACACCTCTCAGCGGGGAGACTACACGGCGGCCCGGCGGCGGGCACAGTCCGCCGCCGGGCCGCTGACCAGGCGTCAGCGCGTGGTGAGTTGCTCGGCCAGGGCGCGCAGGGCCAGCTCGTACGAGCCGAGCCCGAATCCCGCGATGGTGCCGGAGGCCACCGCGGCGATCACCGAGGTGTGCCGGAAGGTCTCCCGGGCGTACGGGTTGGAGATGTGCACCTCGATCAGCGGCGCGGTGCGCTGCGAGGCGGCGTCCCGCATCGCGTACGAGTAGTGCGTGAACGCGCCCGGGTTGATCACCACGGGCACCTTGCCGTCGGCCGCCTCGTGCAGCCACTCCACCATCTGCTGCTCGGAGTTGGTCTCGTGCACCTCGACCTCGAAGCCGAACTCCTTGCCGAGCGCGGTGCAGCGCTCGACCAGCCCGGCGTAGGAGGTGGCGCCGTAGACGTCCGGCTCGCGGCTGCCGAGCCGCCCGAGGTTGGGGCCGTTGAGCACCATGACCCTGGTCACGCCGAGACCTCCGCGTAGGCGGCGACCAGCAGGGACGGGTCGGGGCCCTCCAGGACGGAGGTCTTGCCGAGGCCGTCCAGGACGATGAAGCGGATCAGGTCGCCGCGCGACTTCTTGTCGATCTTCATGGCGTCCAGCAGCTTCGGCCAGGCGTCCGCCTGGTAGCGCAGCGGCAGCCCGACGGAGGCCAGCACGGTGCGGTGCCGGTCGGCCGTCTCGTCGTCCAACCGGCCTGCCAGGCGGCCGAGTTCGGCGGCGAAGACCATGCCGATGGAGATCGCGGCGCCGTGCCGCCACTTGTAGCGCTCGTTGCGCTCGATGGCGTGGCCGAGGGTGTGGCCGTAGTTGAGGATCTCGCGCCGGCCGGACTCCTTGAGGTCCCCGGAGACCACGTCGGCCTTGACCTGGATGGCGCGGCGGATCAGCTCGACGGTGTGCCGGCCGTCCGGGGTCTTGGCGCCCTCCGGGTCGGCCTCGATCAGGTCGAGGATGGCCGGGTCGGCGATGAAGCCGCACTTGATGACCTCGGCGAGGCCGGAGACGTAGTCGTGCTTGGGCACGGTCGCCAGGGTGTCGAGGTCGGCCAGCACGCCCACCGGCGGGTGGAAGGCGCCGACCATGTTCTTGCCCTCGGCGATGTTGATGCCGGTCTTGCCGCCGACGGCCGCGTCGACCATGCCGAGCAGCGTGGTGGGCATGGAGATCCAGCGGACGCCGCGCAGCCAGGTGGCGGCGACGAAGCCGGCCAGGTCGGTGGTGGCGCCGCCGCCGAGGCCGACGACGACGTCGCTGCGGGTGAAGCCGGTCTGCCCGAGCACCGACCAGCAGTACGCGGCGACCTCGGCGCTCTTGGCGTCCTCGGCGTTGGGCACCTGGAGCGCGATCGCCTCGTAGCCCTCGCCGAGCAGGTCCTCGCGGATGGCGTCGGCGGTGGCGGCCAGCGCCTCGGGGTGGATGATCGCGACCCGCTTGGCGCGGGTGCCGATCAGCGGCGCCAGCTCGCCGAGCAGCTGGTGCCCGATCAGCACGTCGTACGGGTCGTGGCCGGCGCTGCCGCCGACGTGAATCCTGACGATGGGGTCAGTCATGGGGGGTCTTCAGCTCCAGTGCTTCCAGTACGGCGTCCGCGACCTGCTCGGGGGTGCAGCCGGCGGTGTCGACGACGGCGGTGGCCACCTCCAGGTAGAGGGGCCGGCGGGCCTCCATCAGCTCGCGCCAGCGGGCCCGCGGGTTGATGGCCAGCAGCGGGCGCGGGGCGTCCAGGCCGACCCGCTTGACCGCGTCCGCCAGCGGGACCTCCAGGAAGACGACCGGCAGCTCGCGCAGCAGGGCGCGGGTGGCCTCGGCCATCACCGCGCCGCCGCCGAGCGCCAGGACGCCGTCGTGCTCCGTGGCGCCCGTGCGCACGGCCCGGACCTCCAGCTCGCGGAAGTGCGGCTCGCCCTCGTCGATGAAGATCTCCGGGATGGGCTTGCCGGCCAACGCCTCGATGTCGGCGTCGGTGTCCCGGAATCCGACGCCCAGGCGCTCGGCCAGGGCCCGCCCGACGGTGGACTTGCCACTGCCGGGCGGGCCGACCAGCACAACGACCGGAACGGTCATCGGATGATCAGGTTGTCGAGGTAGCCCTGCACGTTGCGGCGGGTCTCGGAGACGTGGTCACCGCCGAACTTCTCGCTCACCGCGTCGGCCAGCACCAGCGCGACCATCGCCTCGGCGACGATCCCGGCGGCCGGCACGGCACAGACGTCCGAGCGCTGGTGGTGCGCCTTGGCCGGCTCGCCGGTGCGCACGTCCAGGGTCTGCAGCGCCCGCGGCACGGTGGCGATCGGCTTCATGGCGGCACGCACCCGCAGCACCTCGCCGGTGGTCAGGCCGCCCTCGGTGCCGCCGGAGCGGCCGGAGGTGCGCTTGACGCCCTCGGGGGTCGGGACGATCTCGTCGTGCGCCTGCGAGCCGGGCACCCGGGCCAGCTCGAAGCCGTCGCCGACCTCGACGCCCTTGATCGCCTGGATGCCCATCAGCGCGGCGGCCAGCCGGGCGTCCAGCCGGCGGTCCCAGTGCACGTGTGAGCCCAGACCCACCGGCACGCCGTACGCGAGCACCTCGACCACGCCGCCGAGGGTGTCGCCGTCCTTGTGGGCCTGGTCGATCTCGGCGACCATCGCCTTCGAGGCGTCGGCGTCCAGGCAGCGCACCGGGTCGGCGTCCAGCCGCGCCTCGTCCGAGGGCAGCGGCAGCACACCGGCCGGGGCCTTGGCGGCGGCCAGCTCCACCACGTGGCTGACGATCTCGATCCCGCAGGTCGCCTTCAGGTACGCGCGGGCGACGGCACCGAGCGCGACCCGGGCGGCCGTCTCACGGGCGCTGGCGCGCTCCAGGATCGGACGGGCCTCGTCGATCGAGTACTTCTGCATGCCGGCCAGGTCGGCGTGGCCGGGGCGGGGGCGGGTGAGCGCCTCGTTGCGGGCCAGACCGGCCAGCACCTCGGGGTCGACCGGGTCGGCCGACATGACCTGCTCCCACTTCGGCCACTCGGTGTTGCCGACCATGACCGCCACCGGGCTGCCCATGGTCTCGCCGTGCCGGACGCCGCCGAGGAACGTCACCTCGTCCTGCTCGAACTTCATCCGTGCGCCGCGACCGTAACCGAGCCGGCGGCGCGCCAGCGCGTCGGCCACCACCGCGGTGGTGACCGGTACACCGGCGGGCAGGCCCTCCAGCGTCGCGACGAGTGCGGGGCCGTGCGACTCCCCCGCCGTCAGCCAGCGCAACGTACCCAACGGAGCTCCTTCATCAGCGGACCGGCCACGGCACCTGCCGGGGCCCGCCCGGGCGTGCCTTTTCCCCTGAATCCTTTCACGTCCCGGCGGCACCCGGAGGCCCAGTCCGCGTGACGGACGGTGGTCGGTCAGTCGGCGGGACGGTGGTCGGCACGATTCCGGCCAGCCGGCCGGGCGGTGGCCGGCGCGATCCGGCCACCGGCGCGGGCTCAGCGCCCGGCGAGGGCCTTCTCGCCCGCCTCGCGCATCGCCGCCAGCGGCCCCGGCGCCCGCCCGGTGAAGGCCTCGCTCTGCAGCACCGCCTGGTGCACCAGCAGGTCCAGCCCGCCCAGGACGGTCGCCCCGCGCGCGGCGCAGGCGGCGGCCAGCGCCGTCGGCCACGGGTGGTACAGCACGTCGAACAGCGCCCCCGGCGCGGCGGGCAGCGCCCCGGCGAAGGCGTCGGTCGCACCGACCGGCGTGGTCGAGACGGTCAGCGGCCGCGCCAGCGCCTGCGCGCCGAGCTCCCAGTCGGCGGTGCGCACGGCGACGCCCAGCCGCTCGCCCAGCTCGGCCATCTCCCGGGCCCGCTCCGCGCTGCGCACGTAGACGGTCACCTCGCCCGTGCAGACCTGGGCCAGCGCCGCCAGCGCCGAGGAGGCGGTGGCCCCGGCACCCAGCACGGCCGCGGCCGGCACCTCGGTGATGCCGCGCTCGCGCAGCGCGTTCACCAGCCCGGGGACGTCGGTGTTGTCCCCGGTGCGCCGCCCGTCGGCGGTGAACACCACGGTGTTCACCGCGTCCACCGCGCGGGCCGTCGCGCTGACCTCGTCCAGCAGCGGGATGATCGCCCGCTTCAGCGGCATGGTCAGCGACAGCCCGGCCCACTCGGCCTCGTCCAGCCCGGCGAGGAAGCCGGGCAGGCCGGCCTCGTCGACCTCGAAGCGGTCGTAGCGCCAGCCGTCCAGCCCGAGCGCCGCGAAGGCGGCCCGGTGCAGGTCCGGCGAGAGCGAGTGGGCGATCGGCGAGCCGAGGACGGCGGCCCGGTGCTTGCTGGTCAACGCTGCTCCTCCGTGAACGGCGGTGCGGTGGCGGCTACTTGGTGGTGCAGTGGAGACCGACCTTGTCGAAGCCCTGGCCCGCCGCCCGGCAGTACGCCTCGACGTTGGCCGCATGCTCCTTGTCCGTCTCGGCGAACAGGGTCTTGGTCGGGGACATCGCGATGAAGTACAGCCACTTGCCGTCCGCCGGGTTGAGCACCGCCTTGAGCGCGTCGTCGCCGGGGTTGGAGATCGGCGTCGGCGGCAGGCCCGGGTTGATGTAGGTGTTGTACTTGTTGGACCCGTCGTTGATGTCCTTCTTGTCCAGGTCCTTGCGGCCCAGCGAGTACTGCAGCGTGGTGTCCATGCCGAGCGTGTGGCGCACGGAATCGCTCGCCAGCCGGTTCTGGATGGTCCTGGCCATCTTGCCGAAGTCCTCGACGTTGTTGCCCTCGCGCTGCAGGATGCTCGCCTCGATGACCACCTCGTACGCGTTCTTGAGGCCGGCCTTGGACGCGTCGGCGTCCAGGGTCGCGTACTTGTCGGTGGCGTTCTTCACCATCTGCTTGAGCAGGTCCTCGGGCTTCATGCCGTCGGCGATGTTGTACCGGGTCGGCCAGAGGAAGCCCTCGACGTTGCCGTTCGCGTACGCCGGCAGGCCGAGACTGCCGACCTGGGCCTTGGCGACACCCGCCGTGGTGCCCTGCGGCAGCTTCAGCTTCCCGTCGATCAGGGTGTAGATGTCGGCGGCGGTCTTGCCCTCGGGGATGACCAGCGCCGCACCGCCGGCCCCGTTGAGCAGTTCGCTCAGCGCGGTGGCGGCCGGCAGCTCCTTCTTCAGCGAGTAGAAGCCCGGCTGGATGTTCTTGCACTTCGGCTCGGCGTCGCAGGCCTTGCTGAAGGCGTCGACGCTCTTGACCACGCCGGCGCTCTTCAGCGCCAGGCCGATCTGACCGCCGACCGCACCCGACTTGACCTCGACCTGGACGGGGCTGCCGCCCTCGCCCGTGAAGTCCGGCGCCGGGCCGAAGTGGTCCTGGTAGAAGCCGTAGCCCCACCAGCCGGCCCCGCCCAGGGCGCCGACCAGCACCAGCGCGACCAGCAGGCAGGCCCCGCCGTTGCGGCGGCCGGACTTCTTGCCCTTCTCCTTGCGCTTCTTCTGCGCGTCGCGGGAGGAGTCCTCCTCGCCGAGGAAGCCCTCCTGTTCGGCGTGGCCGTCCTCGTCGCGGTACTCGGCGTCCTCGTGGTGGCCGTCCTCGTGACGGCCGTCCTCCTGGAAGCCGTCCGGGTGGCCGTCCCACTCGTCGGTCTCGGGCGCGTGCCCGCCGACCGGATCGGCGCCGGCCTCCAGCGCGGCGGCCTCGGCCTCCCAGTCGATGCCGTCCGGGCCGGGGCCGCTGACGGGCGCGGCCGGCTCGGGTTCCGGCGCCGCGCGACGCCGCCGCCCGGGCTGCGCGCCCTGCTGCGGGATACCCGGCTGCTGCTGCGCACCGGGTTGCTGAGGCTGCTGGGGTTGGTGGGGCTGCTGGGCCTGCTGGGCCTGCTGCGGGGACATCCCCTGCTGCTGCGCCATGCCCGGTTGCTGCTGACCGTCCGGGAACCCCTGCTGCTGGTACCCCTGCTGGGGCAGCTGCTGCTGGTACCCCTGCGGCGCCATCTGCTGCTGCTGTTGCTGCTGCGGGTACCCCTGCTGCGGCATCTGCTGCTGCGGGTAGCCCTGCTGCTGCGGCGGCATCTGCTGCTGCGGGTACTGCTGCTGCCCGCCCGGGAACCCCTGCTGCTGATACCCCTGCGGGTACCCCTGCTGCGGCATCTGCTGCTGCGGATACCCCTGCTGCTGCATGTCTCCGTACGGCTGCTGGACCGGCTCGCCCTGCTGCTGGGGATACTGCTGGACCGGCTCGCCCTGCTGGGGATACTGCTGCCACTGGCCGTCCTGCTGGCCGGGGACCGGCTGCTGGCCTCCGTACCCGGGGTCACCGGGGTGCCACGGCTCAGAGCCCTGGGGGCCGTAGCCCCGACCCAGATCGGTCATTGATCCCCTTAACCGACGAAGACGGCCGGAGGATCGGACCGGCCGTCCGGGACGCGGTCCCGGCTGATTCTCGAACCGGCGTGCTAGCGCAGCGCCTGGGAGGAGACGTTACCGTACCGCACACGTGCCCCCGGCAGGGCGGACGTGCCGTCAGTGCCCGACCTCACCAGCCCGCGCTCGGCTCGGGCTCCGGCGCCGCCGGCCCGAAGGCGGGGGCCGAGGCACCGGCCGAAGCCGACGACGAGGCCGAGGCGCCGGGCTTCGCCGACGCCCGGTTGGCGTTGAACTCGGCGACGTTGCGCTGCTGCACGTCGAAGCTGTCGGTGAAGCGGGTGTCCCCCGGTTTCACGGTGACGAAGTAGAGCCAGTCCCCCTGCGCCGGGTCCAGCGCCGCCATGATCGCCTGCCGCCCCGGGTTGGAGATCGGCGTGGGCGGCAGCCCCGGGTGCAGGTAGGTGTTGTACGGGGAGTCCAGCCGGGTGTCGGTGACGGTGGTGTTCAGGGTCGACCGGCCGAGCGCGTAGTTGATCGTGGAGTCGAGCTGCAGCGGCATGCCCTTGGCCAGCCGGTTGTAGATGACCCGCGCCACCTTGCCCATGTCCTCGTTGTTGTCGGCCTCGCCCTGGACCATGCTGGCCACGGTGACCAGCCCGTACAGGCTCTGCCCGAGGTTCTGCGCGACGACGTTCGCGTCGTCCCGGCTGAACTCCTTGCCGGCCCGCTCCACCATCTGTTTCAGCAGGTCGATCGCGGTGGTCCCGTCGGTGACGCTGTACGTCGCGGGGAAGAGGTAGCCCTCGGGGCTGCCCTTGGCGAAGTCCGGCAGGCCCAGTTCGGCGCCCTGCTCCTGGGCGGTGCGCTGGGTGGTGCCCTCCGGCAGACGCAGCTTGTGGTCGATGGCCACGTAGATCTGGTAGCCGCGCCAGCCCTCGGGGATGGTCAGCCCGTTGGCGTTGGCCGGGTCGATCAGCACGGTCAGCGCGGCCGCGGCCGACATCCGCTGCTTCAGGGTGTAGGTGCCGGGCTGGATCCGCCCGGCGGCCGCGGCACTGCCCTTGGCCGCCCGGGTGAAGGCGAGCGAGCTGGCCACCACCCCGTTGCGGACCAGGGTGGACGCGATCTGGGACAGGCCCGCGCCCTCCGGCACCGAGACCTGGACGCTGCCGGTGCCCTGCCCGTCGTAGTCGGCGGCGGCCGGGGGTTTGCGCTGCCCCTGGAACCAGGTGTACCCGGCGAGGCCCGCCCCGCCGAACACCGCGACCAGGGCGAGCGCGGTGAGCGCGCAGGCCAGTCCGTTACGCCGTCGGTGCGGATCGGGTGCATCGGAGCGCATGCGGGGCGCGCCCGGGGGCCGGCCCTCCGGCTCCAGCACCGGCGCACCCAGGTGCCCGGGCGTGAGCCCCGGGTGGAAGTCCTGGTCGGTCATGGCTCGCGTCCCCTCGGCAGTGCCGAAACGTTCGAAAGGGGTCCGTGCGGACGCGTCCGCACGGACCCCTCGACGGGACGTTAGATCAGGCCGGTCAGCCGACCGCCTCGACGCTCTCACCGGGCGGGTTCCCGCTCACCCGTTCGGACTCAAGGGCGGTCTGCAGGATCACCACCGCAGCGGCCTGGTCGACCACCGAGCGGCCCTTCTTCGCCTTGACACCCGAGGCGCGCAGCCCGTGGGTGGCGGTGACGGTCGACATCCGCTCGTCGACCAGCCGGACCGGCACCGGGTACAGCCGGTTGGCCAGCCGCGTCGCGTACGCGCGGACCTTCTCCGCCGCCGGGCCCTCCTTGCCGCTCAGCGAGCGGGGCAGCCCGACGATCACCTCCACCGCGTCGTACTCCTCGACGATGGCGGCGATCCTGGCCTGCGACTTCACCCCGGCCGGAACGGTCTCCACGGGCGTGGCGAGCACCCCGTCGGGGTCGCAGGACGCGACCCCGATCCGGGCGTCACCGACGTCGACGGCGATCCGCCGCCCCCGCCGGAAGGGCCGCTCCACCTGAGGCTCCTCGACCATCAGCTGGCGCGCTCCGCGACCAGGCCGCGCACCGCGGCGACGGCCTCGCCGACCGCGGCCGGGTTGGAGCCGCCGCCCTGGGCGACGTCGTCCTTGCCGCCACCGCCGCCGCCGAGGGTCTTGGCGGCGACCCGGACCAGCTCGCCGGCCTTGATGCCGCGGCCGCGGGCGTCCTCGTTGGTGGCGATCACGGTCAGCGGACGGCCGCCCGCCACGGTGAAGGCGGCGACCACGGCCGGGCGCGAGCCGAGGCGGCCGCGCACATCCAGCACCAGCTTGCGCAGCTCGTCCGCGCCCACGCCGTCGGCGACCTGCGCGGCGACCACCGAGATGCCCTGCACGTCCTCGGCCGAGTCGGCCAGACCCGCCGCGGCGGCCAGCACCTTCTCGGCGCGGAAGCGCTCGATCTCCTTCTCGGCGTCCTTGAGCTTGGCGAGCATGCCCGAGATCTTCTCCGGCAGCTCCTCCGGGCGCCCCTTGACCAGCTCGGTCAGCTGGGACACCACGGTGTGCTCGCGGGCCAGGAACTTGTACGCGTCGACGCCGACCAGCGCCTCGACGCGGCGCACGCCGGAGCCGATCGAGGACTCGCCGAGCAGCTTCACCAGGCCCAGCTGGGCGGTGTTGCCGACGTGCGTGCCACCGCACAGCTCCTTGGAGAAGTCACCGATGGTGACGACCCGGACCTCGTCGCCGTACTTCTCGCCGAACATCGCGATGGCACCGGCCTTGCGGGCCTGATCCATCGTCATGACCTCGGCGGTGACGTCGAGTTCGCGACCCAGCACGTCGTTGATCTTCTGCTCGACGTCGACCAGCACGGTGCCCGGGACGGCGGCGGGCGAGCCGAAGTCGAAGCGGAAGCGGCCGGGGGCGTTCTCGGAGCCGGCCTGGGCGGCCGTCGGGCCGAGCGCGTCGCGCAGCGCCTGGTGGGTCAGGTGGGTGGCCGAGTGGGCGCGGGCGATCGCCCGGCGGCGCTCGGTGTCGATCGTGGCGTACGCCGAGGCGCCGAGCACGACCTCGCCGAACAGCACCCCACCGGAGTGCACGATGACACCCGGGACGGGCTGCTGCACGTCGCGGATCTCCACCACCGCGCCGGACTCCAGCCGGATCCGGCCGTGGTCGGCGAGCTGGCCGCCGCCCTCGGCGTAGAACGGGGTGCGGTCGAGGATGATCTCGACCTCGTCGCCCTCGGAGGCGGCCGGCGACGGAACGCCGTCCACCAGCAGGCCGACGACGCTGGCCTCGCCCTCGGTGAGGTTGTAGCCGGTGAAGACGCTCGCGCCGGACTTGTCGGCGACCTCGCGGTACGCGGCGACGTCGGCGTGGCCCATCTTCTTGGCCTTGGCGTCCGCCTTGGCGCGGTTGCGCTGCTCCTGCATCAGGCGGCGGAAGCCGGCCTCGTCCACCTGGAGGCCCTGCTCCTCGGCCATCTCCAGGGTGAGGTCGATCGGGAAGCCGTAGGTGTCGTGCAGCTTGAAGGCCTGGTCCCCGGAGAGGACCGCGCCGCCGGCCTGCTTGGTCTCGGTGACCGCGGCGTCCAGCAGGCTGGTGCCGGCCTTGAGGGTCTGCAGGAAGGCCGCCTCCTCGCCGACGACGACCGTCTCGATGCGCTTGCGGTCGCTCTCCAGCTCCGGGTACTGCGGAGCCATCGCCTTGATCGCGATGTCGGTGAGGTCCTTGGCCACCACGCCGGTGGCGCCCAGCAGGCGCATGTTGCGGATGGCACGGCGCAGGATGCGGCGCAGCACGTAGCCGCGGCCCTCGTTGCCGGGGGTGACGCCGTCGCCGATCAGCATCAGCGCGGTGCGGATGTGGTCGGTGACCACGCGCAGCGAGACGTCCGACTTGTGGTCGGCGCCGTAGGTGTGGCCGGTGAGCTCGGCGGCGCGGTCGAGGATCATCCGGCTGGTGTCGATCTCGAAGAGGTTGTCGACGCCCTGGAGGATGGCGGCGAGGCGCTCCAGGCCGAGGCCGGTGTCGATGTTCTTGCTCGGCAGGTCGCCGAGGATCTCGAAGCCGTCCTTGCCGTCGCCGTGGCCGCGCTCGTACTGCATGAAGACCAGGTTCCAGATCTCCAGGTAGCGCTCGCCGTTGACGGCCGGGCCGCCCTCCTCGCCGTACGCGGGGCCGCGGTCGTAGTTGATCTCCGAGCACGGGCCGCAGGGGCCGGGGACGCCCATCGACCAGAAGTTGTCCTTCATGCCGAGGCGCTGGATGCGCTCGGACGGGACGCCGATGACGTCACGCCAGATCAGCTCGGCCTCGTCGTCGTCCTGGTAGACGGTGATCCAGAGCTTCTCCTTCTCCAGGCCGTAGCCACCGTCCGCGACGGAGCTGGTGAGCAGCTCCCACGCGAACTTGATGGCGCCTTCCTTGAAGTAGTCGCCGAAGGAGAAGTTGCCGCACATCTGGAAGAAGGAGCCGTGCCGGGTGGTCTTCCCGACCTCCTCGATGTCCAGGGTGCGCACGCACTTCTGGACGCTGGTGGCGCGCGAGAACTGCGGCTTGACCTCGCCCAGGAAGTAGGGCTTGAACGGCACCATGCCGGCGTTGACCAGCAGCAGGGTGGGGTCGTCGGCGACCAGGGACGCCGACGGAACGACGGTGTGGCCGCGCTCCTCGAAGAAGCGCAGCCAGCGGCGGCGGATCTCAGCCGACTCCATTATTGGTCCTTCCGGTTCGGGGTGCCGCCCCGCTGCGGCAGGGCGCGGCGGGGCGTTTCTTCAATGGCTCGGGTGGTGGTGCGGGCCCCACGGGACACGGGGCGGGGGCCTGACGGGGGCAGGGCGGCGGCCGGGCTGCCGGGCGCCGCCGAGATAGCTCGGTACTGCGGCTCGCCGCGCAGGACCCGTCCGGTGCTCCGGGGTTCGACGACGGCGGTGCCGTGCAGTCCGAGGTCGTCCTTCAGCTGCTCCTCGCGCTCGGCCATGCCGGCCCGCACGTCCTGGGCGAACTGCTTGGCCAGGTCGCCCAGGTGCAGCGCACCGCGCGTGGCGGTGCCGGAGAGGCTGTCCGGGGTGAGCCGGTGCACGGCCTCGTTGGCCTTGTTCATGGCCCACACGGTCGCACCGGCGCCGACCGCCATCCAGAAGACGCGTCGCACCATGCCGTCAGCCCCTCACCGCGCGCCGGACCCGGGAGAGCAGGCCGTTCCTGGGCGCGGTCGCGGCGCGCACCTCGGCCCGGATCAGCCGGGCCAGCTCCTCGCGCTCGCCGCTCTGCGACGGCACGGACGGCTGGCCGCCCTGCTGCTTGGCGACGGCCTTGCGGACGCCGTAGCTGAAGGCCGCGACCTTCACCAGCGGCCCGCCCAGGGTGGCGGCGACGGTGGAGGAGAGCGCGTTGGCGTTGGCGGCGGCGTCCTGCACGTTGGCGGTGATCTCGTCCACCCGCTCCAGCTGCTGGTTGGCGCTGCGCACGGCGGCGCCCGCGTCGCTCAGCAGCGGGACGGCCTGCTCGGTGACGGCGGAGACGAGGACGGTGGCCTCCTTCAGCACGCGCGAGAGGCGGACCAGCACCACGGCGAGCAGGGTGACCAGGACCGCCCAGAACACGGCGACGAGCAACCCGGCCAGCTCTCCCACGGACACCTTTGCGCGCTCCCTCGCCTTGCTGTTCTCCGAACGGAACCCTATCGCGCCCACGCCCGGTTTCCGGACCGGGTTATCGCCGGGCCCCGGGGTCCACCGTCGCGTCGGCCCTCGGCCGAACCGGTCGGATGTGCGAACCGCGCGCGTAACCTACCGGCCGGTCACCTCGTTCTGCCAGGCGGGCCGTCGCCCGTACGGCCCGACGAACGTCCGGGCCCCGACGGTCCGGGCCAGGAACACGGGGAGCAACGCTTGGCCGGCGACTGGAGAGCACAGCCCGGGGAACCCGCGGCGTGGCCGCGCGAGCCGCAGCCCGGTCGGCTGCCGGCCGAGGTGACGGGCTTTGTCGGGCGGCAGCGGGAGCTGGCCGAGCTGGCGGGCCTGCTGGCCGGCGCCCGGCTGGTGACGGTGACCGGGCCGGGCGGGGTGGGCAAGAGCCGGCTGGCCCTGCGCGCCGCCGCCCGGGCGGCCGGTGCCTTCCCGGACGGCACCTGGCTGGTCGAGGTGGCCCCGGTGCAGGACCCGCTGCTGCTCGGCCGCGCGGCGCTGGAGGCGCTGCGGCTGACCGACGACACCGCCCGCCCGCCGCTGGACGTGCTCACCGAGCGGCTGTCCGGCCGGCGCTCGCTGCTGGTGCTGGACGGCTGCGAGCACCTGGTGCAGGCCTGCGCCGACCTGGCGGACGCGCTGCTGCGGGCACTGCCCGGCCTCCGGGTGCTGACCACCAGCCGCGCCGCGCTGCGGGCCTCGGGCGAGCACCTGCTCGCCCTGGCCCCGCTGCCGGTCGACCCTCGGCCGAGCGGTCCGAGCGGTCCGGGCGGGCTGCCGGACGCGGTGCGGCTGTTCGCCGAGCGGGCCCGGGCGGTGCTGCCCTCCTTCGCGCTGACCGAGGCCAACGCCGAGGCGGTGAGCCTGCTCTGCCGCCGTCTGGACGGCCTCCCGCTGGCGGTGGAGCTGGCGGCCGGGCGGCTGCGCGCGCTGTCGGTGGAGCAGATCACCGCCCGGCTGGACGACCGGTTCCGGCTGCTCACCGGCGGCTCCCGGACGGCCCTGCCGCGGCACCGGACGCTGCGCACCACGATCGGTTGGAGCCATGAGCTCTGCACCGCGCAGGAACGTTTACTCTGGGCCCGCCTCTCGGTCTTCGCCGGCAGTTTCGACCTGGAGGCCGCCGAGTACGTCTGCGCCGGTGACGGCCTGGAGGCCGAGGACGTGCTCGACCAGCTCGACGAACTGGTCGGCAAGTCCGTGGTGCTGCGCGAGGACAGCGCCTTCGGCGTCCGCTTCCGGCTGCTGGACACCCTGCGCGACTACGGCGGCCAGTGGCTGCGGGCCGCCGGCGAGGAGCAGCGGCTGCTGCGCCGCCACCGCGACTGGTACCTGGGCGTGGCCACCTGGGGCGAGGTCGAGTGGTTCGGCCCCCGGCAGGCCGAGACCGCCGAACGCACCCGACTCGCCCACCCCAACCTCCGCGCGGCGCTGGAGTTCTGCCTCGCCGAGCCCGGCGAGGAGCAGATCGCCCTGCTGCTGGCGGGCACGCTGTGGTTCTACTGGGTCGGCTGCGGCCACCTCGGCGAGGGGCGGCACTGGCTGGACCGCGCGCTCGCCCTGGACCGCGAGCCGACCGAGGCCCGCGCCAAGGCCCTCTGGGCGACCGGCCACCTGGCCACCCTGCAAGGCGACCTGGAGGCGGCCCGCCCGGCGCTGGAGGAGTGCCGCCGCCAGGCCCTGGACACCGGCGACGACCGGGCGCTCGCCTACGCCGTCCACCGGCAGGCCAGCGCGGCCCTGGTCGGCGACGAGCCGGAGCGCGCCGCCGAGCTGTTCGAGGAGGCGCTCTGGCACTACCGGACCATCGGCGAGCTCAACAGCAACGTCGTGCTGGCCATGGCCGAGCTGGGCCTCGCGTACCTGTTCCAGGGGGATCCGGAGAGCGGCGAGCTCTGGTTCGGCCAGGCCCGCGAGCTGTGCGAGGAGCACGGCGAGCAGTGGGCGTACGCGTACGTGCTGTACGCGATGGCGTACGCGCACTGGCTGGACGGCGCCGTCCGGGCGGCCCGCGCCCTGGCCCGGGAGGGCCTGCGGCTGAACCACCTGTTCCACGACCTGCTCGGCATCGCGCTGGCGATCGACCTGCTGGCGCTGCTGGAGACCGAGCCGGGCGGCCCGGGCGCGCCGGGCGACCTGGGCGGGGCCCGGGTGCTGCAGGGCGCCGCGCACCGGATCTGGCACACGGTCGGCCTGCCCTTCCTGGGCTCGCGGTCCTTCTTCGGCCCGCACCAGGAGTGCGCGGAGCGGGCCCGGGCGGGGCTGACCGCGCAGGAGTACGAGCAGTGCTACCAGGCCGGGGCCCGGCTCGACCTGGACGCGGCGGTCTCCCGGGCGCTGGGCGCCAGCGGGTCGACGGGCGACCCGGAGCCCGGGGCCGGGCCCTGCTCGGTGCCGTCCGCACCGGCGCCCGCACCGGCCAGGAATAGCTGAAACTTGCCGATTGCTTGAGGAGGCAAGGAACCACCCGGAAGGAGCACCCCGTGGCCGTGACCACCGCCGCCGACGAGTACCGCCTCGCGACGTTCCACTTCGAGTCCAAGGCCTACGCCGACGCCGCCCGCCTGCTGGAGGGCGTGCTCGCCGAGGAGCCGGCCAACCTCTCGGTCCGGCTGCTGCTGGCCCGCAGCTACTACCACTCCGCCCAACTCGGGCGCGCCGAGGCCGAGTTGCTCCGGATCCTGGACACCGACCCGGCCGAGGACTACGCCCGGCTGATGCTCGGCCGCACCCTGGAGCGCCAGGGCCGCGCCGAGGAGGCCCGCCCGCACCTGCGGCTGGCCGCGGCGATGACCGGCGAGAACCGGTAGCCGACCGGCACCAGCAGGCACCACCCGGAAAGGGGCGAGCCCCCGCCGCCTCGAAAGGCGACGGGGGCTCGCTGAGGTACCGCAGATGCGGAACCGCCGCGGGTCAGCGCGAGTAGTACTCGACCACCAGCTGCTCGTCACAGATCACCGGGACCTCCTTGCGCTGCGGCGCACGGTCCAGGCGGAAGGCCAGGGCCTTCAGGTTGACCTCGAGGTACTTCGGGGTCTGGCCCTCACCCGCGTAGCCACCCTCACGGGCGACCTGGAACGGGACCTTCTCCTTGCTGCGCTCGCGGACGGTCACCACGAAGCCCGGCTTCATCTGGTACGACGGCTTGTTGACCTTGCCACCGTTGACCTCGATGTGGCCGTGGACGACCATCTGGCGGGCCTGGTAGATGGTGCGGGCAATGCCCGAACGCAGCACCAGCGAGTCCAGACGGGTCTCCAGCTCGGCGACGAGCGCCTCACCGGTCTTGCCCTCGGCCTTCTTCGCGCGGTCGAACGCGCGCGCCATCTGCTTCTCGCTCAGGTCGTACTGGGCGCGCAGACGCTGCTTCTCGAGCAGACGGACCTTGTAGTCCGAGTTCTGCTTGCGACCACGGCCGTGCTGGCCGGGCGGGTACGGGCGGGCCTCGAAGTACTTGACGGACTTCGGGGTCAGCGGCACGCCGAGCGCACGCGCGATCTTGACCTTGGGACGCTTCTGGTTCGCCATGAACCAAACCTTCCTTGCTTACGAATACGGCTTCACCAGGTGTTGACGGAGGTCGCATCTCGCGACCCGGAGACAACCCATCGCCGAGGCGATGCGGTCAGCCGCTCTCCGGAGCCGGGCACAAAAGTGCTGGTCACACGGAACAGCCCGGAAATCCGGGCCGTCCGCGACACCGAAACGGTGCGCGACGCTCCTGGTGCGGGCCTCCCGGAGGAGGCCTACGGCCGATGCCCCGCTGGTGCGGCCGGTCGGTGGAGTCTCCTCCGCCGCCGTCCCGGGGCATGGCACTTCGACCGATTGTACCGGGTGGTCGAGCGCCCCTTCTCACTCACCCCTGAGCCGGCCCCGCGTCCACTCCACGACGTCCGCGTAGCGGGCCTCGCCGCCACGCCGGGTCGGCTGGTAGTAGTCCTTGCCGTGCACCGCGTCCGGCGCGTACTGCTGGGCCGCGATGCCCTCCGGCAGGTCGTGCGGGTACTGGTAGCCCTGGCCGTGGCCGAGCTTGCCCGCGCCGCCGTAGTGCGCGTCCCGCAGGTGCGGCGGCACCGCGCCCGCGAGCCCCTGCCGGACGTCCGCCAGCGCCGCGTCGATCGCCAGGTAGGCCGCGTTGGACTTGGGCGCCAGGGCCAGCGCGATCGCCGCCTGGGAGAGGATGATCCGCGCCTCCGGGAAGCCGATCAGAGCCACCGCCTGGGCCGCCGCGACCGCCGTCTGGAGCGCCGTCGGGTCGGCCAGGCCGACGTCCTCGCTGGCCGAGATCATCAGCCGGCGAGCAATGAACCGCGGGTCCTCCCCCGCCTCGATCATCCGGGCCAGGTAGTGCAGGGTGGCGTCCACGTCGCTGCCCCGGATCGACTTGATCAGCGCGCTCGCCACGTCGTAGTGCTGGTCGCCGTCCTTGTCGTAGCGCACCGCCGCCTGGTTGACGGCCGTCTCCGTGGTGGCCAGCGTGATGCTCGCCTCGCCCTTCTCCAGCGCCGCCCCGGCCGCCGCCTCCAGCGTGGTGAGCGCCCGCCGGGCGTCACCGCCGGCGAGGCGCACCAGGTGGTCCTCGGCCTCCGCCGTCAGCTCCAGCGCGCCCCCCAGGCCGCGCTCGTCGGCCACCGCGCGGCGCAGCAGGGCGCGGACGTCCTCGTCGGTCAGCGACTCCAGGGTGAGCAGCAGCGAGCGGGACAGCAGCGGGGAGATCACCGAGAAGTACGGGTTCTCGGTGGTCGCCGCGATCAGGGTGACCCAGCGGTTCTCCACGGCCGGCAGCAGCGAGTCCTGCTGGGCCTTGGAGAAGCGGTGGATCTCGTCCAGGAACAGCACCGTCTCCCGGCCGGACATGCCGACCGCCCGCCGGGCGCCGTCGATCACCGCCCGGACCTCCTTGACCCCGGCGGTGATCGCGGACAGCTCGACGAAGCGGCCCTCCACGGCCTGGCTGATCACGTGCGCCAGGGTGGTCTTGCCGGTGCCGGGCGGGCCCCAGAGGATCACCGAGCTGGTCGCCGCCGGCCCGCGCGAGCCCGAGACCAGCCGCCGCAGCGGCGACCCGGGCTTCAGCAGCTGCCGCTGCCCGGCCACCTCGTCCAGGGTGCGCGGGCGCATCCGTACGGCCAGCGGCGCCCGGCCGGGCTCCCTGCTCTGGCGTTCCTCGGCGGCGGCGGTGAAGAGGTCCGGTTCGTCCACACCGGAAGCCTATGCGAGGCCGCCGACACACCCGCCGGAGCAGCCGGCCCCATCGCGCGCCTACGCCCTGTCCCGCCGATCGAGGCGGGCCGCGTGGTCCGGGACGTACTTCTGCAGGTCGCGCGGGGGCCGCTGGTAGCCGCGCGGGGCCGGGCGGGGCGGCAGGTCGATCTGCGGGGCGGTGATCTCGCGGTACGGCACGGTGGAGAGCAGGTGGGCGATCATGTTGATCCGGGCCCGCCGCTTGTCGTCGCTCTCCACCACGTGCCAGGGCGAGTCCGGGGTGTCGGTGTAGACGAACATCTCGTCCTTGGCCCGCGAGTAGTCCTCCCAACGGGTGATCGACTCGACGTCCATCGGGGAGAGCTTCCAGCGCTTCATCGGATCCTCCAGCCGGTCCCGGAAGCGCCGTTCCTGCTCGGTGTCGCTCACCGAGAACCAGTACTTGCGCAGCAGGATGCCCGACTCGATCAGCATCCGCTCGAAGGTCGGGCACTGGTGCAGGAACTGCCAGTACTGCTCGTCCGTGCAGAAGCCCATGACCCGCTCGACGCCGGCCCGGTTGTACCAGCTGCGGTCGAACAACACGATCTCCCCGGCGGCCGGCAGCTGCTCGACGTACCGCTGGAAGTACCACTGGGTCTTCTGCCGCTCGGTCGGGGTCGGCAGCGCCGCGACCCGGGCGATGCGCGGGTTCAGGTACTCCGTCACCCGCTTGATCGCGCCGCCCTTGCCGGCGGCGTCGCGCCCCTCGAAGACCACCACCAGCCGGGCGCCCTCGACCCGCACCCACTCCTGGAGCTTCACCAGTTCCTGCTGGAGCCGCAGCAGTTCCCGCTCGTACGGCTTCCTCGCGAGTCGTTCCGGCTTCGCGGTCCGCTGCTCCTCGGCCACCTGGGGTCCTCCGTCCGGCTGCTGCTGATGAGCACTCACCGTAGGCGCTGGAGGCCGCCCCCGCAGGTCGGCGGACGGGTGGGCGGCAGCGGCGGCCCCCTGAACCGCCGCTGCCGCGCTCCCCCGTCCGGTCGGCGCGAACGCCGAACGATCAACCTTGGCCCACACCTGCCGGACGGGTCCAATATCCGGTTCCATAACCTTGGGGCATGGATGTCGACACCCGCCTGCTGCGCAGCTTCACCGCGGTCTGCGAGGAGGGGCAGCTGACCGCTGCCGCGGCCCGGCTGTTCGTCTCCCAGCCGACGCTCACCAAGCAGATCCGCCAGCTGGAATCGCTGCTCGGGGTCGAGCTGTTCGAGCGCTCGCGGCGCGGCATGGCGCCCACCCAGGCCGGGCGGGCGCTGGCGGACTACGCCGGGGCGATGCTGGCCGGCTGGGAGGACGCGCTGCGGGCCACCCGGGCGGCCGCCGCCGAGCAGGGCTCGGTGCTGCGCGTGGGGTTCGAGGGCGGCATCATCAACCTGATGACCCGCAGCACCGTCGCCGACTTCGCCCGGCGGATGCCCGGCTGGCAGGTGGAGCTGCGGCAGAACAACTGGTTCGACCCGACCTCGGGCCTGGCCACCGGCGAGATCGACCTGACGCTCTGGCACGGCCCGGCGTGGCTGGTCGAGCACTACAACGTCGCCGTGCTCGGCGAGGAGGCGCGGGTCGTGGCGCTGCCGGCCGGGCACCGGCTGGCGGACCGGGCCGAGCTGTCCGTCGAGGACCTGCTGGACGAGCCGTTCGTGGCGATACCGCACGAGGCCGGGCACTGGCGCGAGTACTGGCTGGCGGGCCGGGAGCGGGGCGGGCGTCCGGTGCGGATCGGCGCGGTGGCGCACAACACCGACGAGTGGCTGGCCGCGGTGGTGTGCGGTCAGGGCGTCGGCTTCGCACCGGAGGCGATGAGCCGGCTGGCCGTACGGGATGACGTCGTGTACCGGCCGGTGCGGGGGCTCAGCCCGAGCCGGGTCGGGCTGTACTGGCCGAAGGACCGCGAACTCACGCCGGCGATGGCCGCGTTCGTGCGCAGCTGCCGGGTCACGGTCCCCTTCGGCCGGCTGGGATCGTCGGGTGGGACGGAGCCCCTGGTGGGAACGTCGGGCGAAAACGGAGCCCCGGGTGGGAACGCGGTCGGTGGAACCGACCTGACGGCCTACACCGCCACGAAGGCCTCGGGGTAGCGGCAGAGCCCGCGCGGAACGCCGTCGTACGCGGGCAGCGGCAGCGCCTGGAAGTAGGCGTCCGGCACCTCGAACGGCCCGCTGATCTCGTGCCGACCGGCCGCGCTGAAGCCGAACCGCCCGTAGTACTCCGGGTCGCCGAGGACGACCACGAGCTTCTCCCCCGCCTCCTCGGCCGCCGACAGCGCGGCCCGGACGACGAGTTCGCCGACGCCCTTGCGCTGCCACTCGGGCGCGACGGCGACCGGCGCGAGCGCGAGGCCCGCGCCGTCCTCGCCGACCCGCAGCCGGGTCAGCAGCGCGTGCCCGATCACCAGCCCGGCCTCGTCGACCGCGACCAGCGACAGGCCGGGCAGCCAGGCCGGATCGCGGCGCAGCGCGTCGACCAGGTCCGCCTCGTCCGGGCCGGGGAACGCGGCCATGTGGACGCGTCTGGTCGCCGGGACGTCATCCGGACACTCGACTCTTGTGATCACCTGCATGAGTCAACCCTCCTTGTGTCACACGTCATTGTGGACCGGCCCCGGACGGTGGGTGGACCGTCCGGGGCCGTTGAAGGTTAGCGGATCCGGTGTCAGGAGTCGGACTTCGCGGCGTCCTCGCGCAGCTTCGGCTTGGCGTCCACGCCGGCCTCCCGGCGCTGGGCCGGGGTGATCGGGGTCGGGGCGCCGGTCAGCGGGTCACCGCCGGTGGACGTCTTCGGGAACGCGATGACGTCGCGGATGGTGTCGTACCCGCCGAGCAGGGTGACGATGCGGTCGAGGCCGAAGGCGACGCCACCGTGCGGCGGCGGGCCGTAGTTGAAGGCGTCCAGCAGGAAGCCGAACTGCGAGGCCGCCTCCTCCTCGGAGAGGCCGATCGCGTCGAACGCCCGCTTCTGCACGTCGCGCTGGTGGATACGGATCGAACCGCCGCCCAGCTCCGAGCCGTTGAGGACCAGGTCGTAGGCGTTGGACAGGGCCGAGCCCGGGTCGGTGTCGAAGGTGGCGAGCGACTCGGCGGTCGGGGCGGTGAACGGGTGGTGCACCGCGTGCCAGCCCT
The DNA here is from genome assembly GCF_040687675.1 of Kitasatospora sp. NPDC056731. Classification (NCBI taxonomy): domain Bacteria; kingdom Bacillati; phylum Actinomycetota; class Actinomycetes; order Kitasatosporales; family Streptomycetaceae; genus Kitasatospora; species Kitasatospora sp. NPDC056731. The sequence goes on from NZ_JBFBNR010000017.1 coordinate 84,887, forward strand.
GGAACTCGCCCTTGTCGTCCTCGATCGGCTCGAACATCGGGAAGTCGACGACCCAGAGGAAGGCCCACTGCGACGCGTCGATCAGCTCGCAGCGGCGGCCGATCTCCAGACGGGCGGCGCCCAGCAGCTCCTGCGAGGGGCGCTGCTTGCCGGCCGCGAAGAAGATCGCGTCACCGTTCTTGGCGCCCGCGGCGGCGGCCAGGCCGGCCAGGTGCTCCTCGGACAGGTTCTTGGCGACCGGGCCGCGCAGCTCGCCGGTCTCGGCGTCGATGACGACGTAGGCCAGGCCGCGGGCGCCGCGCGCCTTGGCCCAGTCCTGCCAGGCGTCGAGCGCCTTGCGGGGCTGCGAGGCGCCGCCGGGCATCACCACGGCGCCGACGTACGGGGCCTGGAAGACGCGGAACGCGGTGCCCTTGAAGTACTCGGTGAGGTCGGTGAGTTCCTGTCCGAAGCGGACGTCCGGCTTGTCGGAGCCGTAGCGGGCCATGGCGTCCGCGTAGGTCATCCGGGGCAGCGGGTTGGGGAGCTCGTAGCCGTGCACCTCGCGCCAGATCGAGCCGACGATCTTCTCGCCGAGGGCCAGGATGTCCTCCTGGTCGACGAACGAGGCCTCGATGTCGAGCTGGGTGAACTCCGGCTGCCGGTCGGCGCGGAAGTCCTCGTCGCGGAAGCAGCGGGCGATCTGGTAGTAGCGCTCCATGCCGGCCACCATCAGCAGCTGCTTGAACAGCTGGGGCGACTGCGGCAGCGCGTACCAGTGGCCGGGCTGCAGGCGGACCGGGACGAGGAAGTCGCGGGCGCCCTCGGGGGTGGAGCGGGTGAGGTACGGCGTCTCGATGTCGAGGTAGTCGTTCTCCTCCATCACCCGGCGGATGATGTTGCTCACCTTGGAGCGCAGCCGCAGGCCCTTGGCCGGGCCCTCGCGGCGCAGGTCCAGGTAGCGGTAGCGCAGCCGGACCTCCTCGTTGACCGTGCCCGGCTCGTACTCGGCGACCGGGAAGGGCAGCGGGGCGGCCTCGGAGAGGACCTCGATCTCGCTGACGACGACCTCGACCGCGCCGGTCGGGATGTCCGGGTTCTCGTTGCCGTCGGGGCGCACCCGGACGTCGCCGACGACCTTGACGCAGTACTCGGCGCGAAGGCCGTGCACCGAGTCGAGGTCGCGGACCACGATCTGCACGGTGCCGGAGGCATCGCGCAGATCGATGAAGGCGACACCGCCGTGGTCGCGGCGGCGGGCGACCCAGCCGGCCAGGGTGACGGTGGTGCCTGCGTGCTCCGGGCGGAGCGTGCCCGCGTCGTGCGTGCGGATCACAGCTGCTTCTCCTTCAGGGTGGTGACGAGTGCGTCGAGGGCGACGGGGTTCTGCTCGCCGGTGGTCAGGTCCTTGAGCTGGACGACGCCGTCGGCGAGGTCCCGGTCCCCGGCCACGAGGGCGAAGCGGGCGCCGGACCGGTCGGCGGACTTCATGGCGTTCTTGATGCTCTTGACGCCGAAGGCGAGGTCGGTGGCAACGCCGGCCCGGCGCAGCTCGACCACCTTGGCGAACAGGACGTTCTTGGCCTCCTCGCCGAGCGCGACGGCGTACACGGAGGTCGCGGCGGGCAGGTCGAGGACGATGCCCTCGGCCTCCATCGCCAGGAAGGTGCGGTCCACGCCGAGGGCCCAGCCGACGGACGGCAGCGCCGGGCCGCCGATCATCTCGGACAGGCCGTCGTAGCGGCCGCCGCCGCCGATCGCGGACTGGGCGCCGAGGCCGTTGTGCACGAACTCGAAGGTGGTGCGGGTGTAGTAGTCCAGGCCGCGGACCAGCTTCGGGTCGTCGACGAAGGCCACGCCGTTCGCGGTGAGCAGCTCGCGGACCTTCTCGTCGTACGCCTTGCACTCCTCGCACAGGTAGTCGCGCAGCTTGGGCGCGTCGACCAGCTGGGCCTGCACCGACTCGCGCTTGTCGTCCAGGACGCGCAGCGGGTTGATGTCGGCGCGGCGGCGGGTGTCCTCGTCCAGGTCCAGGCCGGCGAGGAACTCGACCAGGGCGGCGCGGTAGACCGGGCGGCACTGCTTGTCGCCGAGGCTGTTGAGCAGCAGCGAGTAGTCGCGCACGCCCAGCGAGCGGAAGGCGTCGTCGGCGAGGATGATCAGCTCGGCGTCCAGGGCCGGGTCCTCGGCCCCGATCGCCTCGGCGCCGACCTGGGAGAACTGGCGGTAGCGGCCCTTCTGGGCGCGCTCGTAGCGGTAGTACGAGCCGGAGTACCAGAGCTTGACCGGCAGGTTGCCCTGCTTGTGCAGGTTGGCCTGGAGGGCGGCGCGCAGCACCGAGGCGGTGCCCTCCGGGCGCAGCGCGAGCTCGTCGCCGCCGCGGGTGGTGAGGTTGTACATCTCCTTGCTGACGATGTCGGTGGACTCGCCGACGCCGCGGGAGAAGAGCTTCACGTCCTCGAAGACCGGGGTCTCGACGTAGCCGTAGCCGGCCCGGCGGGCGGGCGCGGCGATGCGCTCGCGGATCGCCAGGAAGGTCGCGGAGCTGGGGGGCAGCAGGTCGTAGGTGCCCTTGGGGGCGGTGAAGGTGCTCAACTTCTCTTCCGTCACATTCCTCGTCGCGGGAAAGCCTGGGCGCCGGCCGCCCCTGCTGCCTGTCGGAGGTAGGGGTTGGTGGCGCGCTCGTGGCCGATGGTGGTCTGTCCGCCGTGGCCGGAGAGGACCACGGTGGTGTCGTCGAGGGGCAGGCACACCCGGGCCAGCGACCGCATGATCGCCTCGCTGTCCCCGCCCGGGAGGTCGGTACGCCCGATGGAGCCGGCGAACAGCAGGTCGCCCGAGAACAGCACCGGGGGGAGGTCCTCGGCACCGGGCGTCCGGAAGGTCACCGACCCCCCGGTATGGCCCGGGGCGTGGTCCACGGTGAGCTGCAGGCCGGCGAGCTCCAGCACGGCGCCGTCGGTGAGCTCGCGCACGTCGTCGGGCTCGCCGACGGTGAGCTCGCCCATCAGCTGGGTGCCCAGGGCGCGGCCGAGGGCCTTCTCCGGGTCGGACATCATGTACCGGTCCTCGGGGTGGATCCAGGCCGGGACGCCGCGGGCGCCGCAGACCGGGACCACCGAGGCCACGTGGTCGATGTGGCCGTGCGTGAGCACCACGGCGACGGGCTTGAGCCCGTGCTCGCGGACCATCTCCTCGACGCCGCGCGCCGCCTGGTGGCCGGGATCGACGATGACGCACTCCTCGCCCGCCGCCGGGGCGACCAGGTAGCAGTTGGTGCCCCAGGCTCCAGCGGGGAATCCGGCGATGAACACGCGCGTCCTTCGTGATGCGGTCGGCAGTGGCGGCTACGGTCGCGGCTGCCGGGTCGGATGCAGCCACCAGTCATGCAGCAAACCAGTGAGGTAAAGGCAGCCTACCGGCGGTGCGGGTGCGGTTGCGAACCAGATAGGGGTGGCGCGCGCGGTTCGCACTGACAGGTTCACCGCGTTCTTACAGGCCCGGTCCCTACACTTGGCCGCCGATGGATGCGATGATCCGCTTCGGTACCCATCCACTTTCCCAGCACATCCGTAGGAGACACGGCCGGTGGTCAGCAGCGAACAGCGGCGGCGGCAGCTCGCCCGAGAGAAGTACGAGCGCCAGATGGAGCGGCGGGTCGCCGCGCGGTCCGCGCGCAGGCGCCGCAACACGATCCTGGGCTCCGCGCTCGCCGTCGTGGTGCTGGCCGGCGGCGGTGCGCTGGTCGGCACCGGGGCGTTCAGCTCGGACAAGGACAAGTCGGCTTCGGCCGCCTCCTCCGCCAAGGCCGCGCCCAGCCAGAGCGCCGAGCCGACCACCCCGACCCGCAAGCCGGTCGAGGGCTGCGCCGATCCGGCGCCGGGCGCGCCGAACGGCAAGCAGTGGCAGGCCGAGCCGGCCATGGCGGTCGACGCGGGCGGCTCGTACACCGCGACGCTGGACACCAACTGCGGCAAGGTGACGCTCGCGCTCGACGCGGCCAAGGCCCCGCACACGGTGAACTCCTTCGTCTTCCTGGCCGGGGAGAAGTACTTCGACCACACCAAGTGCCACCGCCTCACCACCGACGGCATCTTCGTGCTCCAGTGCGGCGACCCGACCGCCAGCGCGACCGTCCCGGGCGGCACCGGCGGCCCCGGGTACAAGTTCGCGGACGAGAACCTGACCGGCGCGACCTACCCGGCGGGCACCGTGGCGATGGCCAACTCCGGCCCGGGCACGAACGGGAGCCAGTTCTTCCTGGTCTACAAGGACACCCAGCTGCCCCCGAACTACACCCCCTTCGGCAAGATCACCGGGGGCCTGGACGCGGTGCAGAAGATCGCCGCCGCGGGCACCCTGGAGGGCGCCCCGGACGGCCACCCGATGGCCGACGTCACCTTCAACTTGGTGACCACGGCAAAGAGTTGACATTTACCGGGGCCGCCCACAAGGGGCGCCCGAAGCGCCTCGGCGCGGCCCCGGCCCGAAATCGCCCGGCCCGGATGCGGACAGCACCGGGGCCGGTCGCCTATGTTGGCGTTGTATCAGGGTGCCCGTACCCGCCTGGCCGTCACCCTCGGCAGCAAGTCACGGCGGACGGGGACGGCGGACTCATCGGTCCGCCGCACATCAACTGTGGACGACGGACGCGCGCCGCCCCGGCGCGGGCGCGACGTCATGTGGAGGACGCGCTATGAGCAGCGACCCGTGGGGCCGTGTCGACGAGCAGGGCACGGTCTACGTCAGGACGGCCGACGGCGAACGCGTCGTGGGTTCCTGGCAGGCCGGCTCGCCCGAGGAGGCCCTCGCCTACTTCGAGCGCAAGTACCAGGGCATCGAGGTGGAGATCGGCCTGCTGGAGAAGCGGGTGCGCACCACCGACCTGGCCGCCAAGGACGCCCAGGCCGCGCTGGACCACCTGCGCGCCCAGGTGACCGAGGGGCACGCGGTCGGCGACCTGGCCGCCCTGGCCAAGCGGCTGGACACGCTCGCCGGCGAGATCGAGAGCCGGCGCGAGGAGCGCAAGGCCGCTCGCGCCAAGGCCCAGGACGAGACCCGCACCGCCAAGGAGGCGCTGGTCTCCGAGGCCGAGCAGCTCGCCGAGTCCACCCAGTGGCGGGAGGCCGGGGACCGGCTGCGCGCCCTGGTGGACACCTGGAAGGGCCTGCCCCGGCTGGACCGCAAGAGCGACGACGAGCTGTGGCACCGCTTCTCGCACGCCCGCTCGGTCTTCTCCAAGCACCGCAAGGCGCACTTCGCGACCCTGGACGCCGAGCGCGAGCAGGCCCGGCAGACCAAGGAGGCGCTGGTCGCCGAGGCCGAGGCGCTGTCCTCGTCCACCGAGTGGGGCGACACCGCGGCCGCCTACCGCGACCTGATGGCGCGCTGGAAGTCCGCCGGCCGGGCCCAGCGGGACATCGAGGACGAGCTGTGGGCGCGCTTCCGCGGCGCGCAGGACGTCTTCTTCCAAGCCCGTTCCGCGGTGTTCAGCGAGCGGGACGCCGAGCAGGTGGCCAACCAGAAGCTCAAGGAGGCGCTGGCCGTCGAGGCCGAGGCGATCCTGCCGATCACCGACCTGAAGGCCGCCAAGGCGGCGCTGCGCGAGGTCAACGAGCGCTGGGAGGCGATCGGGCACGTGCCGCGCGACGCCCGTCCGAAGCTGGACGGCCGGCTGAACACGGTCGAGCGGGCCATCCGCGAGGCCGAGGACTCCGAGTGGAAGCGCTCCAACCCGGAGGCCAAGGCGCGCGCCGCCGGCATGGTCGGTCTGTTCGAGGCGAAGGCCGACAAGATCCGGACGGATCTGGACAAGGCCCGCGCCGCCGGCAACGCCGGCCGGATCGCCAAGCTGGAGAACGAGCTGGCCGGCGTGCAGACCCTGCTGGAGCAGGCGCACCGGAGCCAGGAGGAGTTCAGCGGCTGATCCGCCGAACGCACGAGAGAGGGCCCCGGGATCTCCCGGGGCCCTCTCTCGTGCTCTCGTGCTCGGGGCGCTACTTGCGGGCCGAGGTGACGCGGTAGACGTCGTAGACGCCCTCGACGCCGCGCACGGCCTTGAGCACGTGGCCGAGGTGCTTCGGGTCGCCCATCTCGAAGGTGAAGCGGCTCATCGCGACCCGGTCGCGGGAGGTCTGCACCGCCGCCGACAGGATGTTGACGTGCTGGTCGGAGAGCACCCGGGTGACGTCCGAGAGCAGCCGGGAGCGGTCCAGCGCCTCGACCTGGATGGCCACCAGGAACACCGAGGACTGGGTGGCGGCCCACTCGACGTCGATCATCCGCTCGGGCTGCTGGCTCAGCGACTCGACGTTGACGCAGTCAGCGCGGTGCACCGAGACGCCGTTGCCGCGGGTCACGAAGCCGACGATCGGGTCGCCCGGCACCGGGGTGCAGCAGCGGGACAGCTTGACCCAGACGTCCTCGACGCCCTTGACGATCACGCCCGGGTCGCCCTTGGCCCGGCGGCGCACCGCCCGGCGGTTGTCGTGCGTCGGGGTCGCGGTCTCGGCGAGGTCCTCGGTGGCGCCCTCCTCGCCGCCGAGCGCCTGGACCAGCTTCTGCACGATGTTCTGCGCGGTGACGTGGCCCTCGCCGATCGCGGCGTAGAGCGAGGAGATGTCGGGGTAGCGCATCTCGTGGGCCAGGGTGACCAGCGAGTCGCCGGTCAGGATCCGCTGGATCGGCAGGCCCTGCTTGCGCATCGCCCGGACGATCGCCTCCTTGCCGTGCTCGATCGCCTCCTCGCGGCGCTCCTTGGAGAACCAGGCGCGGATCTTGTTGCGGGCGCGCGGCGACTTGACGAAGCCCAGCCAGTCCCGGGACGGGCCGGCGTTCTCCGCCTTGGAGGTGAACACCTCGACGGCGTCGCCGTTCTCCAGCGTCGACTCCAGCGGCACCAGCCGCCCGTTGACCCGGGCCCCTATCGTCCGGTAGCCCACCTCGGTGTGTACCGCGAAGGCGAAGTCGACCGGGGTCGCGCCGGCCGGCAGGGCTATCACGTCGCCCTTGGGCGTGAAGACGAAGACCTCGTTGCTGGCCAGGTCGAAGCGCAGCGACTCCAGGAACTCGCTCGGGTCGGCGGTCTCCTTCTGCCAGTCCAGCAGCTGCCGCAGCCAGGCCATCTCGTTGACGGCGCCGGCCTTGTCGTCCTTGCGGACCTGGGTCGGGGTGTCGGTGCGGACCTTGGACGCGCCGGCCACCGCGCGCTGCTTGTACTTCCAGTGCGCGGCGATGCCGTACTCGGCCCGGCGGTGCATGTCGAAGGTGCGGATCTGGAGTTCGACGGGCTTGCCGCCGGGGCCGATCACCGTCGTGTGCAGCGACTGGTACATGTTGAACTTGGGCATCGCGATGTAGTCCTTGAACCGCCCCGGCACCGGGTTCCACCGCGCGTGGATGGTGCCCAGCGCCGCGTAGCAGTCGCGGACGGTGTCGACCAGGACCCGGATGCCCACCAGGTCGTAGATCTCGGCGAAGTCCCGGCCCCGGACGATCATCTTCTGGTAGACCGAGTAGTAGTGCTTCGGCCGGCCGGTGACGGAGGCGGTGATCCGGGCGCCGCGCAGGTCCCCCTGGACCTGGTCGATGACGGTCGCCAGGTACTCGTCCCGCTTGGGGGCGCGCTCGGCGACCAGCCGGACGATCTCGTCGTACATCTTGGGGTAGAGGATCGCGAAGGCGAGGTCCTCCAGCTCCCATTTGATGGTGTTCATGCCCAGCCGGTGCGCCAGCGGGGCGTAGATCTCCAGCGTCTCGCGGGCCTTCTTCTCCTGCTTCTCCCGCTTGAGGTAGCGCATCGTGCGCATGTTGTGCAGGCGGTCGGCCAGCTTGATCACCAGGACCCGCGGATCCTTGGCCATCGCGACGACCATCTTGCGGACGGTCTCGGCCTGCGCGGCCTCGCCGAACTTGACCCGGTCCAGCTTGGTGACGCCGTCCACCAGCAGCGCCACCGAGTCGCCGAAGTCCTTGCGCAGGGTCTCCAGGCCGTAGTCGGTGTCCTCGACGGTGTCGTGCAGCAGCCCGGCCATCAGGGTCGCGGCGTCCATCCCCAGCTCGGCCAGGATGGTGGCCACCGCCAGCGGGTGGGTGATGTACGGGTCGCCGCTCTTGCGCTTCTGCCCGCGGTGCCACTTCTCGGCGACGGCGTAGGCCCGCTCGATGTCCCGCAGCAGCGCCGGGTCGGCCTTCGGATCGTTCGCCCGGATCGACCGGAACAGCGGCTCCAGCACGGGGTTGAGCACGCTGGAGCGCTGGCCGCCGAGGCGGGCCAGGCGGGCGCGCATGCCACCCGAGGAGGAGCCGCGCCCGGTGGGGGCGGTCGGTCGCGAGGAGGTCGGCGCCGGGCGTGCCGGGGTGGCCCCCGAGGGCGTGGGACGGTTGTCGGGGGCGGCCGCTTCGGCCGTGGGCACAACCTCGTCGGGCAAGGACTCTCCTCGGGGCACCGGGGCCGACCCCTGCCGCGGCCCGTACGGTCGGACGCAACCGGGAGGGGGTGAATCTTCATGGTACCGAGCCGGGCGCCGTGGCGTTCATCCACCCGGGCCGGAAACGGAAGGGCGGCGGTCGGATGATCCGACCGCCGCCCTTCACTCAGGTCCCTCAGACCGTGACCAGCGTCTCCAGCGGGGCGCCGTTCAGGTGCCCGGCCAGCCGTTCCCGGCCGTCCAGGAAGCCCAGCTCCATCAGCACCACGACGCCCACCAGCTCGGCGCCGGCCTCCTTCACCAGGTCCAGCGAGGCGCCGATGGTGCCACCGGTGGCCAGCACGTCGTCCACCACCAGCACCCGCTCACCGGGCGCGAAGGCGTCGCACTGCACCTCCAGCGTCGCCGAGCCGTACTCCAGCTCGTACGAGCGCCGGAACACCTCGCCGGGCAGCTTGCCCTGCTTGCGGATCGGCACGAAGCCGAGCCCGGCCGCGAAGGCCGCCGGGGCCGCCAGCACGAAGCCGCGCGCCTCCAGGCCCACCACCTTGGTCGCCCCGAGCTCCCGCGCCCGGTCCGCCAGCGCCCTGGTGAGGGCGCCGAAGGCCTCGGCGTCGGCCAGCAGCGGCGCGATGTCCTTGAACAGCACACCCGGCTTCGGGTAGTCCGGGACATCCCGGATCCGGCTGTTCAACAGCTCGGCCAGTGCGGTGTCGGCGGTGGTCACGGCGTGTCCTTACGGTCGGGTCGGTTCAGCGCTTGGTGGACGGACGGCCCTTGGCACGCGTGGTGCCGGCCGCCCGGCCGCGCTGACCGACCATACCCGCAGGCAGGTCCTCGTCCGCGATCTCCTCGCCCGCCGGCACCTCGCCCGCGGCCTTGGCAGCGGCCGCGGCCCGGTGCTGCAGGACCCGCTTGCGCAGCGCCTTCATCTCCGGCTGCTCCTCCTTGAGCTGCGCCAGCAGCGGGGTGGCGACGCAGATCGACGAGTAGGCACCGGCCGCGAGGCCGATGAACAGCGCCAGCGAGATGTCGTTCAGCGTGCCGGCGCCCAGGAGGCCGCCACCGATGAACAGCAGCGCGGCGACCGGGAGCAGGGCGACCACGGTGGTGTTGAGCGAACGCACCAGGGTCTGGTTGAGGCCCGCGTTGGCCGCCTCGCTGTAGGTGAGCTTGTTCTGCTTGGTGAGGTCCTTGGTGTTCTCCTTCACGGTGTCGAAGACGACGACCGTGTCGTAGAGCGAGTACCCGAGGATGGTCAGGAAGCCGATCACCGTACCGGGGGTGACCTCGAAGCCCACCAGGGCGTACACGCCGATGGTGATCAGGAGGTCGTGGATGAGGGCGACCAGGGCCGCCACCGCCATCCGCCACTCGAAGGCGATCGCCAGGTAGACCGTCACCAGGACCATGAAGATGATCAGGCCGGTGAGCGCCTTCGAGGAGATCTGCTTGCCCCAGCTGGGGCCGATCACCTGGGCCTCGACGGTGTCCAGCGGCACGGCCAGCTTCTCGGAGAGCTGAGCGCGGATCTCGTCCGAGCTCTTCGGCTCCTCGGTGCTGACCTGGATGCGGATCTTGCCGTTGTCGGTCGACTGCACCAGCGGGTGCGAGGAGACGATCTGGTTGGACGTCTCCTGCGCCTGCGAGACGGTCAGCCCCGGCTTGGCCACGGTGTAGACCGAGCCGCCCTTGAACTCGATGCCCAGGTGCAGGCCCATCGACAGACCGATCGCCGCGATCAGCACGATCACGCCGGAGATGGAGTACCAGAGCTTACGGCGCCCGACGAAGTCGAAGCTGACCTCGCCCTGGTAGAGCCGGTGTCCCAGATTGGAGAAGCGTGACACGGTGTCAGGCCTCCTTCACGGCGGCAGAGGAGGGGCTACGACGACGGCTGCTGCGCAGCGGCGGGCGGGCGCCCAGCCGCTTCGGGTCCAGGCCGGACCACGGGTGACCATCGGAGAAGAACTTGCGCCGGGCCAGCAGCGTGATCACCGGCTTGGTGAAGAGGAAGATCACCACGACGTCCAGCGCGGTGGTCAGCCCCAGGGTGAACGCGAAGCCCTGGACCTTGCCGACCGAGACCACGTAGAGCACGGCGGCACAGAGGAAGGACACGAAGTCCGACACCAGGATGGTGCGCCGGGCGCGCGGCCAGGCCCGCTGGACCGCCGGGCGCAGCGGGGCGCCCTCGCGGACCTCGTCGCGGATGCGCTCGAAGTAGACGATGAAGGAGTCGGCGGTGATGCCGATCGCGACGATCGCACCGCAGACCGCGGGCAGGTTCAGCGCGAAGCCGATCCCGGCGCCGAGCAGGCTCATGATCGAGTAGGTCAGGGCCGCCGAGACGAGCAGACCGGCGATCGAGACCAGCCCGAGGCCGCGGTAGTAGACCAGCGAGTAGAGCACCACCAGCAGCATGCCGATCGCGCCGGCGACCAGACCGGCCTTGAGCTGGTCGCTGCCGAGCGCCGGGGAGACGGTGGTGATGTCGCTCTTGCTGAATTCCAACGGCAGGGCGCCGTAGCCCAGCACGTTGGACAGGTCCTGCGCCTCGGCCTGGCTGAAGCGGCCGGTGATCACGGCGCTGCCGCCGGGGATCACGTTCTTGACCTCGGGGTGCGAGACGACCTGGTTGTCCAGGACGATCGCGAACTGGTTGTTCGGCGGGGTCTGGGTGGCGAGCTGGCCGGTGACCTTGGTGAAGGCGTCGGTGCCGGCGCCGTTGAACTGCAGCTGGACCTGCCAGCCGGCACCCGTCTGGGTGTCGAGGCTCGGCTGGGCCTTGGAGACGTCCGAGCCCTTCACGGCGACGGGGCCGAGGGCGAGCTTCTCGTAGTAGCCGTTCTCGGGCTTCTGCGAACAGGCGACGACGGCCTTGTCCTCGGGGCCGGTCTGGGCCGCGCGGACCTCCGGCTTGGTGCAGTCGAGGGCGGTGAAGGCCGCGGCCAGCTCCGGCGGCACGGTGCCCTGGGTCATCGCGGCGCTGACGTCCGCGGCGCTGGGCGGGGTGGCGGGCGCGGACGGCGTGGTGGCGGCGCTCGGGGCGGTGCTCGCGCCCGTGGCGGCGGCGCTCGGGCTGGCGTCGGCGGCCAGCGCCTCACCGGCCGGGCGGCCCTGCTTGGTGCCGCTCGCGCTGGGCGTGCCGGTGGCGCTCGCGCCGGCCGAGGCGGTGGAGCCGGCGGACGGGGCCGCGCTCGGGGTGCCGGTGGCCGAGGGGGAGCCGGTGGGCGCCGGCGGCGTGAAGCCGCTGGGCGCCACCGCGAGGACCGGGCGGAAGAACAGCTTGGCGGTGGTACCCACCTGGTCCGCCGCGTTCTGCTGGTTGCCGCCCTTGGGGATGTTCACGATGATCGTGTTGTCGCCCTGGGTCTGCACCTCCGCCTCGGAGACACCCATGCCGTTGACGCGGCGCTCGATGATCCCGGTGGCGATGTCCATGTTGGACTTGCTGATCGCCTTGGGGTCGGTCGACTTCGCGGTCAGCGTGATACTGGTGCCACCGGCGAGGTCGATTCCGAGCCGGGGCTTGGTGTGGCCCGTCCCGAACATGAGGGCGACCAGTCCGACGGTGACGACCAGGATGAGGGCCAGCGCCCGCCCTGGGTAGCCGTCGCGCGGGCGCGACTTGGGTGTTGCCACCTTGCTCGTTTCTCCCTGTCCATGCCACTCCCCCAACCGGACCCCCGTCCGGCTTGTGGCGGGACGGGGGCATGGCGGTTCTGCGGCCCTGAGGTCCTGTGGGCTCGCGGCACTGGGCCGCGCGGCCGGGCTGGTGCCCGACCGTACTACTTGCTCGCGGGAGCCCCGCCCTCGACGTCGCCCTTGGCGCCGCCGTCCTTGGTGAGCGTCAGCGGCTTGTCCTCGACCGGCTCGGCGTCGGTGTCCTCGGCCTCCGGCTCGGCCAGCTCGTCATCGGCGGGGCGACCGTTGATGATCGCGTCGTACTCCTGGGGCTCCAGGACAGCGGCGATCGCGCTCTTGGTGAAGTGGGTGACCACGCCGGGCGCGATCTCCAGCTCGATGGTCTCCTCGTTGATCGCCTTCACCGTGGCGTACAGGCCACCGATGGTGCGCACCCCCGCCCCTGGCTCCAGCGAGGTCTGCATCTGCTGCATCTGCGACTGGCGCTTCTTCTGCGACCGGAACATGAGCACGATCGCGATGATCGGGAGGAGAAGGATGATGAAGTTCACTGCAGCCAGGGTCCTTTACGGGCCGCCGACCGGCGGCCTGTGTGGTATTGGTCGGCCCGTCAGGTGAGCGGGGCGGTCCGGCGGAGTCTAGGCGACCCCGAACTGATCGGACAACGCCAAGCATCGCATCCTGCCGCCGAAAGTGGCGACCCTCCGCCTGCACAGTTTCCCCGGCCTTCGCCCCCGGCTCGCACCCGGGCCACTCACCAGGGCGGTGCATCGGACGCCTCCCGGGAACCGTCGGGCGGCGATCACCCGTTCAGCCCTCGTCGGCCCGGAAGAGTTCGGATTGCGCGGGCACGGCGCCCCGGGTGGTCTGGATCGGCGGGGTCAGTCCGAGGTGCTGCCAGGCCGCCGCGGTGGCGATCCGGCCGCGCGGGGTCCGGGCGAGCAGGCCCTCGCGGACCAGGAAGGGCTCCGCCACCTCCTCGACCGTCTCGGACTCCTCCCCCACCGCGACCGCGAGAGTCGACAAACCGACCGGTCCGCCGCCGAACAGCCGCAGCAGCGCGGTCAGCACCGCGCGGTCCAGCCGGTCCAGACCGCGGGCGTCCACCTCGTAGACGTCCAGCGCCCGGGCGGCGATCTCGACGGTGACCTGGCCGTCGTGCCGCACCTGCGCGAAGTCGCGGACCCGGCGCAGCAGCCGGTTGGCGATGCGCGGCGTCCCCCGCGAGCGGCCGGCGATCTCGGCGGCGCCGGCCGGGTCGATCTCCACGTCCAGCAGGGTGGCCGAGCGGCGCACCACCCGTTCCAGCTCGGCCGGGGCGTAGAACTCCATGTGCCCGGTGAAGCCGAAGCGGTCGCGCAGCGGGGGCGGCAGCAGGCCGGCCCGGGTGGTGGCGCCGACCAGGGTGAAGGGCGGCAGTTCCAGCGGGATGGCGGTGGCGCCCGGGCCCTTGCCGACGATCACGTCGACCCGGAAGTCCTCCATCGCCATGTAGAGCATCTCCTCGGCCGGACGGGACATCCGGTGGATCTCGTCGAGGAAGAGCACCTCGCCCTCGGCGAGCGAGGAGAGGATCGCCGCGAGGTCCCCCGCGTGCTGGATCGCCGGGCCGGAGGTGATCCGGATCGGGGCGCCCAGCTCGGCGGCGATGATCATGGACAGGGTGGTCTTGCCCAGCCCGGGCGGCCCGCTGAGCAGCACGTGGTCGGGCGCGCTGCCGCGCTTGCGGGCCGCCTGGAGCACCAGGGACAGCTGCTCGCGCACCCGCTCCTGACCGATGAACTCGTCCAGCAGCTTGGGGCGCAGCGCCGCCTCGACCGCCTGGTCCTCCCCGTCGGCGGCGGCCGTCACCAGCCGGTCGCCCGGGTCCGAGTCGTACGGACTCATCAGCACATGCTCCAAAGTCGACAAGAGGACAGATCGCCAGATGGCTTTAGCGGGATCGGTTGAGGCCGCGCAGGGCGAGCCGGAGCAGTGCGCCGACGTCCGGCGTCTGCTGGGCCTCCGCCTCGGGGGTGACGGCCACGACCGCCTCGTCCGCCTCGCGCGGAGCGTAGCCGAGACCGGTCAGCGCCGAGTGCAGCTGCTCGCTCCAGGGGGCCGGACCGCTCGCGATCGGCTTCTGCGCCGGCACCGCGCCGTGCGGGGCGCCCAGCTTGTCCTTGTACTCCAGCAGCAGCTTGGCGGCCTTCGCCTTCCCGATGCCGGGCACGGCCACCAGCGCCTTCTCGTCGCCGCCGGCCACCGCGGCCCGCAGCGCGTCGGGGCTGTGCACCCCGAGGATCGCCTGCGCCAGCTTCGGGCCGACGCCCGGCGCGGCCTGGAGGATCTCGAAGACGGCGCGCTCGTCGTCGTCCGCGAAGCCGAACAGGGTCAGCGAGTCCTCCCGGACCACCAGCGAGGTCGCGAGCCGGACGGGCTCACCCAGCCGGAGCCCGGCCAGCGTGTTCGGCGTGCACTGCACGGCCATGCCGACCCCGCCGACCTCGACCACGGCGAGTCCGGAGGAGATGGCCGCCACGGGCCCTTGCACGAAGGCGATCACCGGCTGCTTCCTTTCAGGGAGGTGGCGCGGGCCGCCCGTACCGCGGCTTCCAGGCGGTTGACCGCCCCGCCGCGCCAGATGTGGCAGATGGCCAGCGCCAGCGCGTCGGCGGCGTCGGCGGGCTTGGGCGGGGCGTCCAGCCGCAGCAGGCGCTGCACCATGGCCGTGACCTGCGCCTTGTCGGCCCGGCCGGAGCCGGTGACGGCGGCCTTGACCTCGCTCGGGGTGTGCAGGGTGACCGGGATGCCGCGCCGGGTGGCGCAGAGCATCGCGACCGCGCTGGCCTGGGCGGTGCCCATCACCGTCCGGACGTTGTGCTGGGCGAACACCCGCTCGACGGCGACCAGCTCCGGCTCGTGCTCGTCGAGCCAGGCCTCTATGCCCTGCTCCACCAGCAGCAGCCGCCGCCCGATCTCCTCCTCGGCAGGGGTGCGCACCACGCCGACCCCGACCATCCGCAGCGGCCGCCCCGGCGCACCCTCGACCACGCCGATCCCGCACCTGGTCAGCCCCGGGTCGACGCCCAGTACCCGTACCACAGCCCCGCCTCTCGTTGATCGCCGCTCGCCTCCGGGCGCTCCGGCCCGGGCAGGCCCTCCGGCCCACGGCGGGCGACCTGCGAAGGCTACCGTCCGGGTCCGACAGCGCCCGCAAAGACACCGGCCCGGCGGTCGGGAGACCGCCGGGCCGGGGAGTGAGAACGATCACTCGGCGTCGAGCTGCGCACCGACCTCGTCGGAGATGTCGAAGTTGGCGAAGACGTTCTGCACGTCGTCGCTGTCCTCCAGCACGTCGATCAGCTTGAGGATCTTGCGGGCGCCGTCGACGTCCAGCTCGACCTGCATGCTCGGGAGGAAGTTGGCCTCGGCCGAGTCGTAGTCGACACCGGCGTCCACCAGCGCGGTGCGCACGGCGACCATCTTGGTGGCCTCGGAGACGATCTCGAACGCGTCGCCGAGGTCGTTGATCTCCTCGGGCTCCTGGTCGAGGACGACCTCGAAGAGCTTGTCCTCGTCCACGCCGTCAGCCTTGGGGACGATCACGACGCCCTTGCGGGTGAACAGGTACGACACCGAGCCCGGGTCGGCCATCGAGCCGCCGTTGCGGGTCATCGCGACGCGCACGTCGGAGGCGGCGCGGTTGCGGTTGTCGGTGAGGCACTCGATCAGGACGGCGACGCCGTTCGGGCCGTAGCCCTCGTACATGATCGTCTGGTAGTCGGCGCCGCCGGCCTCCAGACCGCCACCGCGCTTGACGGCGCGGTTGATGTTGTCGATCGGGACCGAGCTCTTCTTCGCCTTCTGGATGGCGTCGTAGAGGGTCGGGTTGCCGGCCGGGTCGGAACCGCCGGTGCGCGCCGCCACCTCGATGTTCTTGATCATCTTGGCGAAGAGCTTGCCGCGCTTGGCGTCGATCACGGCCTTCTTGTGCTTGGTGGTAGCCCACTTAGAGTGGCCGGACATTCGCCAGCTCCTTTACGTCGCCAAAGGGAAATGAAACAGATGAGATCTTACCGGTGTCGTCACCGGAAAGGCGCACACGGTCAGCGCTGTCCCAGGTGCTCCTCGACCATCGCGACGAAGTAGGCGTGCACCCGGTGGTCGCCGGTGAGCTCCGGGTGGAAGGAGGTCGCCAGCAGGTTGCCCTGGCGCACGGCCACGATCCGGCTCTCCGGACCGTCCGCGGCGGGCAGCTCGGCCAGCACCTCGACACCCGCGCCGACGCCCTCGACCCAGGGGGCCCGGATGAAGACGCCGTGCACCGGCGCGTCGCCCAGGCCCTCGAAGGCGACACCGGACTCGAAGGACTCGTTCTGGCGGCCGAAGGCGTTGCGGCGCACGGTCATGTCGATGCCGCCGACGGTCTCCTGGTCGTCCCGGCCGTCCAGGATCTTGTCGGCCAGCATGATCATGCCCGCGCAGGTGCCGTACACCGGCATCCCGGCGGCGACCCGCTCGCGCAGCGGGTCCATCACGCCGAACAGCAGCGCCAGCTTGGACATGGTGGTGGACTCCCCGCCGGGGATCACCAGCGCGTCGACCTCGGCCAGCTCCTCGGCACGGCGCACCGGGCGGGCGAGCGCGTCGGCCTCGGCCAGCGCGACCAGGTGCTCGCGGACGTCACCCTGGAGGGCGAGGACGCCGATGACTGGAGTGCTCACGGTCTTCAACCTCGTTCGATCGTTCTACGGATGTACGTGACGCGGCCCGCCGCGCGCCAAGGCGCTGCGGCGGGCCGGCACAAGGGGCGACTACCAGCCGCGGTTGGCGTAGCGCTCGGTCTCCGGCAGGGTGTCGCAGTTGATGCCGACCATGGCCTCGCCGAGGTTGCGGGAGGCGTCCGCGATGATCTTCGGGTCGTCGAAGAAGGTGGTGGCCTTCACGATGGCGGCGGCGCGCTTGGCCGGGTCGCCCGACTTGAAGATGCCCGAGCCGACGAAGACGCCCTCGGCACCGAGCTGGCGCATCAGCGCGGCGTCGGCCGGGGTGGCCACGCCACCGGCGGAGAACAGCACGACCGGCAGCTTGCCGAGCTCGGAGACCTCCTTGACGAGCTCGTACGGGGCGCGCAGCTCCTTGGCGGCGGCGTACAGCTCGTTGTTGTCGAAGCCGCGCAGCTTGGCGATCTCGTTCTTGATCTGGCGCAGGTGGCGGACGGCCTCGACGACGTTGCCGGTGCCGGCCTCGCCCTTCGAGCGGATCATGGCCGCGCCCTCGGCGATGCGGCGCAGGGCCTCACCCAGGTTGGTGGCGCCACAGACGAAGGGAGTGGTGAAGGCCCACTTGTCGGAGTGGTTGACCTCGTCGGCCGGGGTCAGCACCTCGGACTCGTCGATGTAGTCGACGCCGAGCGACTGGAGGACCTGGGCCTCGACGAAGTGGCCGATCCGCGACTTGGCCATCACCGGGATGGAGACCGCCTCGATGATCTCCTCGATCATGTTCGGGTCGGACATCCGGGCCACGCCGCCGTCCTTGCGGATGTCGGCCGGAACCCGCTCCAGCGCCATGACGGCCACCGCGCCGGCGTCTTCAGCGATCTTGGCCTGCTCGGCGTTGACCACGTCCATGATCACACCGCCCTTGAGCTGCTCGGCCATGCCGCGCTTCACCCGGGCGGTACCGATCTGCGGCTGGTCTGCGGTGGTGGGGGTGGTGGACACGTGAGACCTCACTCGAAGATGAACCAGTGCTATCGCCCTATGGTAGGCGGAACGGGTGACGCAACCATGCGCCACCAAGTCCAGCCCGGACGACGGGATGCGACAAACGGGCCGTATCCGAGCACAGCCTAGGCGGGTGCCCCTTCGGGCGTGAGCGCGGGCGGC
Organism: Kitasatospora sp. NPDC056731; assembly: GCF_040687675.1. NCBI lineage: Bacteria > Bacillati > Actinomycetota > Actinomycetes > Kitasatosporales > Streptomycetaceae > Kitasatospora > Kitasatospora sp. NPDC056731. Next base: position 102,816 of record NZ_JBFBNR010000017.1, read on the forward strand.
GGAGCATCGTCCATCTCGAACGCCAGCGGGAACGGGGCCTTCCCCGCCAGCCGGAAGTACCGCACCAGACGGTGCTCGCGCACCGCCCGGGCCGCCCGCACCGCGTCGTTGTGGAACCGGCGCGCCATCGGCGCCCGGCGCACCGCCGCCGTCAGGTCGCGCACCGCGTCCTCGCCGCCCGGCTCCGCCACCAGCGCCGCCACCTGCTCCGGCTCGGCGAACACCGCCCGCAGCGCCAGGCTCAGCTGGCTCTCCGCCACCTCACGCTGGTCGTCCTCGGCCTGCCGGGCCGCGTGCGCCGCGTCCAGCAGCAGCAGCGAGGCCGCCGGGTCCAGCAGCGAGGACGTGGCCAGCTCCATCGCCACCGAGGCCCGACGGACCAGCTGCGCGTCCAGCGCCGCCCGCGCGGCGTCGATCCTGGCGTGCAGCCGGTCCAACCGACCGGCCGTCCAACTCAGGTACATGCCGAACAGCACCACGGCCACGCCGGCCCAGATCCAGGTAGTCACGGGGCGCAACGCTACCGGGTGTCACCGGCTCAGCCCTCCGCGCTCGCACTCCGGTAGGACCCGCGGTCGATGTCGGAGACGTTCACCGCGGTGTGCAGCCGGGTGCCCGGCGCCGGCGCGACGTGCTCGGCCAGCAGCGCCAGCACGCCCTCGCTGAGCGCCGCCTTCGCCTCCGGCGTCCGGCCCGGGAAGATCTGGAACTCGACGAAGACCTGCGCGGCGGCCCCCTCGCCCTCCCCCACCACGAAGTCGTCGTTCTGCCGGAACAGCGTCTTGCACGCCTCCGGCTTCGCGTCGATCGTCCCCACCGCGAGCCGGTTGATCGCCACGCCCAGCGCCCGGCGGTCGAAGGAGCCGGCCAGGCTCGGCGAGTAGTCGACGGAGATCTGCGGCATCGGTGCCCCCATGCGTCGTGCCCGAATACGGTCGACCGACCCTAACGCCGCCGGCACCCCGGAAAAGTCCCGGGCCGGCCGCGCTCAGTCCCGGGCTCAGTCCCGCGCTCAGTCCCGGGCCAGCCCGAACCGGCCGCGCCGGCCGCTGCGCACGTCCTCCTCGACCACCGCCGCGGCCCCCGCCGCCACCGTCTCGTACACCGCCAGGATGTCCGCACCGACCGTCGACCAGTCGAACCGCCGCACGTACCGCGAGGCGGCCTTGCTCAGCTCCCCCAGCCGCCCCGGATCGCCCAGCAGCCGCAGCGCCGCAGCGGCCAGCGCGTCCGCGTCCTCCACCGGGAACAGCTCGCCCGCGTCCCCGCCGTCCAGCACCTGCTTGAACGCGTCCAGGTCGCTGGCCAGCACCGGGGCGCCCGCCGACATCGCCTCGACCAGGATGATCCCGAAACTCTCGCCACCGGTGTTCGGCGCCACGTACAGGTCCACGCTGCGCAGCAGCCGGGCCTTGTCGCGGTCGCTCACCATGCCGAGGAACTCCACCTGCCGGCGGACCTCCGGCGCCAGGCCCGCGACGGCCTCCTCCTCGTCCCCCTTGCCCGCCACCAGCAGCCGCACGCCCGGCCGCTCGGCCAGGATCTTCGGCAGCGCCGCCAGCAGCGTCGGCAGGCCCTTGCGCGGCTCGTTGATGCGGCCGACGAAGCCGATCGTGCCCGGCTCCCCGGCCGCCACACCGCCGCGCCAGCGCTCGTCCGGCTCGGCGTCCGCGAAGAAGCCGACGTCCACGCCGTTCGGGATCACCACCGCGTCGCCGCCCAGGTGCTCCACCAGCGTCCGCCGGGCGTACTCCGACACCGCGATCCGGGCCCGCATCTTCTCCAAGCCGGGCTGCAGGATCGGCGAGGCCGCGATCATCGCCCGCGAGCGCGGGTTGGAGGTGTGGAACGTCCCCACCATCGGCCCGGACGCCGACCAGGCGGCCAGCATCGACACGCTCGGCGCGGCCGGCTCGTGCACGTGCAGGATGTCGAACCGGCCCTCGTGCAGCCACCGCCGCGTCCGCGCCGCCGACAGGACGCCGAAGCTCAGCCGCGCCACCGACCCGTTGTACGGCACCGCCACCGCCCGCCCGGCACCGACCACGTACGGCGGCAGCGCCTCCTCGTCCTCGGCCGGCGACAGCACCGAGACCTCGTGGCCCAGACCGATCAGGTGCTCGGCCAAGTCCCGGATGTGGAACTGCACCCCACCGGGGACGTCCCAGTCGTACGGGCAGACGATGCCGATCTTCACGGGTTCCTCATGCTCCTTCGGGTACTCCTGCTGGCCGGGATCAGGACCCGGAGGCCTCGGCCGCCGGCTCGCCGGCCGGCTCCGGCGCGGCCGCCCGGGCCGCCTCGGAGTGCGGTGCGGCCGCCTCCTCCACCGTCTCACGGACCGGGAGGTCGGCCAGCCAGAACCGCTGCAGCATGTGCCAGTCCTCGGGGTGCTCGCGGATCGCCTGCTCCCACACCCGCGCCAGCGCCTGCGTCATCACCTGCGTCCGCTCCTTGCGGTCGCCCTCCTGCGGCACCGGCACCTCGGGGTGGATCCGCGCCCGCATCACCGGGCCGTCGTACCAGAGCGTCACCGGCAGCAGCGCCGCCCCGGTGCGCTGGCACAGCGCCGCCGGACCGGCCGGCATCCGGGTCGCCTCCCCGAAGAACGACACCTCCACGCCCGCCTCCGAGAGGTCCCGGTCCCCCACCAGGCAGACCAGTCGGCCCTCGCGCAGCCGTCGCGCCAGCGTGCCGATCACGTTCACCCCGCCCCCGGTCAACGCCAGGACCTCCATGCCCTGGCCCTCCCGGAACTCCACGAACCGGTCGAACAGCCGCTCCGGCTTCAACCGCTCCGCGACCGTGGTGAACGGGAAGCCCAGCTGCGCCACCCAGGTGCCCGCCAGGTCCCAGTTGCCCATGTGCGGCAGCGCGATCACCGCGCCCCGACCGGCCTCGATGTGCTCTCGCAGGTTCTCCAGGCCCTCCGACTGGACGTCCCGGGCCACCCGCTCCCTGCTCCAGACCGGCAGCCGGAACGACTCCATCCAGTACCGCAGGTACGAGCGCATCCCGGCCCGGGACAGCGCCCGCAGGCCCGCCTCGTCCAGCCCTGGACGGACCCGGCGCAGGTTCGCCTCCAACTGCAGCACCCGCTTGCCCCGCCGGCGCCAGGCGTAGTCCGCCAGCCGGTCGAACAGGCCCCGCGCCACCCGCTCCGGCAGGTGCTTCAGCACCGCCCAGCCCAGCGCGTACGCCCAGTACACCAGTCGGTCCGTCACCGCAGGACGCCCCCCATCAGCTCCCGGCCGCCGCTCGGTCGGCCTCGAACGCCTCCCGGCGCACGGTCAGCATGCGCTGGACCACCGTCACCAGACTGCCCACCGCCACCAGCCACAGCGCCACCGGCAGCAGCCACTCCACGTACGGCACCCCGAACTTGTGCAGACCCGCGACCCCGGCCGCCACCAGGCTGGCCACCAGCCGCTCGGCCCGCTCCACCAGCCCCGACACGTCGCACGCCAGCCCCTGGCTCTGCGCCCGCGCCTTGGTGTACGACACCACCAGCCCGCTCGCCAGGCAGCAGATCGCCACCGCGCACAGCAGGTTGTCGTCACCCTTGCCCGCGTACCACATCGCCAGACCACCGAAGATCGCCGCATCCGCGACCCGGTCCAGCGTGGAGTCCAGGAACGCCCCCCACCTGGTGCTCCGGCCCAGCTGGCGGGCCATGTTCCCGTCCACCAGGTCCGAGAAGATGAACAGCGTGATCGTGATGGTGCCCCAGAAGAACTCCCCGCGCGGGAAGAACACCAGCGCACCGGCCACCGAACCGGCCGTACCGATCAGCGTCACGGCGTCCGGGCTCACGCCCAACCGGATCAGGAACGCGGCGAACGGGGTCAGAACACGTGTGAAGAAGGCACGCGCGTATTTGTTGAGCATGGCCTTCCCGACCGCTCCGATCTCCCTGGTACCCGCCTGGCGCAACACGCGCGGCAGACGGCCGGACGGATCAGCCCGTCCGGCCCACCCATCGTAGCCAGGCCGGAGGCACGCTCCGTCGCACGCACCGCCCGACGACACCCCGGCCACGTCCTACACACGGACGGTCACCGCCCACCCGTACGACACGCGCCGCCGCAGCACCCGCACCTACACTTTCGAAGGACAGCCCCGGCGCGACGGGAGGAGACCCCGATGCCCGACCGCAGCACGGCACGAGCCGCCCAGGCACCCGCCGTCACCGCCCCCCGGGACCTGCGCAACGTCGTCCTCATCGGCTCCAGCGGTGTGGGCAAGACCACCCTCGCCGAATCCCTCGCCCTCGCCTCCGGCGCCACCGGCCGGGCCGGCCGCGTCACCGACGGCACGACCGTCTCCGACCACGAGGACATCGAGCACCACCAGCAGCGCTCCGTCCAGCTCTCGCTGCTCCCGCTCGAATGGAAGGGCGTCAAGATCAACCTGATCGACCCGCCTGGCCACCCCGATTTCACCGCCGACCTGCGCGCCGCCCTGCACGCCGCCGACGCCGCCGTCTTCGTCGTCTCCGCCGCCGACCCCGTCACCGCCCCCACCCGCGCACTCTGGCGCGAGTGCGCCGCCGAAGGCATCCCGCGCGCCATCGCCGTCGCCAAACTCGACCTCGCCCGCACCGGCTTCGACGACATCCTCACCGCCTGCCACGACGCCTTCGACCTGGGCCCCGACACCCTCCGCCCGCTCTTCCTGCCCGTCCTCCACGACGGCCGCCCCGACGGCAGCGTCGACCTGCTCACCGGCGACACCTACGGCCGGGCCACCCCGCTGCCCGACACCGGGCCCGCCCACGACAGCCTCGTCGAGGCCATCTCCGGCCAGGACGACACCCTCATGGAGCGCTACCTCTCCGGCGACACCCTCGACACCGACGCCCTCGAAGCCGGCCTGCGCCGCGAAGTCCTCGGCTGCGCCCTCCACCCCGCCGTCCCCACCAGCGAGAACGGCCTCGGCGCCACCGAACTCCTCGACCTGATCGTCCACACCTTCCCCGACCCCAGCGAACGCACCCGCCCCGCCCCCGACTGCGACCCCGACGCCCCGCTCGCCGCCCAGGTCGTCCGCGTCACCGGCGACACCTACGTCGGCCGGATCAGCCTGCTGCGCCTGTACGCCGGCACCCTGCGCCCCGACACCCGCATCCACCTCGCCGGCCCCGCCCACAGCGCCGACCAGAACGGCGACGAACGCGTCACCGCCCTCAGCAGCCCCTTCGGCAAGCTCCAGCGGCCCGTCCCGCACGCCGTCGCCGGCGACCTCGTCTGCATCGCCAAGCTCACCACCGCCCGCGCCGGCGACACCGTCCACGACCCCGGCCACCCCGTCGACCTCGACGGCTGGAACCTCCCCGAGCCCCTGCTCCCGATCGCCGTCGAAGCCCACAGCAAGGCCGACGACGACAAGCTCTCCCAGGCCCTCACCCGCCTCACCGCCGAGGACCCGGCCCTACGCCTCGAACAGAACCCCGCCACCCACCAGCTCGTCCTCTGGTGCACCGGCGAGGCCCACGCCGAGGTCGTCCTCGACCGCCTGCGCACCCGGCACGGCGTCCACGTCGACACCGTCGAACCCCAGGTCGCCCTCCGCGAGACCTTCGGCACCGCCGCCGCCGGCCACGGCCGGCTCGTCAAGCAGTCCGGCGGCCACGGCCAGTACGCCATCTGCGACCTGGAGGTCGAACCCCTCCCGGCCGGCTCCGGCTTCGAGTTCCAGGAGCACGTCGTCGGCGGCGCCGTCCCCAAGCACTTCATCCCCTCCGTCGAGAAGGGCCTGCGCGCCCAGCTCGCCAAAGGCGTCGCCACCGGCCACCCGCTCGTCGACGTCCGGGTCACCCTCACCGACGGCAAGGCCCACTCCGTGGACTCCTCCGACGCGGCCTTCCAGGCCGCCGCCGCCCTCGCCCTGCGCGACGCCGCCGAACACGCCGTCATCCGGCTGCTCGAACCCGTCGCCGCCGTCACCGTCCTGCTGCCCGACGACTACCTCGGCGCCGTCCTCGGCGACCTCTCCGCCCGCCGCGGCCGCGTCCTCGGCACCGAGACCGGCGGCCCCGGCCTGACCCTGCTGCGCGCCGAGGTCCCCGAACTCGAACTCGTCCGCTACCCGGTCGACCTGCGCTCACTCACCCACGGCACCGCCGAGTTCTCCCGCGCCTACCTGCGCCACGAACCCATGCCGACCGCCCTGGCCACCCGCTACACCGACTGAGCGCCCTGGCGCCGAGGCAGCGCGCACGCCGCCGTACCCCCCGGCATCCGGTGCCGGTTGCGCGCCACCCAGCGGTACGCCAGGCCCGCCACCGGCCGCACCGGCGCCGACGCCAGCACCGCCCCCAGGTACGCCCACGCGCCGCCCGAACGCATCAGCAGCCGCGCCACCGCCTGCGCGCCCCCGTACACCCGGCCCGCCGGCGTCACCCACAGCACCTCGCGCTCGGCCCGCTCCGCGGTCACCTCGCCCCGCCCGCCCGAGCGCGCGTCCAGCGCCGCCAGGTCCTCGAACTGGAACGGCACCGCGTCCCAGCCCCCCGAGGCCAGCGTCTGCCGCAGATAGCGCTCCGCCCACCGCACGCAGGACGAGCAGAACGAACAGTCCCCGTCGAACACCAGCACCGGATCCATCGCCTGGGCTCCCTTCCTCGCCGTCACGGCCATCCTGCCCCACCCCGACGACCCGCCGCAGACCGGGTATCGACCAGCCCGAAGCTGGGCATCATGCCTCTCAAGCCCGGGCGCGGCCCGATCGTGACGGCACTTCAGACGATCATGCGCGCGGCGACACCACGGCACGATAACCTGCCGCTGACAAGGGGAGGAGGGGACGCCACCGTGACCACACTCGACATGACTCCGGGTGCGCAGATACCCCGCACCGACGCCGGGCCGCAAACCGGAGTCACCCCGGCGCTCTCCTCGGTCGCGTACCGCGACGGCAAGATCGAGGACTTCGTCGGCAAGGTCACCACCGCGACCCACAAGAAGCCCCGGTTCAAGCTCTTCGAGGCGAACCTCGGCGAGGCGTTCAGCGCCGCCGTCATCTCCCGCACCGTCGGTGCCGGGCGCAAGCCGATCGTGCCCTCGTTCGGCACCGACACCCGCCAGATCGTCGAACACTGCCTGGCCGCACAGGAGTTGCGGGCCGCACGGGACCGCAAGCTCACCGTGGTCACCGTGCTCTTCGGCCTGCTCGCCCTGCCCGGCACCCTGATCTGGATCGGTGCGTTCTACCTGCGCATCTACCTCATGAAGGGCAAGGCCCTCCAGGACGAGCTCTACGGCGCCCTCGCGCTCCTGGCCGCCGCCGTGGTCTCCGTCCTGTTCCTCGTCAAGCCCCCCGTCAACGGCCCGCTCGGCATCTACCTGCGCGTCGCCATGATCCCGCCCATCATCGGCGGGATCCTCGCCCGGCGCATCGTGCTGCGCTCCACCAAGGAGCTCCGCGAACGCTGGCTCGCCCTCGCCGAGGGCAGCTCCGTCGCCGCCACCGTCTCCAAGGCCGTCCCCCGCGACGACCTCGACAAGAAGGCCGTCGACCTGCGCGACAAGCTCGCCCGCATGGAGGCCGAGCAGGAGACCAACGTCCAGCACTACGCCGGCCCCAAGGGCATCCTCGGCGTCGGCAAGCGCTGGGGCGAATGGCGCCTGGTCGACGTGATGCGCCCCGCCGCGGGCCACTCCGACTTCCGCGCCTTCCACCCCTGGGACCTCGTCCGGAAGATCTCCTCGCACCTCAAGGGGCTCGCCGTCAGCGAGGTCGCCAACAGCGGGATGACCAACATCACGGTCAAGCAGTGGGCGGTCCTCGAAATCGGCGAGAACGCCGACGAGATCTCCCGCCCCGGCAACGCCGACATGGACGGCGACCGGATGCGCGACTTCGCCCTCCAGACCATCGCCGACAAGCAGACCTTCGCCGGCGGCGGTCCCCGGCACTACCTCGCCACCCAGTTCATCACCTTCGACGGCAAGCTGATCATCACCTTCACCGTCACCGTCACCCTGCTCGCCAACACCCTCACCGTCACCGTCGCCGGCTACGCGCTCGGCCCGGTCAACGGCGTCTTCTCCGACAAGCCCTCGGCCAAGGAGAAGACCGTCCAGAAGACCGGCAAGTTCTGGGAGGAGCGCACCGTCAAGCTCCCCCTGATCGACAACGACGAGGTGGTCCGCCAGGCCCTGCGCGCGCCGCTCACCCGCGCCCCCGGGCTGCTCTCCTGGCTCGGCGGCGGCCTGGGCCTGCCCGAGCCGTTCGGCTTCCGGCACGCCTGGGCGAGCCCACCGTGGGGCAGCCGGTTCATGACCGACAACGCGCTCAACGCCTCCGTCCCGGTCCTCGGCGCCGTGCACGCCGCCACCCTGGAGTTCCTGGAGGAGCACGACCTGGACACCGACCGCTTCAAGAACCGCGCGTCGATCATCAAGTCCGAGGCCCAGGGCACCCGCCCGTACAAGGTCGACCAGTTCGAGTAACCCCGGCCCGCGCACACCGGAGGGGCCCGCCACCGACTCAGCGGTGACGGGCCCCTCCGGCGTTCCCGATCAGTCCTGCGGCCAGGCCTCGGCCAGCATCTTCCGGGTGTCCGCCAGCAGTTGCGGCAGCACCTTGGTGTGGCCGACCACCGGCATGAAGTTGGTGTCCCCGCCCCAGCGCGGCACCACGTGCTGGTGCAGGTGCGCCGCGATCCCGGCACCGGCCGCCGTGCCCTGGTTCATCCCGATGTTGAACCCGTGCGCCCCCGAGGCCGCCCGCAACGCGGTCATCGCCCGCTTGGTGAAGTCGGCCAGCTCGGCCGTCTCCGCCTCGTCCAGGTCGGTGTAGTCCGCGACGTGCCGGTACGGGACCACCATCAAGTGGCCGCCGTTGTACGGGTACAGGTTCAGCACCGCGAACACGGCGGCGCCCCGGGCGATGACCAGCCCGTCCTCGTCGCTCAGCGAGGGGATCGAGCAGAACGGACAACCGTCGTCCGGAGCCGGACCGGTGGGCTTGTTCTCACCCTGGATGTACGCCATCCGATGGGGGGTCCACAGGCGGCGGAAGCCGTCCGGCTCCCCGACGCCCCGCTGCAGTTCCGGCTCAGTCGTCATGCTGATCAGCATATTCGCCCAGCGCTGCTTGCAAAGCCGCGCGGGGCGGACTCATGAAGAGCCCGCCCCGCGCGTGGTGGTCCGAAGGCGTCACACCTGGATGCGGTTCTTCACCGCTTCCACGATCTCGGCGACGGCGTCCGCCACCGGCACGCCGTTCTTCTGCTCGCCGTTGCGGTAGCGGAAGGACACCGCGCCCGCCTCGACGTCGTCGTTGCCCGCGATGAGCATGAACGGCGTCTTGGACCTCTGGGCGTTGCGGATCTTCTTCTGCATGCGGTCGTCCGAGGTGTCCACCTCGACCCGGATCCCCTGCTTCTTCAGCTCGGCCGCGACCTCCAGCAGGTACGGCACGTGCTCGTCGGTAATCGGGATGCCCGTCACGGTGACCGGGGCCAGCCACGGCGGCATGGCGCCGGCATAGTGCTCCAGCAGCACCGCGAAGAACCGCTCGATGCTGCCGAACAGCGCACGGTGGATCATGACCGGCCGCTGCCGCGAGCCGTCCGCCGCCGTGTACTCGAGATCGAAACGCTCGGGGAGGTTGAAGTCGAGCTGGATCGTCGACATCTGCCAGGTCCGGCCGATCGCGTCGCGCGCCTGGACCGAGATCTTCGGGCCGTAGAAGGCCGCGCCGCCCGGGTCCGGCACCAGCGGCAGCCCCTGCTTCTCGGCCACGCTGGCGAGGACGGCGGTGGCCTCCTCCCAGGTCTCGTCCGAGCCGACGTACTTGACCGGGTCCTTGGTCGACAGCTCCAGGTAGAAGTCGGTCAGACCGTAGTCGCGGAGCAGGTTGAGCACGAAGGTCAGCGTCGAGTCGAGCTCCTCCGCCATCTGCTCGCGGGTGCAGTAGATGTGCGCGTCGTCCTGCGTGAAGCCGCGGGCACGGGTCAGGCCGTGCACGACGCCGGACTTCTCGTAGCGGTACACCGTCCCGAACTCGAAGAGGCGCAGCGGCAGTTCACGGTACGAGCGGCCGCGCGCGTCGAAGATCAGGTTGTGCATCGGGCAGTTCATCGGCTTGAGGTAGTAGTCCACACCCTCGTCGAGCTGCATGGGCGGGTACATACCGTCCGCGTACCAGTCGAGGTGGCCGCTCTTCTCGAAGAGCTTCCCCTTGGTGGCGTGCGGGGTGTAGACGAACTCGTAGCCCTCCTCCTCGTGCCGCTTGCGCGAGTAGTCCTCCATCGCCCGGCGGATGATGCCGCCCTTGGGGTGGAAGACGGCGAGGCCGGAGCCGATCTCCTCGGGGATGGAGAAGAGGTCGAGCTCGTTGCCGAGCTTGCGGTGGTCGCGCTTCTCGGCCTCGATCAGGAAGTCGAGGTGGGCCTTGAGCTCGTCCTTGGTCGGCCAGGCGGTCCCGTAGATGCGCTGCAACATGGGGTTCTTCTCGCTGCCGCGCCAGTAGGCGGCCGCGTTGCGCATCAGCTTGAACGCCGGGATGTACCGGGTGCTGGGCAGGTGCGGGCCGCGGCAGAGGTCGCCCCAGCACTGCTCGCCGGTCTTGGCGTCCAGGTTGTCGTAGATGGTGAGCTCGCCGGAGCCGACCTCGACGTCGGCGCCTTCGCCGGCGGTGGCGGCGGAGCCCTTGAGGCCGATCAGCTCCAGCTTGTACGGCTCGGCGGCCAGCTCCTCGCGGGCGGACTCGTCGGTGACCACGCGGCGGGAGAACTTCTGCCCGCGCTTGATGATCTCCTGCATCCGCTTCTCGATGGCCTTGAGGTCATCGGGGTGGAAGGGCTTCTCGACGTCGAAGTCGTAGTAGAAGCCGTCCTTGATCGGCGGGCCGATGCCGAGCTTGGCCTCGGGGTAGAGCTGCTGCACGGCCTGCGCCATGACGTGCGCGGTGGAGTGGCGCAGGATGTCCAGGCCGTCCTTGCTGCCGATCGCGACCGGCTCGACCTCGTCGCCGTCCTGGACGGCGTACGCAAGGTCCTTGAGCTGGCCGCCGACGCGGGCGGCGATGATCGAGCGGTCGTCGGCGAAGAGCTCGGCGGCCGTAGTGCCCGTGGTCACCACGCGCTCTTCCCGATCGGGTTCGCGGTTGATGATTACCCGGACGTCCGTCACCGGTCTCTCCTGACGTGCTGGATTCAGAGGACGCAACACTGCGCTGCGCGTGACGATGGTACCGAGCGCGTCGACCCGGCCGCGCACCTACGCCCCCTCTCCCCCTTCCCCGAGGCCTCCGTCGAGCTCTTCGCCGAGTTCTTCGCCGAGTCCCTCCCCGAGGGACTTCAGCAGCCGCTCGCGGTCGGCGTCCTCCCAGCCGCACAGTTCCAGGCCCTGCGGCCGGGTGAGCCGGCGGAAGCCGCCGCGGCTCTCCAGCCGGCCGGCGACCCGGACCGGCAGGCCCGCGAGGTGGGCCTCGGCGGCGAGCCGGTAGTCGGGGTCGGGCAGGCGGAGCTTGAGTTCGCGGACTTCGGCGCCGCCGAGGACGCGCAGCCGCACCGCGCCCGGTCCGGCCGGGTCGGCGCGCTTGAGCCGGACGACCACGCCGACGACGGTGACGGCGACGGCGGGCTCGATCCGTTCGAGCAGTTCGGCGGCCTCGGTGAGGGCGGGCAGGTCGCCGGGCGAGAAGTCGAGGACGACCCGGCGGTCCCCGAAGCCGCCCGGGGTCCCTGCAGTGGCGGACCAGGCGACGGTCAGCCTGGTCGCCGTCGCGCCGCGGACCAGGTCCTCCACGGACTGGACGAGTTCCCGGCTGACTCCGGCCTGGACGGCGTTCTCGAAGGCCTCGGGCCCCCCGCTGACCCGGCGGTAGTCGACGGCGTCGCGCAGTGCCTCCAGGGCGCGGACCAGGGTGGTGACGGCGGCCCGGCCCTCGGGCGCGGGGGTGTAGGCGGTGAGGGCCGCGCCCTGCTCGACGACCAGGACGCGGTCCAGGAAGTCCCCGGCGTGGGCGTCCAGCCGGGCGCCGAAGTAGGCGGCCGTGGCCCGGCCGGCCTTGGCCCCGGCGGCGAGCATCGCGCGGGCCGCCCGTTGGAGCCGCTCGGCGTCGTCCCAGGTGGCGGCCTCGGCGGGGCCGGCCGGCTCCCGGTGCCAGCGCAGTTCGTCGCCGGGGACGGCGAGTGCGAGCAGGATGGCGCGGGCGGACGGGGTGGAGGAGCGGGACAGCGCGGTGACGGCGTCGGCGAGGAGGTCGACGGCGTCGTCGAAGCCGTCCCCGGCGGGGACGAGGACGCTGGTGCCGGACTCGTCGTCGGGCGGCGTCCAGCGGCCGTAGCGGGCGGCGGGGCCGCCGCGCCGGACCCAGCCGTGCCGGGCGAGCAGGGTGGCGAGCACCGCCGGGTCGACGGCGGCGGGGTCGGGCAGGGCCTGGACCGGCTCGCCGGGTGCGTGCGGCGGTGTCATGGGTGCTGCTCCTCGCTGCCGGGGCCGGGACCGGGGCGGGCGGTCACGGGCTGCCACCCGCGCCGACCCGGGCCATGATGTCGCAGAGCGCGCGGTCGTCGAAGACCTTGCCGGTGGGGACCCGCACGTTGGTGCGCCGCTGTCCGGTGACCGGGTGGCCGGCCAGGTTGACCCAGTAACAGCAGTGCCGCAGTTCCAGCGCGTCCGGACGGGCGTGCAGCCAGCGGTCGACCCGCCGTGGCAGCAGCATCACGACCAGGATGCGCGGCACGGCGACCCTCGCCCGGGCGAGCTTGCGCAGGTGGTCGTTGTCGAGGGTGAAGCTGAAGAACGGCCCGGTCGGATCGGCCGCGATCTGCTGGGTGGCCTTCAGCTGGATCTTGATGGTGACCTCGTCGTCCACCTCGTGCGCCCGGGAGCCGTGGCTGACCTGCCAGTCGATCCCGTTGTCCGGGAACGGCTGGGAGAGCGAGCAGCCGGCCGCGGCGGCGACCGCGTGCAGGTAGCCGACCTGCAGCGTCTCCATGCAGGCGGTGACCGCCAGGTTCCCCCGTAGAACGGCCGCCGCCCCCTCGGGCTGCGGCTGCGTCAGTGCCATCGCCCCGTGGCCTCCCCCTGCTCCGGGCCCGTCCGGATCGGAACGACGGGCCCACGGGCAGGATCCCCGGTCGGGCTTGCGCCAAACGGTTGAACGGGTGTCAGAACCGGGTATCAACCGGGCGCGCGGAACGCTCGCCTGAGGGGCAGTCATGCAGCAGCACTGGTACACCGGCCCACTCGCCTCCTTCGACACCGAGACCACCGGCGTGGACGTCGAGACCGATCGGATCGTCTCGGCCGCCCTGGTCGTCCAACTCGCCCCGGGTCGGCCGGTGCAGACCACCACCTGGCTCGCCGATCCGGGCATCCCGATCCCGGACGGTGCCCGGGCGGTGCACGGCATCACCGACGAGCACGCCCGGACGCACGGGCGCCCGGTCGGCGCGGTGGTGGCGGAGGTCACCCGCGCGCTGGCGGACCAGGCGAGGGCCGGGCGCCCGGTGGTGGTGATGAACGCGCCGTACGACCTGACGCTGCTGGACCGGGAGCTGCGCCGCCATCACGGGCTGACGCTGACCGACGGGGTGGGCACGGCCGGGCTGGTGGTGCTGGATCCGCGAGTGCTGGACAAGCACGTGGACCGCTACCGCAAGGGCCGTCGGACGCTGACCGACCTGTGCGCGCACTACGGCGTGGAGCTGGCCGGGGCGCACGACGCGGCGGCGGACGCGACGGCGGCGCTGGCGCTGACCCGGCGGATAGGCGCCCGCTACCCGGCGGCGCTGGGCGGGCTGACGGCGGCGGAGCTGCACCTGCGGCAGGCGGTCTGGCACGCGGCGCAGGCGCGGGGGCTGCAGAACTGGTTCGACCGGTCGGGGACGCCGGAGCGGGTGGACCTGTCCTGGCCGCTGCGGCCGGCCCGGTGCGGCTGCGGCCGCCGGCTGGAGCCCGAGCACGGCTGCGAGGCGGCGGCGTAGCGGCGGCCGGCGGATGCCCGCGAGTGCCGGCCCCGAACGCGCCGCAGGCCCTGACCGGTTTCCTGGTCAGGGCCTGCGTGCTGTCCGGTGGGCGATACTGGGATCGAACCAGTGACCCCTTCGGTGTGAACGAAGTGCTCTCCCGCTGAGCTAATCGCCCGGGCAACGAGAAGAACAGTAGCACCATTTGGCGGTCGTCGTACAACTCGCCCCTTCCGGGTACTGCTGGCGCATCCGCAGAACTCGCGCTCCACGCGGAAGATGACTGAGCCTCAGCCGCATTCCGGATCGTTCTTCGGATGGATTCCGGAAATACACGTGAGGCCCAGCCGATAATCGGCTGGGCCTCACGTATCACAATGCATTCCGGTGGGCGATACTGGGATCGAACCAGTGACCCCTTCGGTGTGAACGAAGTGCTCTCCCGCTGAGCTAATCGCCCGGGTGCAGGGAAAACATTACCGCATCCCGGAGGGTGGTCCGAACACCCTGGTCACGGCGGCCCCCGGCCCCGGGCGGCTCAGCTCTCGCCCGCCGTCCAGGGGACGTCCAGGCCGTAGCGGGCGAAGTACCAGCCGCCGATCCCGACGACCGCGGCGAGGCCGATGGCGGTGACGGTGAGGTTGCGGCGGCGCACCCGCGGGTCCATGGCCCGCCGGGCGGCCTCGGCGACCTTGCGGCGGCTCCACCGCAGCACCAGCCGGGCCCAGTCGAACTCGGTGGCCCAGACCCCCATGCCCAGGAAGATCACCACCCAGCCGGGGCCGGGCAGCGGCAGCATGATCACGCCGAGGACGACCGCGGCGAGGCCGGCCAGGAAGATCGCCACCTGCCAGGTGAGGTGCAGCGGCCGCGAGCGGCGGACGAACGCCGGGGCGCGGGAGCCGGCCGCGTCATCCGACGTGACCGGTTCACCCGATCCCGTGTTCTTGGCCGTCTTGTCGTTTCGCACAGTCATGCCAGGAAACTAACCAAGAAGCGGCCCGGTAATGCCCGACCGGGCCACTCCGGGATGATTCCGCAATGCGCCGTAAGGGGTACGACTCGCGCCCGAATCGGGACAGAGGGGTTTACATCGGGCTTGGGGGTGGGATGGTCCGTTCGCCGACGTGCGATTCCCCGAGCGCACACTGAGCGAAAGGCCATGGCGCTTATGAACACCACGGTCAGCTGCGAGCTGCACCTGCGCCTCATCGTGTCCAGCGAGTCCTCACTGCCCGTCCCCGCGGGCCTGCGCTACGACACCGCCGACCCCTACGCCGTGCACGCCACGTTCCACACGGGCGCCGACGAGACCGTGGAGTGGGTGTTCGCCCGAGATCTCCTCGCGGAGGGGCTGCACCGACCGACCGGTACCGGCGACGTCCGGGTCTGGCCGTCCCGCAGCCACGGGCAAGGGGTGGTCTGCATCGCGCTGAGCTCTCCGGAAGGAGAAGCCCTGCTGGAAGCCCCGGCCCGGGCGCTTGAGTCATTTCTCAAGCGGACGGACGCCGCGGTGCCACCCGGCACCGAACACCGCCACTTCGACCTCGACCGGGAGCTGTCCCACATCCTCGCCGAAAGCTGATCCCGCCCGGAGGCGGTCACGCCCCGCCATCGGCGGGGTGGTACCTCCTGCCGTCACCGCTGCCGTCCTACTCGGGGGCACGGCAGCACTCAGCCGCGCGCGACGCGGCCTCGGGGCCGGTGGGCGGCCCGATCCCACCGGAGCGGGCCCGCGACACCGCAGGCGCCCGGCAACGAGGCCGGCCATCCATACGGGTGGCCGGCCTCGCTGCCGGGCGCCGTCGGCATTTCGGGGGGTCCTTCGCGGGCCCGGCCGCCCGGACGCCGTCCGCTCCACGGCACTCTGACGGAATCCGTACGCACCTTCGAAAGAACCCACCGCCCTTCCGCCACAAGGCCCGGTATGGTCTGGGGTAACCGTGGACGCGGGGTTCCGGAGTCCCCTGCGCGAGGAGTCCCCAACGTGCTGATCACCCATGACACCGAGTGCGCACTGAGCATCCTCGTCGAGTTGCTCAACACCGCGCCCGAGGTGTGCGGCACCGAGCGGCTGCCGGACGTGGCCGCACTGGACGCCTTCGTGGTCGGCCAGGAGATCAGCGAGATCGACTCGCTGACCGAGAACGACCTGCGCAAGGTGCACGAGCTGCGCACCCTGCTGCGCGAGGTGTTCGGGACGGAGTCCACCGCCGAGGCCGCCGAACTGGTCAACCGGATCGTCGCGGCCGCCGGTACGACGCCGCGGCTGACCAACCACGACCACCACGACTGGCACATCCACTACTTCGCGCCGCACGCCGCGCTCGGCGACCACCTCGCCGCCGAGCTGGGCATGGCGCTGGCCTTCATCCTGATGGCGGGCGAGCGGGAGCGGTTGCGCCGGTGCGAGGCACCGGACTGTGCCCGGGTCTTCGTGGACCTCTCCCGCAACCGCTCCCGGCGCTACTGCGACAGCCGCACCTGCGGCAACCGGCTGCACGTCGCCGCCTACCGGGCACGGCAGCGCTCGGCGGAGGCCGTGCCCTCCGCCTGACGCCGACCCCCGCGGGGGTTCGGATGCCGCGTTCGAGTGCCGCGTTCGGATGCCGCTCAGATGCCGCGCTTGCGGAGGATCTCCTCGATGTCGGAGAAGTCGCCGAGGCCGTCGTCCCGCTTGACCCCCGCGGGCTTGCCCGTCGCTGGCTTCTTCGGCGGCGTGGCGGCCACCGCCGGGCGCTCGGGCGCGGCACCGGCGGCCGCCGGGCGGTCCGGCGCGGCGTCCACGGCGCCCCGACGGCCCAGCCAGCGCGTCGTCACCAGCAGGAGCGCGGAGAGGCCGAGCAGCACGATGCCGGTCCAGACCCGGGGGTCGAACACCAGCCTCGTCGCCCAGTCGGCGAACTCGCTGCCGATCGTCCGGGCCACCGGGAACAGGCCGGTCAGGTAGAGCCCGGCGGGCACCAGGGCCACCGCGAACCAGCGGGTCGCGGACAGGAACCGCCGCCGGTAGGCCCGCAGGCCGGCCACGGCCACCCCGCCCGCCGTGAGCGCGAAGCTGATCGCCGCCGTCAGCACGGCAGTACTCCTTCGCTTCCGGTCGTCCTGGTCATCACTGCCTCCCTGTCGGCCTTCGCAGGGGCGCACCGTCGGCCGGAGCGGGCGCCCACTAGTGAAACACTGGGGGAATGATCGATGGTTCCCTCCCCCGGCTCGAGTTCTGGTGCGACCTCCAGTGTCCGGACTGCCGCACCGCGCTGGACGACGTACGGGCGCTGCGCGCGCGGTACGGCGACGCACTGCCCGTCGAGGTCCGCCACTTCCCGCTGGAGAAGCACAAGCACGCCTACGCGGCCGCGGAGGCCGCCGAGGAGGCGTTCGCGCAGGGGCTGGGCTGGCCGTTCGTGGAGGCGCTGCTGGCCCGGGTCGAGGAGTTGGACGCCCGCGGGCAGCAGGTGCTGCTGGAGGTGGCCCGGGCGGTCGGGGTGGACGCCGAGGAGGTCGACACCGCGCTGATCGACGGCCGGCACATGCTCACCGTGGACGCCGACCAGGCCGAGGGCCGGGCGATCGGGGTCACCGGCACGCCGACGTACGTGATCGGCGGGCAGCGGCTGGACGGCGGGCAGAGCCAGGACGGCCTGCGGGACCGCATCGTGGCCGCCATCGAGGCGGCGGCGGCGGGTTCCTGACGTCACGTCGGGTCACAGCGGCTTTCCGTAGATGCGGTTGGTGACCCGGTAGCCGAGCGAGGCGTAGAGGCGGATCGCGACCTCGTTCCCGGCGAACACGTTGAGGCCGAGGTCGCGCACGCCGGCGGCCAGGCACTCGCGTTCGGCGAGCAGCATCAGCGTGCGGCCGTGTCCCCGGCCCCGGTGGGCCGGGGACACCTCGACGGTCATCACCCAGGCGAGCGGCCCTCCGTTCGGCAGGTCGCGCCGGTGGAAGTCCACCCAGAGCGAGCCGAGCGGCTCGGCTTCGCCGTCCGCGCGCAGGCGGCGCAGGGCGACGCCGGGGCTGTCGGCGCCCTGCGGGAGCTGGCGCTGGTGGTCCAGCTGGGATCGGGCGCGGGCCTGCTCCTCGCTGAGCCCGGACTCCACGAGCGAGCGAAGGTAGCCCCGCGCGGCCCGGTCGAGCCAGGCCTGGAACTCAGGGGGCTCGATCCGGTCGGCGGTGATGCCGGCGGGCAGGGCGGGGGCGGCGGTCAGCCGCTTGGCCAGGTTCCGCATCCGCTCGGTGTAGCCGAGGGTGGTGGCGAGCCCCCGGGCGATCCGCGCCGTCTCGGGGATGTTGGCGTCCACCCGGGTGCAGTCCCAGTTGCGCAGCACCTCCTCCGCGGCCAGCGCGCCGAACGTGCCGCGGCCCCGACCGCGGCCTTCTCTGACCTCCAACTCCGATATCTCGCCCCAGAGTTGGCTGCCGTGCGGGATGGCGGTGGTGCGCAGCGCGCCGACCTGGCGACCGTTGGCGCAGATCTGCCAGCGCCTGGTGCGGCCGCCGGCGTCGGTGGGTGTCTCCGGGCCCTCGGGGCGCAGCGTCGTGGTCATGTGGTGGTCCCTTCCCCGCGCCCGGGCCCCTATGCCCGGGTTGCCGTTGCGGGGATCACGGGTCGAGGTCGTCGCCGCTGCGTTCGGCGAAGACGGCCATGGCCTTGGCGGTGACGGGGCCGATGCCGGGCAGCTCGCGGTCGTCCACCCGGGTCACGGCCTGGACGTCACGGGTGGTGGAGGTCAGGAAGACCTCGTCGGCGTCCTGGAGGGCGCTGAGCGGCAGGTCGGTCTCCTCGGCGCCGCACCAGTCGACGACCAGCTGCCGGGTGATGCCGGCCAGGCAGCCGGAGGCGAGGGTGGGGGTGAGCAGGCGGCCGCCGAGGACGACGAAGACGTTGGAGCCGGTGCCCTCGCAGAGCAGGCCGACGGTGTTGGCGAACAGGGCTTCCGAGGCGCCGGCGCGGTGGGCGGCGGCCAGGGCGACGACGTTCTCGGCGTACGAGGTGGTCTTGAGCCCGGCGACGGCGCTGTGCTCGTTGCGGCGCCACGGGACGACGGCGGCGGCGGTCTCGTCGGGGCGGCGGTTGATCGCGCCGAGGGCGACGACGAGGGTGGGGCCGGCGGTGCCGCGCTCGGAGCCGAGCGGGGAGGTGCCGCCGGTGTAGGTGACGCGCAGGCGGCCGAGCGGGGCCGGGTTGGCGGCGAGGACCTGGGCGCAGGCCTCGCGGACCAGGTCGTGGTCCGGGTCGGGCAGGCCGAGGCCGCGGGCGGAGCGGGTGAGCCGGTCGAGGTGCCGGGTGACGGCGAAGGCCCGGCCGTCGGTGGCCTTCAGGGTCTCGAACACCCCGTCGCCGGTGGTGAGTCCGTGGTCGAGGACCGAGACGGCGGCGTCGGCGGAGTCGACGAGCGCCCCGTTGACCCAGCTCGTGGTCGGGTTCTGCATCGAGGGCTGCTCCTTGGGCGCGGGGTGGGGGCGGGGCGGTTCATGCCCCCGTCAGGACGGTGTCGCTGCCCGACGCTATCGCGACCAGGCGGGCGGCCTTCAGTTCGGTTTCCGCCCACTCGCGGTCGGGGTCGGAGCCCCAGGTGATGCCGGCGCCGGTGCCGAAGCGCAGCACGGGCGCCTCGGGGTCGGTCCGGTCGAGCCAGAAGGTGCGGATGCCGACGGCGAGTTCACCCTCGCCGCGGTCGGCGTCGACCCAGCCGACGGCGCCGCAGTACGGGCCGCGCGGGGCGGTCTCCAGGGCGTCGATGATCCGCAGGGCACTGGACTTGGGGGCGCCGGTGACGGAGCCGGGCGGGAAGGTGGCGGCGAGCAGCTCGGGCCAGCCGGCGCCCTCGCGCAGCGTGCCCTCGACCGTGGACACCAGGTGGACCAGGCCGGGGTGCTTCTCGACGGCGCACAGGTCGGGGACGGTGACGCTGCCGGTCGCGCAGACCTGCCCGAGGTCGTTGCGGACCAGGTCGACGATCATCACGTTCTCGGCGTGGTCCTTGTCGAGGAGGTCGTCCTCGGTGCGGCCGGTGCCCTTGATCGGGCCGGAGGAGACGGTGCGGCCGGTGCGGCGCAGGTACAGCTCGGGCGAGGCGGTGGCGATCTCGACGCCGTGCCCGGGCAGGCGGATGGTGCCGGCGTAGGGGGCGGGGTTGCCGTGGGCGAGGAGGCCGGTGAGGGCGTCGACGTCGCTGCGGGCCGGGTCGGGCAGCGGTGCGGACAGCACGCGGCAGAGGTTCGCCTGGTAGACCTCGCCGGCGGCTATGTGCTCGCGGATGCGGCGTACGCCCGCGGTGTAGGCGGAGCGGTCCAGGGAGCTGTGCCAGTCGCCGGCCTCCGGTCCGCGCCAGCCGGCGCCCGAGGGCGGCGCGGGGGCGGGGCGGACGTCGTCGAAGCGGGCGCAGGTCAGCCGGCCCTCGAAGTCGTAGGCGACGGCCCAGTAGCCGGTGGAGTCCAGGGCCGCCGGGTCCGAGGTGACGTCGCGCAGGCCGGTGGCCAGGCGGCCGCCGAAGCGGGCGAGCGGGGTGCTGGGTTCGGTGGGGCCGGACACGGTTCTCCTGCGCGGTGGTCCTGGGCGGCGGTGCCTGAAGTGTAGGTCGGGGGTGCGGGCCCGGCGCGGGGGTGTCACGCGGGGGTGTGAGCAGCGCCCGGCGTCGCGCGGGTGTGCGCCGGGTGGCCTGCGGATGATCGTCCGGAAGCGCCGCAGGTGGCGGCCGGTGGCCGGGTCGAGGGGTCGGCGGGGAGGCGCTCGGCGGGCATCCCATCGGCACGCTGCGGGAACGGATTTTTAGCTGGCCCAGGAATCCGCTAGAGTTCAACACGTCGCCAGGGAGCGCAGCCGAAGAAAAGCGGTGAAGGTCCCGGGAGACAGGCGGACGTGGCTCAGTTGGTAGAGCATCACCTTGCCAAGGTGAGGGTCGCGAGTTCGAATCTCGTCGTCCGCTCGATGGAGAACAGTGTAAGATCGTTCTTCGTGTGTTGCCTGGTGGAGTGGCCGAGAGGCGAGGCAACGGCCTGCAAAGCCGTGTACACGGGTTCAAATCCCGTCTCCACCTCCGAGAGGTTCGACCGGTTCCGGCCGGAAGACCTCCCCGCGCGATTAGCTCAGCGGGAGAGCACTACCTTGACACGGTAGGGGTCACTGGTTCAATCCCAGTATCGCGCACGTCGGATCCTTCGGGGTCTGCTGCAAGACCGCCACACCAGGCGCGATTAGCTCAGCGGGAGAGCACTACCTTGACACGGTAGGGGTCACTGGTTCAATCCCAGTATCGCGCACGTCGGGCCCTTCGGGGTCTGCTGCAAGACCGCCACACCAGGCGCGATTAGCTCAGCGGGAGAGCACTACCTTGACACGGTAGGGGTCACTGGTTCAATCCCAG